>NZ_JBVKAI010000005.1:0-336007 GCF_055639495.1 Streptomyces sp. NPDC039424
ACTCACCCTCTCGGGCTTTCCTCCGGGCTTCCCTTCGGTGTTTCCGACTCTATCAGACTGTTTCCGGTCCGATTTCCTCGGTGCTTTCCAGGTTCCCGCTCTCGCGTTTCCCTTTCCGGCGGTTCCGACTCTATCAGATCCTTTCGGCGTCTGATTCCCCGTCAGAGGGGGTTGTCTTCCCGGCTGTTGGGCCGTTCCGACGTCTCAAACCTTAGCGGATCCTCTCGGCGATTCCCAATCGGGCCGCCGAGTCCCTATTCGAATTGAATTCCGGGCACGCCGAAATCAACCCCGTCGGGAGATCGTGCTGATGGTTTGATGTGCCGCTCGCGGCGGCGGAGGTGCTGTCGAAGAACCGTTACGGCTCCGCGGCAACCCGAAGAACTCTACGGAACGGGCAGGGGCGTGTCAAGCGACCCCTGTCAAGGTCTTTGTTGCGCTCAGTCCAGGTCGCTGAGTCGGCCGCCTGCGTCCGGCTGGGCATGCTCCACGCGACGTAGGAGCCGGGTCAGGACCTCGCCGAGTACGGCGCGCTCGGCCGGGGTGAGGTCCTGGAGCAGGTCCTCCTCGAAGACGGTCGCGAGGCGCATGGCCTCCAGCCACTTCTCCCGGCCCTCGGGCGTCAGCTCGACGATGACCCGCACGCGGTTGGACTCGTCGCGCTCCCGGGTGACCAGTCCCTCGGTGACCAAGCGGTCGATGCGGTGAGTCATCGCGGCCGGGGTGAGGCCGAGCCGCTTGGCGAGGTCGCTGGGGCCCATGCGGTAGGGGGCGCCGGAGAGGACCAGGGCCTTCAGCACCTCCCACTCGGCGTTGCTGATGCCCAGGGCGGAGGTCTGACGGCCGTACGCGACGTTCATACGGCGGTTCAGGCGGGACAGCGCCGACACGATCTTCTCGACCTGGGGGTCGAGGTCCTGGAACTCGCGCTGATAGGCGGCGATCTGTTCTTCGAGTGTCGGCTCTGTGACGCCGGGGGTGTCGGCCATGGGCGCAGTATCGCACGGAGCCCCTTTGCCTTGAAGTCCTTCGATGTGTACTCTTTAGCTTCGAACTTTAGCTTCGAAGTCTTCACACCTAACTAGTGAGAGAGGTGAACGTGACCAGGGCGATGGGCGCAGCGATGCGCCGGATCCACGTGGGCAACGCACTCAGCGCGTTCGGGCTCGGCTTCACCGTCCCCTACCTGTACGTCTATGTGGCGCAGGTGCGGGGGCTCGGGGCCATGACGGCGGGGCTGGTCCTCGCCGTCTTCGCGGTGGCGGCGCTGATCGTGCTGCCGTTCGCCGGCCGGGCGATCGTGCGACGTGGCCCGCTGCCGGTCCTGCTCGCCGCCCTGGTCACGGCCGCACTGGGGGCACTGGCGCTGGGGCTGGCGGGGAGCGCGGTGACCGTGCTGCTGTCCGCGGCGGCGCTGGGGGCCGGGCAGGCCGTGACGCAGCCGGCGCTGGCGACGATGATCGTGGACTGCTCGTCGGCGGACACGCGGTCGCGGGCGTTCGCGACGCAGTTCTTCCTGCAGAACCTGGGGCTCGGGATCGGCGGCCTCATCGGTGGGCATCTGGTGGACACGACCCGGGTCTCCTCCTTCACTCTTCTCTTCGCGATCGAGGCGGCGGTGTTCCTGCTGCTGGTCGTGGTGATGTCGACCGTGCGGATGCCGCACGCGCCGCGTATCGAGGACACGCCGGCCGGGGCGGCGCAGGGGAGCGCGAGGGGAAGCTGGAAGCAGCTGCTGGGCAACCGGGCCATGGTGCAGCTGTGCGTGCTGGGCTTCGTGCTGTTCTTCGCCTGTTACGGGCAGTTCGAGTCGGGTCTGAGCGCGTACGGCGTGGAGGCGGCCGGGATATCCACGTCCGCGCTGGGGACCGCGCTGGCCGCGAACACGGCGATGATCGTGGTGGCGCAGTTCGCCGTGCTGAAGTTCGTGGAGCGGCGGCGGCGGTCGCGGGTGATCGCGGCTGTGGGGCTGATCTGGGCCGTGGCGTGGGTCGCGGCCGGGTACGCGGGGCTGGGGCATGGCAGCCGGGAGATGGCCACGGCCGCGTTCGTGTCGACGTACGCGTTGTTCGGGCTGGGTGAGGCGATGCTGTCGCCCACGGTGGCTCCGCTGGTGGCCGATCTGGCGCCGACCGGGATGGCCGGGCAGTACAACTCCGCTTTCGCTCTGGTGAAGCAGCTCGCGCTGGCTGTCGGGCCGGCCGTGGGCGGGCCGCTGGCGGCCTCGCTGCACGGGCCGTATGTGGTGACCTTCCTGCTGTTCTCGCTGGGGATCAGTGTGCTGGCGGTTCGGCTCGGCCGGTCCCTGACGGAGGCGCAGGACCGTCCGTGGGTGGCTGCGTCCAGTCGGGTGGTGGCCCGGGGTGGAGCCGCGGCGGAGCCGGTGGCCGCGGAGGCCTAGGCGCCCGCGGCTGGTGCGGGGGACCGGTGGCGCGGTCGGCTATGGCGTCACGATCGCGGCAACACGAACTCGCACCACACCGCCTTCCCGCCCCCCGGCGTCCGCCGTGATCCCCAGTTGGACGCGATGGTCGCGACGATGGCGATGCCCCGGCCCGACTCGTCGCCGGGCTCGGCGCGGCGGCGGCGTGGGAGGTGGTCGTCGCCGTCGGTGACCTCGACGATGAGGCGGCGGTCGGTGCGGCGCAGGCGGAGCCGCATGGGCGGGGTGCCGTGCTGGAGGGAGTTGGCGACCAGTTCGGACGCGGCCAGGACGCCGAGGTCGTGCAGGTCGGCCGGGAAGCGCCAGCTGGTGAGCACGCCGGAGGCGAAGGCACGCGCGCGTGGTGCCGCTTCCACGCCGCCGAGGAGTTCCAGGGCGGCGTTGCGGAAGAGGTCGCCGTCGGGGCCCGTACGGGCGGGGTGCTGGAGGACGAGGACGGCGACGTCGTCGTCGTGGTCGGCGGTGACGCCGGCCGAGCGGACGAGGCGGTCGCAGACGACCTGGGGGGTGCCGGTCGCTCCGGCGAGGGCGCGCTCCAGGGATGCGATCCCCTCGTCCAGGTCCTCGTTGCGCCGTTCCACCAGGCCGTCGGTGTAGAGGACCGCCGTGGAGCCGGGGCCCAGCGGCACCGAGCCGGACGCGTGCATCCAGCCGCCGGTGCCGAGCGGCGGGCCGGTGGGTTCGTCGGCGCGCTGGACGGTGCCGGTCTCGTCCCGGACGAGGATCGGGAGATGGCCGGCGGAGGCGTACACCAGCCGGCCCTCGTTCGGGTCGTGGATGGCGTACACGCAGGTGGCGATCTGGTTGGCGTCGATCTCGCCGGCGAGGCCGTCGAGGAGCTGGAGGACCTCGTGCGGGGGGAGGTCCAGGCGGGCGTACGCGCGGACGGCCGTGCGGAGTTGACCCATGACCGCGGCGGCCCGCACGCCTCTGCCCATGACGTCGCCGATGACGAGCGCGGTGCGTCCGCCGCCGAGCGTGATCACGTCGTACCAGTCGCCGCCGACCGCGGCCTCCGTGCCGCCGGGCTGGTAGGTGGCGGCGATGCGGAGGTCGTCGGGCTGTTCGAGTTCCTGGGGGAGCAGGGAGCGCTGGAGGGTCACCGCGGTCTCGCGCTGGCGGCGTTCGCTGGCGCGCAGCCGGGCGGCGGCCTCGGCGTGGTCGGTGACGTCGGTGGCGAAGACCAGGACGGCGCCGTCCGCGGAGCCGCCCCGGTCGCCGTCTTGGGCGACGGGGGTGCAGGTGAAGGTGTAGGAGCGGCCGTCGACGGCCTTGCGGGACTTGAGTGTGCGGGGCTTGCCGCTGCGCAGGACCTGGTCGAGGAGGGGCATCAGGCCCAGTTCGGCCAGTTCGGGGAGCGCGTCGCGGGCGGGTACGCCCGGGGGGCGTGCGCCGAAGGCCGCGGTGTAGGCGTCGTTGAGGTAGGCGATGCGGTGGTCCGGGCCGTGCACCAGGGCGACGAGGGCCGGGACGCGGTCGAGGACCTCGCGCGCGGGCAGTTCGTCGACGGTGGGCACGGACGGCGTCCCGTCGCTCGTCTGTTCGGCGCGGGCCGCGGGCACGGAGTTCTCCCCCCGCCGGTCCGGGGAGACCGCGTGCTCGGTCCGCGCTGCGGCGCGGCGCTGTGTTCCGGGGAGCCGGGCGCTCCAGCGCGTGAAGTTCACAGTGGGGAAAGCCTCGTGGGTGCTGAGGGCGGGCGGGGTACCCGTCCGAGGACGTGGGGCAGTCTCGCAGGATGGCCGTCCGGGCGACATCCCTCAGACGCCGGGGTGGGCCGTGGAGTTCCTGGATCCGGTCAGGACGACCCCTTCGGGTCGTTCGTGGGGCTGTGAGGAGGCTTTCCACCGGCCGCCAGTTCGAACTCCGCGCGGGGGTGTTCGAGTGAGCCGAGGGAGACGATCTCCCGTTTGAAGAGCCCGGCGAGGGTCCACTCGGCGAGCACGCGGGCCTTGCGGTTGAAGGTGGGCACCCTGCTGAGGTGGTAGACGCGGTGCATGAACCAGGCAGGGTAGCCCTTCAGCTTGCGCCCGTAGACCTGTGCGACGCCCTTGTGCAGCCCGAGGGAGGCGACGGAGCCGACGTAAGCGTGCGCGTACGTCTCCAGGGGTTCGCCGCGCAGCGCGTGGACGATGTTGTCGCCGAGGACCTTGGCCTGGCGTAGCGCGTGCTGGGCGTTGGGCGGGGTCTCGGCGCCGGGTTCGGCGGCGGTGACGTCGGGGACGGCGGCGGCGTCGCCCGCGGCCCAGGCGTGCTCGGCGCCGTCGATGGTCAGCTGTGGGGTGCACCGGAGCCGGCCGCGCTCGCCCAGCGGCAGGTCGGTGGCGGCGAGCAGGGGGCTGGGTTTGACGCCGGCGGTCCAGACGACCGTACGGGTCGGGAAGCGCTGGCCGTCGCTGAGTACGGCGACGCGGTCGGCGCAGGATTCGAGGCGGGTCTCGAGCAGCACCTGGATGCCCCGGCGGCGCAGCTCGGTGACGGTGTAGCGGCCCATCTCGGCGCCGACCTCGGGCAGGATGCGGTTCGAGGCCTCGACGAGGATCCACTTCATGTCCTCGGGCCGGACGTTGTGGTAGTAGCGCGTGGCGTAGCGGGCCATGTCCTCCAGTTCGGCGAGCGCCTCCACCCCGGCGTAGCCGCCGCCGACGAAGACGAAGGTGAGGGCGGCGTCGCGGATGGCGGGGTCGCGGGTGGAGGAGGCGATGTCGAGCTGCTCGATGACGTGGTTGCGCAGGCCGATGGCCTCCTCGACGGTCTTGAACCCGATGCCGTGCTCGGCGAGGCCGGGGATGGGGAGGGTGCGGGAGATCGAGCCGGGGGCGAGGACGAGTTCGTCGTAGGCCAGCTGTTCGGCGGGGCCGCCCTCCTCGGTGGCGAGCGTGGTGAGGGTGGCGGTGCGCCCCGCGTGGTCGATGGAGGTCACCTCGCCGACGACGACATGGCACTGCTCCAGGACGCGGCGCAGCGGTACGACGACGTGGCGGGGGGAGATCAGACCGGCGGCCGCTTCGGGGAGGAACGGCTGGTACGTCATGTAGGGGTCGGGAGTGACGACAGTGATGTCGACGTTGCCCTGCCTGAGCTCCCGTTTCAGCTTCCGCTGGAGGCGCAGGGCCGTGTACATCCCGACGTAGCCGCCGCCGACAACGAGAATGCGCGCACGTTCCTTCACCATCCCATGACGCACCCGGCGCTGTTGTTTGTCCACAGGCCCGGCAATTTGTGTGACCGGGGCGGGGGCGTGCGCGGGGGGCGCGTGATCGGCGGATCGGGGCGAAAGGGGGCAGGTCAGCGGGGGCGGGCAGGTGGGCGCGGGGGTGCGGAATCGGGACGTATGTGCCCCGTACTCCGATCGGGGGGCGCTCTGTGCGGAACCTGCCCCTTCTGAATTGACAGCCTCTCAACTATGTTCGTGTCGACGGGGTGTAGGGGATGTGGTCGAAACGGGCCCGCGACGGGTGGTCCCGGTCATGACCGGTACCCGTTCCGCGCACTCCGCGAATCAGTGCGGGGAGAGTCTCCGGGGGGAGACGTCATTAACCGGGGGAACACATATGCATATTCAGGACACTCATTGGGCATCGGCGTCCACTCTCGCGCCCGGTGGCGCGGTGGTGGGCTCGGCGATGAGCGCGGCGGCGGGCAACGGACGCGGGGACGGTGCGCGGACGACGCCGCTGCGGGTGGACGCACAGCGCAATCTGGAGCACGTGCTGCGTGCGGCGCGTGAGGTCTTCGGCGAGCTGGGTTACGGCGCGCCGATGGAGGATGTGGCGCGACGGGCGCGGGTCGGTGTCGGCACGGTGTACCGGCGCTTCCCGAGCAAGGACGTCCTGGTGCGGCGGATAGCCGAGGAGGAGACCTCCCGGCTGACCGACCAGGCGCGTGCGGCGCTCGGTCAGGAGGACGAGCCGTGGTCGGCGCTGTCGCGCTTCCTGCGGACGTCGGTGGCCTCGGGTGCGGGGCGGCTGCTGCCGCCGCAGGTGCTGCGGGTCGGCGTCTCGGAGGACGGCGGCGACGCCGTGGCCGAGGAGGCGCGGGTGCCGCAGCAGCGCACCCAGCCGGGCACCGGTGAGCTGCGGCTGGTGCCGGAGCAGCCGGTGACGGTGGTCGGGGACGACGCGGGGGCGGCGGCGCTGCTCGAGGTGGTGGGCCAGCTCGTGGAGCGGGCGCGCGCGGCGGGCGAGCTGCGGCCGGACGTGTCGGTGTCGGACGTGCTGCTGGTGATCGCGACGGCGGCGCCCGCGCTGCCGGACCCGGCCCAGCAGGCGGCGGCCTCGGCGCGGCTGCTGGACATCCTGCTGGAGGGGCTGCGGTCCCGGCCGGTGTGACGGTTCCGGCGCGTCGATCATGTCGGGCGGGGCGGGCCCTTGGGCCTTCCCCGTCCGGGTGACGTCCGGTACCGCCGGGCGACAAGTCCGCTCGGATGAGTGGATGGTCCGTCCGGCGGGGTCCGGTACGAAAGTCCGTGTGGCACTCTGACCCGGTGATCGGGTGGGGCTTGACTGGGCTGGTGGCGGGGGCTTTCCGCGATGAGTGGTGAGGGGCGGGAGGGGCGCGCCGAGGGCGGTGTCCCGGCCCAGCGCGAGGGCGGTGTTCCCCCGTCGGGTCGGCGGCCGCCGACCGACGGCGAGCTGATCGGGCGGATGCGCGCGGGTGACGACGGCGCGTACGAGGAGTTGTACCGGCGGCACGCGGACGCGGTGCGCCGTTACGCCCGTACCTGCTGCCGGGACGGCCACACCGCGGACGACCTGACCGCCGAGGTCTTCGCCCGCATGCTGCAGGCGGTGCGCGGCGGCTCCGGACCCGAGTACGCCGTGCGCGCCTATCTGCTCACCTCCCTGCGGCGCGTGGCCGCGCACTGGTCGAAGTCGGCCCGGCGCGAGCAGCTCGTGGACGATTTCGCGGTGTTCGCGGCGCAGTCCGCGCGCGCCTGCGAGGTGCCGGACAGCCGGACCGTGGACCTGGGCGCCGATGTGCGCGCGATGCACGAGGCCGAGCAGTCCCTGGCCGTGCGGGCGTTCCGCTCGTTACCGGAGCGCTGGCAGGCCGTGTTGTGGCACACCGAGGTGGAGGACGAGTCGCCGAGCGAGGTGGCCACGCTCTTCGGGCTGGACGCCAACGGCACCCGCGTGCTCGCCAGCCGCGCCCGCGAGGGCCTGAAGCAGGCCTACCTCCAGGCCCATGTCAGCGCGGCCCTCGCCGACGACGAGCAGTGCGCCCGGTACGCCGACCAGCTCGGCACGTACGCCCGGCGCAGGCTGCGCACCCGTGCCGAGCGGGGGCTGCGCAAGCATCTGGAGGAGTGCGCCAGGTGCCGACTGGCGGCCGCCCAGATCGAGGAGGTCGCCGCCGGTATCCCGGCCGTCGTGCCGGTCGCGGTCATCGGCTGGTTCGGTGCCGCCGGGTACGCCAAGGCGCTCGGGATCATCGCCGGGGGCGCGGGGGCGGGCGCCGCGGGAGCAGCCGCGGCGGCGGGCGGCTCGTCCGGCGGGGCGGGTGGCGGGGCAGCGGTCTCGGAGGGGCTGGGCGCGCCGGTGAAGGCCGGTATCGCGGCCGGGGTGGTGGCGGCCGGGGTGGCCGCGGTGGGGCTTGCCCTGATGCATCACGACGAGCCCGTGAAGGAGACGGCCAGGCCGTCCCCGTCCGCCCCGGCGGTCGTGCCGGAGTCACCGGTCCCGGCACCCTCGGCGCCCTCGGCACCCGCTGCGCCCTCGAACAAGGCGCCCGCGCCCGTCAGGCCGGTCATGGTGCCCGGGCCGACGCCTGCCCGGACGGCGCCGACGGCGCCCACCCCGTCCCCCACGTCCGCATCCGGGGCGGGCCCCGGGCCGACGCCGCCCCGTCCCTCTACCCCCGCGCCCACCTCCGAGCCGAGGCCGAGGCCCGCGCCGACCCCGACGCCCACTCCCCCGTCGGCGCCGACGCCGGTCGTCTACCAGTGGAGCGAGCTGCGGTACGACGTCACCGGTGACGGCACGGCGCCCGAGATGCGGATCCACGAGAGCGGCTGGGTGTGGCAGCGGTACGGCGTGGCGGTCGCCGGCAAGCGGTACGCGCACGGTGTGACCGTCCACGGCGCGTCCTCCGTCACCATCGACCTCAACCGCTCGTGCTCCGCCTATGACGCGCTGGTCGGTGTCGACGACCTGACGCTGGGGCTCGGCAAGGTGTCGTTCTCCGTCTACGCCGACGGCACCCGGCTGTGGAAGTCCGGGATCCTGCGGGGCGGGGCCCCGGCCGTCCCCGTCCATGTGAGTCTGGCCGGACACCGGACCGTACGGCTGGTGGTCGAGCCGCACGGAGCCCTCGACTCGGCCCTGCTCGCGGACTGGGCGGAGTCCAGGTTCACCTGCCGCTAGGTGGTGTCGTTCGGATCAGCCCGGATCAGGCCGCGGCGTCTGGTGCGGTGCATCGCAAGGCGGAGCGTCACCCGCGTACTGGGCGTACTCGGGTGATGCGACAACGCGGCGAGGTGCCGTGCCAGGCGTCGCGGACCCGGGGGGATCCGAACGACACCCCCTGGCCCCGCCGGTGGCGGTCGGCGTCCTGCCCAGCTCGCGCAGTACGTCGTCCGCGGTGAGCGAGGCGCCCCGGGTGCGCTCGGCCGTGAAGCGGTCGCCGGGCAGGGTCGCGCGGGCGGTGGCGACGACCCGCTCGGCCCGTGTGCGCTCCGGCTCGGGGCGTGGGTGGCCGCCGCGCCAGTGGTCGCCGGCGGCGAACAGCCGGACCGCTCCGGCCAGGTCGCCGAGCCGGGCCAGCAGGTCCGCGGCGATGTCCACGAGCGTCGCCGTGATCGTCTCCGCACAGCGCTGCTCGACGGCCTCGCGCAGGGCGTGGGCGATGATCGGCAGCCCGTGCGCCGGGCCCGACTCGCCGGCCGTGATGAGCGCTTCCGTCGCGTGCAGCCCGGCCATGAACTGGGGCGGAGGGGTGCCGTTCCTCGTCTCCGCGCGTGCCGCCTCCCACAGCTCGCGCGCGCCGGCGATGTTCCCGCCGTCCTGGGCGATGTGCGCCCGCAGCAGCAGGACGAACGCCCCGGAGTCCGCCACTCCGTACCGCTCGGCCGCCGTGCTCGCCTCGTCCAGGGCGGCCAGTGCGGTGTCGCGGTCCCCGGAGCGGTAGGCGATCTCGGCGAGGCGGGCGACGAGGAACGGCGACTCGGTGTGCGCGCCCACCTCGTAGGCGAGCCGCAGCGCTTCCTCGTACTCGCTCCTTGCCTCGTCGAACCGGCCGCGCGCCATGGCCGCCTCGCCCGCCGCGCTGCACACCTGCGCACGCATCCAGCGGTCGCCCACGCGCCTGCTGAGCACCCGCAGTTCGGCCAGGTCCTCGTCCACGCCCTGGAGGTTGCCGGGTGAGTCGACGACCATGTGGGTGCGGAACATCAGGACGACGCCCATCTCCCAGTCTCCGCCGTATCGGCGGCAGTTGGCGACCACCTTGTCCATGATGGGCCGGATGTCGACCGGGCCGCCCAGGTAGTAGGAGCTCAGCGGCCAGACGATGCCCGGCAACCGGGCGGCTCGTGGACCGCCGCCCTCGAAGGCGGCCCGTACCCGGGCTATGTAGGCGGGGGCCCGCTCGTCCGCTGCGAGGTCCCGGGAGGCGGCCTCGGAGGTCAGGAAGAGGTCCAGCATCCGCAGGTCCATGCGCAGGGCGTACCGGGGATGCCCGGTCTGCCCGTCCGGGGCGTCCAGCAGGGCGCCCACCGGGTCGGCGGATTCGGCCAGGGCGAGCAGGTCCGCCGCCGGGGCGCCCTCGGGGAGGGTGTCCAGGGCGACACCCAGGCACAGGACGCGCTGCACCCACTCCACGGCCTCCTGGCGGTAGTTCCGCAGCCACCAGAACCAGCCCATGCCGAGGACGAGGGCGCCGGCCTCCTCCTCGTCGCCGGCGCCCACCGCGCGGTCGAGGGCCGCGCGGATGTTGTCGAGGTCGGTCTCCAGACGGGAGATCCACGGGAGCTGCTCCCCGGACCGCAGCAGCGGCTCGGCCTCCTCGACCAGCGCGCGCACCCATGCGCGGTGCCGCCGCTCGGCCGCCGCACGCAGCTCGGGGATTTCGGCGGCGCGCTCGGCGGCGTACTCGTGGATGGTCTCCAGCATGCGGTACCGCATGCCGCTCGCAGGGGCCGTGCCGTCCCGCTCGCCCGGGGCGGCCACGATCAGGGACTTGTCGACCAGCGCGCCCACGAGGTCCGCCGCCGGGCCGGTGCACACGGCCTCCGCCGCCGCGAGGTCCCAGCCGCCGGCGAACACCGACACCTCGCACAGCATCGTCCGCTCCCGCTCGTCGAGCAGGTCCCAGGACCAGTCGACGACCGCGCGCAGGGTCTGCTGGCGGGGCAGGACCGTGCGGCTTCCGGAGGTCAGCAGGCGGAAGCGGTCGTCGAGGCGGTCGGCGATCTGCCGGGGTGTCAGCAGTCTGAGCCGGGCGGCGGCCAGTTCGATGGCGAGCGGCAGCCCGTCGAGGCGGCGGCAGATCTCGTCCACGGCCGCGGTGTCCTTCAGCACGTCGGCGGCGTGGGGACGGACGGCCGCCGCGCGCTCCGCGAAGAGGCGGTGCGCCTGCTCGGGGACGAGGGGTTCGACCGGGCGCACCGACTCGCCGGGGACGCCCAGGGGTTCACGGCTGGTGGCGAGGATCGTGAGTCCCGGGCAGCGGGTGAGCAGTGTCTCGGCGAGGTCGGCGGCGGCGCCGATGACGTGTTCGCAGTTGTCGAGGATCAAGAGCTGGCTGCGCGGGGCGCAGTACTCGACGAGCAGGGCGACCGGGTCGGCCTGGGGCGTCACCAGGTCGTTGGTGATGAGCACGGTCTCGCGCAGACCGAGCGCGCTGACCACCGCGCCGGGTACCGCCTCCGGCCGGTCGAGCCGGGCGAGTTCGACCAGCCAGGCCTGCGGGTGCCCGGCGGCGGCCTCCTCGGCGAGCCGGGTCTTTCCCGAGCCGCCGGGCCCGGTGAGGGTGACGAGACGGGCCCTGTGCAAGTCGGAACGGACGGCCGCGAGTTCTGGTTCCCGTCCGACGAACGAGGTGAGGCGGGGGCGGATGTTGCCGGTGCGGCGGGGTGCCGGTGCCGGTGCCGGTGGGGTCTCCTGCCTGAGCAGCGACGCGTGCAGGGACCGGAGTTCCGGGCCCGGGTCGGTGCCGAGGGTGTCGGCCAGGGTGCGGCGGGCGGATTCGTACGCGGCGAGGGCGTCGGCGGTGCGGCCCGTGTCGCGCAGGGCGCGGATGAGGAGGGCGTGCAGCGGTTCGTCGTACGGGTGGGCCGTGGTCAGTTCCCTCAGCTCCGGTACGACGTCGGCGGCGTGGCCGAGTCGCAGGGCCGCGTCGGCTCGGGCGCGGACCGCCTCCAGCCGGAGGGCCTCCGGGCGGGTGGCGGCGGTGCGGTCGGGGAGGTCGGCCAGGGCGGGGCCGCGCCAGAGCGCGAGGGCCTCGGTCAGGGTGCGGGAGGCGGTGGCCGGGTCGCCGCGGTCGAGGGCGGTGGTGCCGTCGCGGACCAGGCGCTCGAAGACGAAGAGGTCGACGTCGTCCTCGCTCGCCGTGAGGCGGTAACCGCCCGGGGCCAGGGCGACGGTGTCCTTGCCGACCGCACGGCGGAGCCGGCCGACCAGGGCCTGGAGGGCGGCCGGGGCGTCCTGGGGCGGGTCGTCCGCCCAGACCTCGTCGATCAGGGTGTCGGGGGTGGTGGTGCGGCCCGGGCGCAGGGCTAGGGCGGTGAGGAGGGCGCGCAGGCGTTGGCCGCCGAGGGGCAGGGGGGTGCCCTGGTCGTCCGTCGCTTGGGTCGCGCCCAGGATTCTGTACCGCACCGGATCATTGTGACGGGGGTACGGCGGGACGGCACGGGACTTCGGGCACCGTTGTCGCTGCTGCGCCGTCCGACGGGCGGCGCGGGCGTGTTGACGGACCTCAGCCGCCCGAGGCCAGCGCCCCGCGCCTCGGTGTGATCCCGGAGGGCACCGCACGCGCGCGTGCCGGTGTCCCCGTCCAGCATGTGCCGCGGCGGGAGAGCAGGCGGCGCAGCCACAGTTCCAGGGAGACGAGGTCGGCCAGGCCGTCCAGGGGGAGGGGTTCGCCGGCCGCCGCGCCGCGCAGGGCCTTGCGGACGACGCGGGCCTCGACCAGACCGGCCTCGGCGAGCAGGGGGGTGGCGAAGAGGGAGACGAGGGAGTCGGCGGCCACTCTCAGGCCGGTGCGGGCGGCGGCGGCCGAGGAGGCGTGGGAGGGGGCGCCCCAGCCGGGCGGGAGGTCGGTGATGCCGGTGCCCTCCAGGACCGTGCGCAGGATGTCGGCGCGTGCCCCGGGCCGGACGCGGAGGGCTTCGGGGAGGGCGCGGCAGGCGCGGACGACCTGGTTGTCGAGGAAGGGGGTGTGCAGGCGCTGGAAGCGGATCTCGGCGGCCTGTTCGAGGACCCGGATGTCCGCCGCGTAGCGGGCGAGTGCGGCACGCGCGCGGTAGTCGCCGGGGCGCTGGCCGGGGCCCACGCCGGAGCGGTGGGCCGCACCCTGCAGCAGAACCGATACTTCAGCGAGTGCCTCCCCGGTCAGCCAGCGGGCCGCCGGGCCGGGTCTGGCCCAGGTGAGTGCCGCGAGGGACGCGCCGACCGCGCCTCCCGGTTCGTCGAAGCGGCGGCGCAGCAGCCGCTCGGCGAGCGCCTCCACACCGGTTCGGTACGGGGTGCGGGCCAGCCGCCGTGCCGCGCTGTACACGCGCGCGGGGACCAGCACCGAACCGTCGGCCTTGGCCAGCGCGGCGACCGGCCGCACCAGGTGGCGTCGTTTGCGGTCCATCAGCAGGTCGGCCAGGCGGGCGGGGTGCGCGTCCAGGACCTGGCGGGCGCCGTGTCCGGTGAAGTGGTCCGCGCTGCCGGCGGCCAGGCGCGCGCGATGGCGGGCCGCCGCGATCAGGGACGGGCCGGGCTCGTCCGTGAGCGGGCCGTCCAGGTCGGCGTAGGGCAGGACCTCCTCGTCGCCGGTCACCACCACGTGGTGCAGGCGCGGGTTGGCCGCGAGCGTCCCCGCGCGTTCCAGTTCCGCCTCCCGGCCGCCCACGGCCAGGTCGTTGAAGGTGACGGCCAGCAGCCGCTCGCCCGCGCCCGTGCCGTGGCCCAGGACCGTGCCGGGCATACCCGGCAGCCCTGCCGCCAGCAGGGCGAGGGTGCCCGACGCCGGGCCGCCGGACAGGTCGGCGCCGATCCCCGGTACGGGCATCCCGCGCGCGGCCCGCCGCTCGGCGGGTCCCATGCCGGGCACCGGGCCGGGGTCGATGTCGGCGCCGGGGACGTGCCGGGGCGCGGAGAGGCGGGCCCGGACCGCGTCCACCAGCGCGTCGCGCACCGCGTCCACCGCGCTGTCGGGGTCGGCGGACGGCGCCGCCACCGCGAGGGAGGCGACCGGCTCGTACCCGGCGATCTCTCGCGCCCCGGCGCGCAGGATCAGTGCGTGCCCCGGCGGAACGCGTCGCACGCCGTCGTACGGCGTGGAGTCGTACAGCGCGGCCGGTACGTCAGGGGCGGCGAGCAGGGCCGCGAGGTGGCCGAAGTCGAGGTTGGCCTCGATGAGGTCGGCGAGCGGCAGCGCGGCCGTGGCATAGGCCGTGCCGCCCGCCCAGGGGGTGTGGAACACCGGGCGGGCGCCCGCGAGGTCGCCGCAGACGGTGACGCGGCGGCCGACCTGGACGACGGCCGTGTAGCTGCCGGGCCAGGTCGTCAGATGCCTGAGCGCGCCCCCGCGCGCGGTGAACAGGCCGAGCCGCAGCTCCTCGTCGGAGGCGCCGCAGGTGCCCAGGACGGCGATGCGGTTCTGCGCGTCGGCCTTGACCACGCGCACCTCGTCCGGGCGCCAGTCGCCGACCGCCCACAGGGGATCCGGGTCGCCCCACAGGAGCTGGGAGCCGACCGGGTGGACGGTCTCGCCGTCGTCCCCGGCGGCGCCGGCGGAGCCGATTCCGGCGGCCCCGGCGGCGGTGCTGCTCCATCCCACCAACCACCGCATGGACGCCTCCACAGACTGTGGACAACCAGTGCACCGTACGAACCGGGTCCATGCTGCCATGAAGAACGCGCCCCCGAGGGGCGACGGCGCCGCCTTTGATCCCATCGGCGCGACTGCGCGCGCGTGCCCGCACGAAGGCCAACCTCCGTACACCGCACGGCGACTGCGGCACGAATGCGCCCCCAAAACGCTCCCCGAAAACGCCCTTCGCGCCCTCAACTACCGTGGTAGGAGCGATGATCGCCCGTTGGAGGCGGGGTCGATTTTCGGCCAATTCGGCACGGCGCAGGCAGGCTTGCGCACGCTCCGTACATGTTCTGCGCAGCGCACAGAACAGCGCACAGTCCGGGAGGCGGGCATCGCCTCCCGGACCGGTCCGCCACCCGCGGGGATGTAGGTGGCGGTGTCCCCCAGCCCACTGGATCCAGTACAGCGGGCCGACCCACGCACGAGCCATGGAACCGCTTGCCGGGTGGCCGGAGAAGAGCGCACGCACAGGCGCACGGCCACACGGCGGGGGCACGCCGCGACAGCCCGTGCACGGTGCGTACAGGGCGCGCGCTCACGTACGGACCACAATCCCGCCATCCGGAAGAATGCCCCTTAACGCTTGGGATGCGGCGAACTACGCTGGGTTTACGAATGCCGCGTGGTTATGCCAGCGCGGCAGCCGTCTGTGTCGAGGGGTGGCGCATGTCCAGGGAGCAACGCGGGCCGAACGAAAAACTCGGCACCGTTCTCGCCCTCGCGGGAATCAGCAACGCAGGCCTCGCGCGACGCGTCAACGACCTTGGCGCCCAACGTGGTCTGACTCTTCGCTACGACAAGACGTCGGTGGCGCGCTGGGTGTCGAAGGGCATGGTGCCGCAGGGTGCCGCGCCGCATCTCATCGCCGCAGCCATCGGCCAGAAGCTCGGCCGCCCGGTGCCGCTCCACGAGATCGGCCTGGCGGACGCGGATCCCGCGCCCGAAGTGGGCCTCGCCTTCCCCAGGGACGTAGGACAGGCGGTGCGGACGGCGACGGAGCTGTACCGTCTCGACCTCGCCGGGCGCCGGTCCGGCGCCGGCGGCATCTGGCAGTCACTGGCCGGGTCGTTCGCGGTGAGCGCATACGCAACGCCCGCCTCACGGTGGCTGATAACCCCCGCCGACAGCTCGGTCGCGCGGGACGCGAACCCCACCGAGGGCTCCGGCGCACCGATCAAAGTCGGCCACAGCGATGTGCAGAAGCTGCGGGAGGCAGCCGAGGACGCCAGGCGCTGGGACTCCAAATACGGAGGCGGCGACTGGCGTTCGTCCATGGTGCCCGAGTGCCTGCGGGTGGAGGCGGCACCACTGCTGCTCGGCTCGTACTCGGACGAGGTCGGCCGCGCTCTCTTCGGCGCCAGCGCCGAACTCACCCGCCTGGCGGGCTGGATGGCCTTCGACACCGGCCAGCAGGAGGCCGCCCAGCGCTACTACATCCAGGCGCTGCGCCTCGCGCGGGCGGCGGCGGACGTTCCGCTGGGGGGCTATGTGCTGGCCTCCATGTCCTTGCAGGCGACCTACCGGGGCTTCGGCGACGAGGGCGTCGACCTCGCGCAGGCCGCCCTGGAGCGCAACCGCGGTCTGGCCACCGCCCGCACCATGAGCTTCTTCCGCCTGGTCGAGGCACGCGCGCACGCACGCGCGGGCGACGCCCAGGCGGCCGGGGCGGCCCTGAAGGCGGCCGAGGGCTGGCTGGAAAGGTCCCGCGACGGCGACCAGGACCCGTCCTGGCTCGGTTTCTACGGCTACGACCGCTTCGCCGCCGACGCCGCCGAGTGCTACCGCGATCTGAAGGCACCCCGCCAGGTCCGCCGCTTCACCGAGCAGGCGCTGTCGAAGCCGACGGAGGAGTTCGTGCGCTCGCACGGGCTCCGGCTCGTCGTCTCGGCCGTCGCCGAGCTGGAGTCGGGCAATCTGGACGCGGCCTGCGAGCAGGGCGTACGGGCGGTCGAGGTCGCCGGGCGGATCTCCTCGGCGCGCACCACCGAGTATGTGAAGGATCTCCTGCACCGGCTGGAGCCGTACGGCGACGAACCGCGCGTGGTCGAGCTCCGCGAGCGCGCCCGGCCCCTGCTGATGGCTCCGGCCTGACCCGGGCCTCCCGGGTTTGAGGGCATTGTCAGTGGCGCAGTGCACTATCGGAACCGGGAGGTGGTGCAGGTGGCGCGGCAGGTGCGGGAGATCGCGTACGACTGTGACGTGCTGGTGGTCGGGGGCGGGATCGTCGGCCTGTCGACGGCGTACGCGATCACGCGTGCGGCGCCGGGCACGCGTGTGACGGTGCTGGAGAAGGAGCCGGGCCCGGCCCGGCACCAGACGGGCCGCAACAGCGGCGTCATCCACAGCGGGATCTACTACCGGCCCGGGTCCCTGAAGGCCCGGTACGCGGTGCGGGGCGCCGCCGAGATGGTGAAGTTCTGCGCGGAGTACGGGGTGGCGCACGCCGTCACCGGCAAGCTGATCGTCGCCACCGAGCGCGAGGAGCTGCCCCGGCTGCACGCGCTCGTGCAGCGCGGCCGGGAGAACGGGATTCCGGTACGGGAGCTGGGCCCGGCCCAGATTCAGGAGTACGAGCCGGAGGTGCGCGGACTCGCGGCCATACACGTCGGGACGACCGGCGTGTGCGACTTCGGCGGGGTCGCGCGGCAGCTGGCCGAGGCGTCCGGGGCGGAGATCCGGTACGGGGCGCGGGTGGTCCGGGTGGACCGGCGCCCGGAGCTCGGGGTCGCGGTGCGGACGGCGGCCGGGGACGTCGTGCGGGGGCGGGTGCTGGTGAACTGCGCCGGGCTGTACTGCGACGAGGTGGCCCGGCTGACCGGGGACGAGCCCGGCATGCGGATCGTGCCGTTCCGGGGGGAGTACTACGAGCTGGCGCGGCCCGAACTGGTGCGGGGGCTGGTGTATCCGGTGCCGGATCCGGCGTTCCCGTTCCTCGGGGTGCATCTCACCCGCGGGATCGACGGCGGTGTGCACATCGGGCCGAACGCGGTGCCGGCGCTGGCCCGGGAGGGGTACGGCTGGGGGGTCGTGCGGCCACGGGAGGTGGCGGGGACGCTGGCGTGGCCGGGGGCGTGGGCGATGGCCCGGCGGCACTGGCGGTACGGGCTCGGGGAGTTTCGGCGGTCGGCGTCGAAGGGGGCGTTCACCGAGGCGGTGCGCAGGCTGCTGCCCGTGGTGCGGGAGGACGACCTGGTGCGGGCGCCCGCGGGCGTGCGGGCGCAGGCGGTGTTGCGGGACGGGACGCTGGTGGACGACTTCCTGATCCGGGAGGGGGCACGGGCGGTGCATGTGCTGAACGCGCCGTCGCCCGCGGCCACCGCTTCGCTGCCCATCGGGAGGTCGGTGGCCCGGCGGGCACTGGCCGTGCTGGACTCGGCACGGTGACCCTCGCCAGGGGCTCCACTAAAATCGACCTCACTGTGTCTGACTCGTTGAACACCCCCGAAACCCCCGGCACCCCGCTTCCCGCCCCCGGTGGGTCCATCCGGCACAGCCGGGCCAAGGGGGAGCCCCGCTTTCCGGACGGGCCCAAGGCCGATCCCGCCGGTTCGCACTTCGAGCGGCGGATCCGGAGTTTCCAGCCCCGGCGGAGCCGGGTGACGGCGGGGCAGGCGGACGCGCTGCAGCGATTGTGGCCCAAGTGGGGCCTGGACATCGACGGGCAGCGGGGCGTCGATCTCGGTGAGCTGTTCGGGAACGACCGGCCCGTGGTGCTCGAGATCGGGTTCGGGATGGGCGAGGCCACCGCGCGGATGGCCGCCGGGGACCCCGACACCAACATCCTCGCCGTGGACGTGCACACCCCCGGGCAGGGCAACCTGCTCAATCTGGCCGACCGGAACGGGCTGTCCAACATCCGGGTCGGCAACGGCGACGCCATCATCCTGCTGCGCGAGATGCTCACGCCGGACTCGCTCGACGGGCTGCGGGTCTACTTCCCGGACCCCTGGCCGAAGAAGCGGCACCACAAGCGGCGGCTGATCCAGCCGGAGTTCCTCAGTCTGGCCGCGACCCGGCTGAAGCCGGGGGCGATCGTGCACTGCGCGACCGACTGGGAACCGTATGCCGAACAGATGCTCGAAGTGCTGAACGCGCACCCGGACTTCGAGAACACCCGGTCCGACGGCGGCTTCGCGCCCCGGCCCGGCTTCCGGCCGCTGACCCGTTTCGAGGGGCAGGGGCTGGAGAAGGGTCATGTGGTGAATGATCTGCTCTTCCGCCGCGTACAGCGTCGCGAGCGATAAAGAGCTCCGGAAGAAGAGGGTCGATCTCGTTAGGGCCATGCCGTGACCACCAGTCCCCCGTACCCGACGCAGCCCCCCGGCCCCGCCGGCGGGGTGAGGCGGCACCCGCACTGGTGGCAGCGGCGGTGGGTGCGCTACGGGGCGCTCATCACCCTGCTCGCGCTCTCCGGGCTGGTGATCCTCGCGCTCGTGCGGCGGCAGACCGGCACGGACGGGTTCCTCGTCGGTCTCGGACTGGCCGTGCTGCCCGTCCCGCTGCTGATAGCCGCCTTCCGGTGGCTGGACCGGGTCGAACCCGGGCCCTGGCGGAACATGGTCTTCGCCTTCGCCTGGGGCGCCTGCGCCGCGGCGCTGATAGCCATCGTCGCCAACAGCTTCGCCACCCGGTGGATAGCCACGGCCACCGCCGACCCGTCCGGCGCCGACACCCTCGGCGCGACGGTCATAGCGCCCGTCGTGGAGGAGTCCGCCAAGGCCGCCGCCGTCCTGCTCGTCTTCCTCTTCCGCAGACGGGACTTCACCGGGATCGTGGACGGCGTGGTGATAGCCGGGGTCACCGCCACCGGGTTCGCCTTCACCGAGAACATCCTCTACCTCGGAACCGCCTTCGGTACCGACCAGCTCAGCGGCGACCGCGGCATCGCCTCCGTCACCGCAGCGACCTTCTTCGTGCGCGTCATCATGTCCCCGTTCGCGCACCCGCTGTTCACCGTCCTGACCGGCATCGGCTTCGGCATCGCCGCGCTCTCGGCCGACCGGCAGCACGTGCGGCGCGTCCTGGTGCCGCTCGGCGGGCTGCTGCTCGCGATGAGCATGCACGCGTTCTGGAACGGCTCCTCGACCTTCGGCGAGTACGGCTTCTTCGCCGTGTACGGGACCTTCATGGTGCCCGCGTTCGGCCTGCTGACCTGGCTGGTGATCTGGACGCGGCAGCGCGAGCTGCGGACCGTGCGCGAGGAGCTGCCGGCCTATGTCCTCGCCGGGTGGCTGGGTCCGGGCGAGCCGTTCGCGCTGGGCTCGATGCGGGCGCGGCGGCTGGCCCGCGACTACGCCCGCCACCACCTCGGCAGGCCCGCGGCACGCGCCGTGGAGCAGTACGAGGCCTATGCGACGTCCCTGGCGTTCCTGCGGCACCGGGGGCGGCGCGGGCGGGCGGGCGCCGACTTCGTCGTACGGGAGCAGGAGTTGCTGCACGAGCTGTGGAGCCGCCGGCAGGTGGCGCGGCCCGCGCTGGAGTACGCGGCGCGGACGTCGGCACCGGTGGTCCCGGCGCCCTGGCCGGTGTACGGGGTGCAGGGCGCGTACGGATACGGGTCCGGGTACGGGTATCCCTACGTCGCCCATCCGGCGTACAACCCGTACCGAACCTAGGCGTCGCGGGGCAGGCGGGACTTTGCGGACACGGCCTAGGGCCTGGTCCTACGCCGACGCCTCGGTGAGCCTCTTCAGCTCCTCCTGGGTGAGCTCCAGCTCCGCCACCCCGAGCAGGGCCGGCAGCTGGTCCACCGTGCGGGCCGAGGCGAGGGGGGCGGCGACCGTCGGCTGGGCGGCGAGCCAGGCGAGGGCCACGGTGGCGACCGGGACGGCGTGCGCGGCGGCGATCTCGTCCAGGGCGGCGAGGACCCGCCTGCCGCGCTCGGACTCCAGGTGCTTGGCGGCACCGGCCGCCCGGGTGCTGTCCACGGTCGTACCGGGGCGGTATTTGCCCGTGAGGAAGCCGGAGGCGAGGGAGAAGTAGGGGACGACCGCGAGGCCGGCGCGGGTGGCGACGTCGCGCAGGGGGCCCTCGTAGGTGTCGCGCGAGACGAGGTTGTAGTGCGGCTGGAGCGCCACGTACCGGGCGAAGCCCTCGCACTCGGAGAAGTCCAGGGACTCCTGGAGTCGCTCCGGCGTGATGTTGGAGGCGGCGATGTGCCGGACCTTGCCCGCCCGGACCAGCCCGTCGAGCGCCCCGATGATCTCCTCGACGGGGACTTCGGTCTTGTCGAAGTGGGTGTAGTACAGGTCGATGTGATCGGTGCCGAGGCGGCGCAGGGAGGCGTCGGCCGCGGCCCTGATGTTGTCGGCGGTCAGACCCGGGTACTTGGGGTGCTGGCTGACCTTGGTGGCGATGACGACGTCGGAGCGGTTGCCGCGGGCCTTCACCCAGTTGCCGATGATGGTCTCGGACTCGCCGCCCTCGTTGCCCTCGACCCACGCCGAGTAGGAGTCGGCGGTGTCGAGGAAGTTGCCGCCGGCCGCCGCGTAGGCGTCGAGGACGGCGAAGGACTGCGCCTGGTCGGCGGTCCAGCCGAAGACGTTGCCGCCGAGGGAGAGCGGGAAGACCTGGAGGTCGGAGGAGCCGAGTTTGCGGGGAGAAGTCATGCCTTGATTCAACGACCGAACCGGTGGCAGGCATTCCGCATACGGGGAAACCGGCAGCCCTGACGTCGGGGGGTTGTCGTCAAGGCCGCCAGGGACCGGAGGTGGGGGTCAGGGGGTGAGGCCCTTGCCGCGCAGCCACGCCATCGGGTCGATGCCGGTGGGCTGGCCGCCGGGGTGGACCTCGAGGTGGAGGTGCGGGCCGGTGACGTTGCCGGTGGCGCCGACGCGGCCGATGACCTCACCGGTGCCGACCTTCTGACCGGCCTTGACGTTGATCGAGGACTGGTGGCAGAACCACAGCTCGGTGCCGTCGTCGAGGGTGAGGATCGTGCGGTAGCCGTAGGAACCGGCCCAGCCCGCCTCGGTGATCGTGCCGCTGTGGACGGCCTTGATCAGCGTGCCGGTCGGCGCGGCGAAGTCGAGGCCGGTGTGGTACCCGGAGGACCACATGGCGCCGGCCTGGCCGAAGGTCGAGGTGATCGTGTACGAGGAGGTCGGCAGCGTGTACTGCTTGGCCAGCTTGGCGAGGCGGTCGGCCTCGGCCTGCTTCTCGGCGGCGTCCTCCGCCTTCTCCTTGGCGGCGGCGGCCTTGGCGGCGGCCTCCTTCTCCGCCTTGGCGGCCGCCTCGGCGGACTGCTTCTCGGCGGCGGCCATGGCGCGGGCGGTGGCCTTGCCGGCGACCTGGCTCTGCTGCAGCTCGGCCTGGGCCATGATCCGGCTGCGCAGTGCCTCGCCGGCGTCGGTGGTGCCCTCGTCGGTGCCGGCGGAGGCCACGCCGACGTGGGTCAGGGTGGCCGCCTCGGCCTTGGCGCCGCCGGCGTCGTCGCTCAGCAGGGAGCTGACGGACGCCATGTCGGGCAGGGAGATGGAGACCGGCGGCTTGCCGGTGTTGGCGCTGGCCATACCGCCCGCGCCGACGGCGGCTATGACACCGACGCCGAGGACGGTGGAGCTGCGGGCGAGTCCGCCGCCGCGCTGCTTGCTGACGCGGTGCCGGCCGCGTACCGGGGGGAGGGACTCCTCGGTGGGGTTCCACTCCTCCCAGGGGCCCTCGTCGGTGCGGTACTCGCCGTAGCCGAAGGTCTCGGTGCGCTGGCTCGGCACGAACGGGGCGGTGGGGGCAGGCCGGTTTGACGCCACGCGGGCGTGCTCCTTTCCTTCCGTATCGCCTACCGGGTTAGCTGACGGGTTCGGAGCGGGAAGGTCTCCTACGCGCGTATATCTCTCGTGGACTCAACGTGAGTTCACGATGGTGTACGCGTGATTCACCCCAAGGTGGTGGTTCCCCGGTTCCCTCGCGGGATTCGGCAGTGCGCACGGAGCCGTCTCGGGTGACGGCTGGGACGACCGCGCTGCGTTATCGAACGTTAATAGACCTACCTGTCAGTTTCCAAGCTGTTCCACTTGATCATTAACGTTTTCACAGGGGACCTTACCGGCCATCACCGGTGAAAACCGGGCGAGTTGACTGCTTCGCGCGCCAGGGGGCGGAGGCCGCCGGGGGAAAACACTCAGGGCCGGGATCCATGTACTGGATCCCGGCCCTGAGCCTTCAGTAGCGGGGACAGGATTTGAACCTGCGACCTCTGGGTTATGAGCCCAGCGAGCTACCGAGCTGCTCCACCCCGCGTCGTTGTGACTCCAGTGTACGCCATGCGCAGGACAGCTCGTACACGGGTTTTCGACCTGCGGTTTTCCGCCCGTGCCCGCACGTGCTCGCGGTCAGCTCGGCAGGTGCCGGTTCGGCTCCTTCGCCGCGGCCTCGTACTCCGGCAGGACGACCACGTCCACGCCGCCGGCCGCCAGCAGCCCGCTCCCGTCGGCCCCGGCGACGAACGTGTCCGGCTCCCGCCATGCCGTGACCACTCTGCGTACTCCCGCGTCGAGGATCAGCCGGGCGCACGGCGCGGGCCGGGAGGTCCGGCGGGCGCACGGTTCGAGGCTGCTGTACACCGTGGCGTCGGCCAGCCGGGGGTCGCCGGCCGGGATCTTGGCCAGCGCCGCCTCCTCCGCGTGGACCACGGGATCGCCCCCCTCCCGCGAGTGACCGCGCGCGAGCTCCGTCCCGTCGGCGGCCACCACCACCGCCCCCACGCTGAACGCCGTCTCGGAGGGCGGGCACAGCGCCGCCAGCTCGCAGGCGATCCGCAGCCAGTGGCGGTCGGCAGCGGCGGCCGCGGCGCCGGTGCCGGGCGCGGTGGGCTCGTAGCGCATCAGGACGACGTCCTCGATGCGCCGCGCCTCCAGCAGCCGCAGCCGTCCGGCCTGGTAGCCCCCGGGCCCGAAGAGGCGGGGCGCGGCCGGGTCGCCGACGAGCAGGGGGGCCAGGACCAGGTGCAGCTCGTCGGCCAGGCCCTGCCGCAGCAGCTGCGTGTGGATGGTTCCGCCGCCCTCGACCATCAGGCGCCGCACCCCGCGCACCGCGTACAGATGATCGAGTACGGCCGGCCAGTCGAGGTCGGCGCCCAGCGGGACGACGTCGGTCGCGAGGCGCCGTGCGCGGGCCCGCTCGGCGCCCTCGTCGGTCGTGTAGAGGACCTTCTCGCCGCCCGTGTGCCAGAAGTTCGCGTCCGGGTCCAGGTCGCCGGAGCCGCTGACGGTGACCTTGAGGGGGTACTCGGCCTGCCCTGCGGCGAGCCTGGCCGCCCGCCGCTCGGGCGAGTTGACCAGCAGCCGCGGATTGTCGGCGCGGATGGTGCCGGCGCCGACCAGGATCGCGTCCACGGACGCCCGTACCTCGTCGACCCGGTCGAAGTCGGCCGGGCTGGAGAGCAGCAGCCGGTCGGGGCCGGTGTCGTCGAGGTAGCCGTCGAGGGAGACGGCGGCGGACAGCAGGACGTACGGACGGGGCATCGACGCACTCTCTTCCGAGGACGGACGAAGGCGGGCAGAAGGCGGGCGGAAGGTGGACAGAAAGCCGCCAGGTGGCAGGCCGACGGACATGGCTCTTGGTTCAAGTTTGAAACAAACCTACACTGGCCGCATGACGACCCGCTGGCTCACCCCCGAGGAGCAGCGCGCCTGGCGCGCGTACGTGGCCGCGACGCATCTCCTGGAGGACGCGCTGGACCGGCAGCTCCAGCAGGACGCGGGCATGCCGCATCTTTACTACTCCATCCTGGCCACCCTGTCCGAGACACCGGAACACCGCCTGCGTATGACCGAACTCGCCGAGGCACTGAAGATCACCCGCAGCCGCCTGACCTACGCGGTGACCCGGCTGGAGAAGGACGGGCTGGTGCGCCGCGAGAGCTGCCGGTGGGACAAGCGGGGCAGTGTCGCCGCCCTCACCGACGAGGGGATGGCCGTACTGGAGCGTGCGGCGCCCGGCCATGTGGAGACCGTCCGGGCCTCGCTGTTCGACCACCTCGCGCCGGATCAGGTGGAACAGCTGGAGGAGATCTGCGAGGGGATCGTGCGGGCGCTCCAGGGGGACGGGGCGTCCCGGCCCGCGCCCGACGAGGTGCCGTGGCGCCGCCGCTCCTCGCCGCCCTGTTCGTGACCTTTCTCGGATTTCCCGTTGCTTCAAATTTCAAGCATGGAGTAGGGTTCCCGCCGAGGATCTGCTTCAAATCTGAAGCAGCATCCGGCCATGACCACCGGACCCGGAGAACCCGCATGCCCGACACCCCCGCCGCCACCCCGCGCGCCCGCGTCCGGGTACCGCTGCGCTTCCACGACGGCTACAGCGTCGACACCGAACTGGTCACCTTCCACGGCCTGGCCGACGGCCAGGAACACGTGGCCGTCGTCCTCGGCACCCCGGCCCCCGGCGCCACCCCCCTGGTCCGCCTGCACTCCGAGTGCCTGACCGGGGACGTCTTCGGCTCCGCCCGCTGCGACTGCGGCCCCCAGCTGCGCGAGGCCGTCGAGCGCATCGCCGACCGCGGCGGCGTGCTGCTCTACCTCCGCCAGGAGGGCCGCGGCATCGGCCTGTACAACAAGCTCGACGCGTACGCCCTCCAGGACCAGGGCCTGGACACGTACGAGGCCAATGCCGCCCTCGGCCTGCCGGAGGACGCCCGCGACTACACGGCGGCCGGGCAGATGCTCCGGGCGCTCGGCATCTCGGAGCTGGACCTGCTCTCCAACAACCCCGACAAGGCCGACCAGCTGCGCGGCCTCGGCATCGACGTCCGCGACCGGGTGCCCACGGGTGTCTTCACCACCGCCCACAACGTCCGCTACCTCCGGGCGAAGGTCCTGCAGACCCAGCACACCCTGCCGCTCGGCGAGTTGACGGAGCTCAGCGCGGGCTGAGCGAGAGGCTCGGGCGGCCCGGGCCGGTGCCGCACTTCAGGCCGCCGGTACCGAACCCGGGCGAGCCCCGCCTGCGCCGGACCGCCCGGGCCGGCCGCGCCCATCGGCGTACCCGCCTCCTACGCGCCGAGCAGACGCGCCCCGACACCCGCGCGGCGGTCCGCCCACCCCGGCGGGCTCACGACCCCCGGCACGGACCGCCCCGGCACGGGGGGCGCGCCGACGCACACAGCACCCGGCATCGACCCTCAGCACCCGGCACCCGGCTCAAGGGCAGTCGACCACCTGCCCCGCCCACGACAGCCCGCCGCCGAAGCCGAGCAGCAGCACCGGGGCGCCGGAGGGGAGCTCGCCGCGTTCCGTCAGCTTGGACAGGGCGAGGGGGACGGACGCGGCGGAGGTGTTGCCGGAGTCGACGACGTCCCGGGCGATCAGCACGGACTCGGGCAGGTCGAGTTGGCGTACGACCGACTCGATGATGCGGAGGTTGGCCTGGTGGGTGACGACGCCCCCGAGATCGGCGGGTGTGAGACCGACGCGGCGGCAGGCCTCGCGGGCGATGGCGGGGAGTTCGCCGGTGGCCCAGCGGAAGACGGTCTGGCCCTCCTGGGCGAAGCGCGGGTGCCAGTCGTCGACCAGGCGCACGGCGTCGGCGCGCGCCGGGTCGGAGCCCCAGACCACCGGACCGATCCCGGCGTCCTCGGCGGCGCCGATCACGGCCGCGCCCGCGCCGTCGCCGAGCAGGACACAGGAACGGCGGTCACTCCAGTCGGTGACGTCGGACATCTTCTCGGCGCCGATGACCAGGGCGTGCCGGGCGGCGCCCGCCCGTACCGAGTGGTCGGCGCAGGCGAGGGCCGTGCAGAAGCCCGCGCAGCCGTTGTTGAGGTCGAAGGCCACCGCGGACGGGATGCCCAGGCGGCCCGCGACCTGGGCGGCGATCGAGGGGCAGCGGTCGATCGCCGTGCAGGTCGCCACTGTGACCAGTCCTATCTCGGACGGTTCGAGGCCGGACGCGGCGAGCGCCTTGCCCGCGGCGGCCGTGGCGAGGTCGGTGACCGACTCGTCCGCGGCGGCGATACGGCGGGTGGCGATGCCGGTACGGCGGCGGATCCACTCGTCGCTGGTGTCGACCATGGCGGCCAGGTCGTCATTGGTCAGCACTCGGGACGGCTGGTGGTGGCCCAGGGCGGTGATACGGCTTCCCGGCACGGTCGGTCTCCTCGGTTGGACGGCGTCATCTCGCTGGACGGCCCGGAATATAGCAACCGATCGGTCGGACGCTAAATACTTTCCCGCTCGGTACGATGACGAACATGAGCCCACGCAACTCCGTCGCCGAAGCCCGCAGGACGCGGGAGCGCATCGTGGAGCGCGGTATGGCGATCGCCTCGGTCGACGGGCTCGACGGGCTCACCATCGGCCGGCTCGCCACCGACCTGGGCATGAGCAAGGCCGGAGTGCTCGGCCACTTCGGCACCAAGGAGACCCTGCAACTGGCCACCCTCCAGGCGGCCTCGGCGGTCTTCTCCCGGACGGTCTGGGAGCGCGCGGCGGGCGAGGAACCCGGCCTGCCCCGGCTGCACGCCCTGTGCGAAGCCTGGATCGCCTACCTGACGACGGAACGCGACAGCTTCCCCGGCGGCTGCCTCTTCACCACCGCCTCGGTCGAGTTCGACGCCCGCGGCGGCCTCGTACGCGACGCCGTGGCCCGCCTGTTCCGCGTCTGGCGCCGCCGCCTCGCCGAGGAGGCCCGCACCGCCGTCACCGCGGGCGACCTGCCGGCCGACACCGACCCGGAGCAGCTCGCCTTCGAGATCGTCGGCGTCTACCTCGCCCTGAACCAGGAGATCCAGCTCTTCGCAGCCCCCGAGGCACCGGAGCGGGCCCGGCGGGCGCTGCGTCGGCTGCTCGGGGCCAGACGCGCCTCGACTGGCGGTACGTCAGTCCTCGCCGCCGGCCCGGGACCTGCCCGACGCGGCGACGGCCCGGTGCCCTCCCGACGGGTCCACCGCGAGCCGGACAAGACAGCGCCTGAGCCGGACGATGCCGGCTCAGGCGCTGCGTAGCAGGTCAGAAGGCATGACCCCCGACCACCACCGGTAGGCCCTGTGGGACTCGAACCCACAACCAATGGATTAAAAGTCCACTGCTCTGCCAATTGAGCTAAGGGCCCAGGCGATGTTGCCTACCCGAGCATAGCCGGACGCGGCCGAGTCTCCGATCAGGTATTGGGGACCCGGCCGACGTCGCGGGGCGGAAGGGACCGGAAGAGTCAGGGATCGGCCGGTTCGGGTGCCACGGCGCGGGACGCCTCGCGGGCGTGGGTGCGGGAGTGGTTGGGGTTGAGGAACCAGTGGCGGGCCGAGGCCAGCCACCAGGCCGCCGCGAAGCCGAGGACGACCAGGACGGCGACCGGGGCGTAGTTGAAGGTCTTCCAGGTGACCGGGGAGACCTGGGGGAGCATGAAGAGGACCGTGATCACGCCGACCCAGGCCACCGACACGATGCCGATCGGCTGGGACCAGCGGCCCAGGTGCCAGGGGCCCCGCACGAAGGCGGCCCCTTTGCGTACCCGCAGCAGGGTGGGGACGACGTACGCGATGTAGAGGCCGATCACCGCGATCGAGGTCACGGCCGCGTACGCCGTGTTGTTGATGAGGTAGGGGAGGCCGAGGAACAGGGCGCCCGTGGTCGCCAGCCACACCGCCGCCACCGGCGTCCGGGTGCGCGGGCTCACCGTGTGCCAGACGTGTGAGAAGGGCAGCGCGCCGTCGCGCGAGAAGGCGTAGATCATGCGGCTGTTGGCCGTCACCGACGCCATCCCGCAGAACAGCTGAGCGCCGATCACCACCAGCAACAGCAGCTTGCCGGAGGTAGCGCCCAGCGCGTCGAGGAGGATCTGGGCCGGGGGCGCGCCGGTCGGGGACGCGAGTTCTTTGTCGTACGACTGGATCGCGAAGGTGAAGCCCAGCAGAAGGACGAATCCGGCGATCCACGAGGTCCAGATGGATCTCACGATGCCCTTCGGGCCCGCCGTCGCCGCGTCGTGGGTCTCCTCCGTCATATGGGCGGAGGCGTCGTAGCCGGTGAAGGTGTACTGGGCCATCAGCAGGCCGAGCAGCACGACGTACGGGCCGCTGCCCCAGCCGGTGTTGTCGACGAACTCGGTGAACACGAAGGACGCCGACTGGTGGTGGTCCGGTACGAAGGTCAGCGCGCCGACGATGACGGCCACCCCGAGCACGTGCCACCACACGCTCACGTTGTTCAGGAAGGCGACGATCCGGACGCCGAAGGTGTTCAACAGGCCGTGCAGGAGCAGGATCCCGGCGAAGAGCAGGACGGTCCGGCCGGGGGTGACCTCGAAGTCGAACTGCAGGTTCAGATAGGCGCCCAGGAAGGACGCCGCGCCGAAGTCGATGCCCGCCGTCACCGCAACCTGGCCCAGCACGTTGAACCAGCCCGTGAACCAGGCCCAGGCGGCGGCCGAGCGGGGCGGCGCCAGGCGGTGCGCCCAGAAGTACAGGCCCGCCGACGTCGGGTAGGCCGAACAGATTTCAGCCATCGACAGGCCCACGAACAGGGTCATCAGGCCGACCGCCACCCAGCCCCAGGTGATCACCGACGGGCCGCCGGTGTTCATCCCGAAGAGGTAGAGGGTCAGGCAGCCGGACAGAACCGAGATGATCGTGAAGGAGACGGCGTAGTTGGAGAACGCCGACATACGGCGGGCGAGGACCTGGGTGTATCCGAGCTGGGCAAGCCGTTCCTCGTCCGACAGCCCGTTCGCTCTCGCATCTTCTGTCATGTCCCCAGCGATTCCCTCGTCGGGGGCGTGACATGCGTCACGCGGTGGCGAAAAAGGGCCCGTACGACCGGAGTCGTACGGGCCCTTCTTCAGTGCCTATCGGCGTCAGCCGTTGCGCTTCCAGCGCGGCTTGTCGTCGCGGCGGCCGAAGGAGCCGGTGCCACGGTGGTCGTCACGACGGCCGTTGGGGCGGTCGTGGCCGGCGGAGCGGAAGCCCGGGCGGTCGTCGCGGCGGTCGCGGTTGAAGGGACGGTCGCTGCCACGGTGACCGGTGCGGTCGTCACGGCGGAAGCCGGGGCGGTCGTCACGACGCTCGAAGCCGCCACGGCCGCCACGGTCGTCACGACGCTCGAAACCGCCACGGCCGCCACGGTCGTCACGACGCTCGAAGCCACCACGGGCGCCACGGTCGTCACGACGCTCGAACCCACGGTCCCGGTCACGGTCGCGGTCGAACGGACGGCGGTCGTCGCGGCGCTCGAAGCCACGGCCACCACGGTCACCCCGGTCGTCACGACGCTCGAAGCCGCCACGGCCGCCACGGTCGTCACGACGCTCGAACCCACGGTCACGGTCGCGGTCGAACGGACGGCGGTCGTCGCGGCGCTCGAAGCCACGGCCACCACGGTCACCACGGTCCCGGTCACGGTTGAACCCGCCCCGGTCCCCACGGTCGCCCCGCTCCTCACGACGCTCCGGACGCTCCGCGCGCTCGGCCCGGTTGACGTCCTGGGCAGCCGGCTGCTCCGGCAGGGAGACCTCGATCGCCTCGGCCGCCGACGCCTGGGCCTCGGCCACCGCGACGTCCGGGTCCTCGCCGCGCTCGCGGGCGACCCTGGCGACCAGCCGGTCGGCCTCCTCGCGCAGCTCGGCCGCGCGGCGCTGGGCCCGCTCCAGCTGCTTGGTGAGCTCGGCGACCTCACGCTCGGCCTGCTGGGCGGCGTTGCCCGCGGACTCGGCCTGGACCTCGGTCATCGAACGGGCGCCGGTGATCTCGGCGACCTCCGGGTCGAAGGCGGCGCCGCCCTGGATGATGTGCCGCCCGGCGTCGACGCCGGCGTCCTCCATCAGGCGGAAGATCTGGCGCCGCTGGTGCGGGAGGGAGAGGGAGACCACGGTGCCGGTGCGGCCCGCGCGGGCGGTACGGCCCGCCCGGTGCAGGTAGTCCTTGTGGTCGCCGGCGGGGTCGACGTTCAGGACGAGGTCGATGCCGTCGACGTGGATACCGCGGGCGGCGACGTCGGTGGCGACCAGCGCGTTGACGTAGCCGTCCTTGAAGTCCGCCAGCGTCCGCGTCCGCGCACCCTGCGTCATGCCGCCGTGCAGCGCGTCGGCCTTCACACCGGCGTCGCGCAGCTGCTCGGCGATACGGTCGGCGCCCAGCTGAGTGCGGACGAAGATGATCGTGCGGCCCTTGCGGGAGGCGATCGCGGCGGTGACCGGCGCCTTGTCCTTGGGCTTCACGATGAGGATGTGGTGCGACATGGTCGTGACGTTGCCCTGGGCGCTGTCGACCTCGTGCGTGACGGGGTCGGTCAGGTAGCGCTTGACCAGCGTGGAGATCTCGTTCTCCATGGTGGCCGAGAACAGCATCCGCTGACCGCCCGCCGGGACCTGGTCGAGCAGCTCCGTCACCTCGGGCAGGAAGCCCAGGTCGGACATCTGGTCGGCCTCGTCGAGGACCGCGATCTGCACGTCCTCCAGGGAGCAGGCGCCGCGGTTGATGATGTCGCGCAGGCGGCCGGGGGTGGCGACCAGGATGTCGACGCCCCTCTCCAGGGCGTAGATCTGGTTGCCCATCGACGTACCGCCGCAGACGACCTTCATCTTCAGGCCGAGGACGTCGCCGTACGGCTGGAGCGCGTCGGCGACCTGCATGGCGAGCTCACGGGTGGGCGTGAGGATGACGGCGCGCGGCTTGTGCTTCGCGGTGCGCCCGCCGGCCAGCGTGGCCAGGGTGGGCAGACCGAAGGAGAGGGTCTTGCCGGAGCCGGTGCGGCCACGGCCGAGGATGTCCTTGCCGGCCAGGGCGTCCGGGATGGTCGCGGCCTGGATCGGGAACGGGACGGTCACGCCGTTCTGCGCGAGCTTGCGCACGACGCCCTCGGGGAGACCGAGGTCCGCGAAGGTGACCTCGGGGGTGCTGGTCTCGTCGTCGGCCTGGAGCTCGGCGTTCTCGACGCTCTCGACGCTCTCGACGTTCTCGGCGTCGATGTTCTCGGGCACGACGACGTGATCAGTACTGGAAATGGACATGCGAATGCGAAACCTTCCGGAGTCTCTTCGGCACGCGCCCGTCAACTCCGTGAGTCGCATTACGACCGCCTCTATGCGGTCCGCCACGGCAAGGGAGAGTACGCGCCACACGGCGCGCTCTGCAGTGGCGCCGGGCAAATGGGATCAAACGATCTACCACCATACGCACCCCCCACCCCCGAAGGCAAACCGAGCTCCGTTGACCTACGTCACACCCGCCCCGCTACACCGGCGCCCCGGCCTCCGGCGCAGGCTCCCGCTGCACCAGTTGCGGCCCCGCCTCCTCGTGCGCCGACGACGACGGCTCGGCGGACGGGGGCGCGGAGGAGGCGGGCGGCGGCGGGGGAGGCGGCGGTGTGGGCGTCGGCTCGGCCGTCCGGGTGGGGCTGGGCTGGTCCTTGGGCGGTGCCGGATCCCCCGGCTTGTCGCTCTTGCCCGGCTTGTCCGGAGCAGCCGCGGAGGCACTGCCCGCCGACGACGACGTGGCCGACGCCGAGGCCGACTCCCCCCGCTTCCGCTTCCTGCCGTGACCGTGCTTGCCGTCGCCCGCCACCCCGCCGTGCCCCGCGCCACCTCCCGACACCGCCGCCGCGCCGCCGGACGCCTCACCGCCCCGCCGGCCCGCGGAGTGCGAGGGGCCGGCCGGGCCCGCGTCCTCGCCCACGTTCACACAGCCGGAGGCGGCGGCGAGGGCCATCACCGTGGCCGCCAGTCGGACGGGTACGGACAAGGAGCGCACGGCGGCCACCTCCGAGGGCGGAGCGAAGAAGTCAACCTGCCCAACTCCCGCCGCCCACAAGAGGACACGCGGCCCGACCGAAAAGACTTCCGGACGGCTCAGCCGTACCCGAGAGCGTGCAGCCGCGCGTCGTCGATCCCGAAGTGGTGCGCGATCTCGTGCACCACCGTCACCTCGGTCTCCGCGACCACGTCCTCCCGCGTCTCGCACATCCGCAGCGTCGGCCCCCGGTAGATCGTGATCCGGTCAGGCAGCACCCCCGCGTACCACTCGCCGCGGTCGGTCAGCGGAGTCCCCTCGTACAGCCCGAGCAGCTCGGGATCGTCGGCGGGCGGCTCGTCCTCGACGAACACCGCGACGTTGTCCATCAGCCGCGTCAACTCCGGCGGAATCCGGTCGAGCGCCTCGGCGACCAGCTCCTCGAACTCCTCGCGCGTCATCTCCAGCACAGGGCCATTGTCCGGTACGACACCCCCGTACGGGACTCAAGGACCGCCGCATATCCACGCCCGGACCCGGGCATACGGCACCAATGGCCCGCGCCCCCCTCGCAGCCCACGACCGCACGAAACGCTCCCGCACCCTCCCCCCGCTCGAACTCGCCGCCCAGCCCCGCCCCTGGGTCCGCGCCCTCGGTCTGACGGCCGTCGTGCTCGCCGGCGCCTGGCTGGGGCTGCTGATCGTGGGCAACGTACGGGCCCCGGTCGGGCCGATGAACACGACGATGACGCTGCGCCCCTCCCTCACCGGCGGCACGAAGATCAACGTCGCGCCGCTCGGCGCGCTGTCGCTCGACAGCCACGTCGCCCCGGTCCGCCTCGACGTGAGCGTCGACCAGCTCGACCCGGTCCGCTCCCAGGCCCTCGTCGACCACCCCGAACGCCTCTCCGGACTGCAGGACGAAATCGCCCAGGACGTCCAGCACGGCACCTTCGACCTGGCCGTACGCTCCTGCGTCGCCGTGGTCTCCGGCGCGACGGCACTCGGTCTCGCCGTCTACCGCCGCCCGCGCCGCGCACTGGCGGCCGGCGGTCTCGCGTTCACCCTCCTCGCGGCCTCCGGGGCGACGGCGTACGCCACCTTCAACCCCAAGTCGGTCCTGGAGCCGCGCTTCTCCGGCCTGCTGTCCTCCGCGCCCTCGCTCGTCGGCAACGCGCGCAGCATCGTGACGGAGTTCGACGTCTACCAGAAGGAGCTGGCGCGTCTGGTGACGAACGTGACCAAGCTGTACGACGTCACGTCCACGCTCCCGGCCTACCAGCCGGACCCCACCACCATCCGGGTGCTGCACGTGTCGGACATCCACCTCAACCCGGCGAGCTGGCGGATCATCGCCTCGCTGGTCGAGCAGTACAAGGTGAACGTGATCGTCGACACCGGCGACACCATGGACCACGGCTCGGCGGCGGAGAACGGCTTCCTCGACCCGATCGCCGACCTGGGCGTCCCGTACGTCTGGGTCCGCGGCAACCACGACTCCCGGGTGACCCAGCGCTACCTGGAACGCATGAAGAACGTCCACGTCCTCGACGACGGCCGCGCGGAGTCGATCGCGGGCCTGCGCTTCGCGGGCATGGGCGATCCGCAGTTCACCCCCGACCGCTCGGGCCGCTCCAGCGACAACGCGGAGCAGCTGGCGGGCGACCGCCTCGCCTCCGCCCTGCGCGACCAGCGGACGGCCGGGAAGCCGGTGGACGTGGCCATGATCCACGAGCCCTCCGCCGCCCGTGAGACGGACGGCGAGGTGCCCCTGGTGCTGTCCGGGCACCTCCACCACGAGGGCACGGAGATCATGAAGCACGGCACCCGGCTGCGCATCGAGGGCTCCACGGGCGGCAGCGGTCTGCGCGCCGTCGAGCACAAGTACCCGGCGCCCATCGAGGCGTCGATCCTCTACTTCGACCGGGACACCCACCGCCTCCAGGCCTGGGACGCGATCAAGCTGGGCGGCCTCGGCCTGACGACGGCCGAGGTCAGCCGCCACCTACCGAAGGAAAACCAGCCGGGCGCCACCCCCACCCCCACAACCTCCTCACCCGGCCCCTCCTCCCCCTCCTCGCCCTCGTCGTCCGGGAGCCCGTAAACCGTTTTGGCGATACCCCTCGCCATCCCATATGCTTCTCACGTCCCCGACGCGCTGAGAAGCGCCCAGGCGGGCCGATAGCCCTCATCGTCTAGCGGCCTAGGACGCCGCCCTTTCAAGGCGGTAGCACGGGTTCGAATCCCGTTGGGGGCACGCAACACCGTGTGCGACACTGTCGTACACAACGCTTGGTCCTGTGGAGCAGTTTGGAGTGCTCGCCACCCTGTCAAGGTGGAGGCCGCGGGTTCAAATCCCGTCAGGACCGCTGAGGTTTCGTTTCACGTGAAACCTCGTGGCTGGGTAGCTCAGTTGGTACGAGCGATCGCCTGAAAAGCGATAGGTCGCCGGTTCGACCCCGGCCCCAGCCACAACCAGAAGGCCCCGTCCGATCAGGACGGGGCCTTCGTCGTACCGCTTGGCAGCGGGCCTGCCCGGCGCTACGTTCTGCCTGGCCGGACCGTGATGTCGTGGAGCGGGGGACGATGAGCCGGGACGAGGCGAGAGCTGCTCGGGATGTCGGGCTGGAGAAGGACCGCGCGCGGTACGGGTTACTCGCGGTGGTCGTCAGCAATCTGGCGATCGCCGGAGTGGCGATCGTCGGGGTGTGGCGCCTCGGCGGGGACAAGGCCGTGATCGTGGGGGTGCTGACGGCCGCGTTCACCGCGGTGAGCAGCATGACCACGGCGTATCTGGGGATCAAGGCCGTGTCCAACACCGCGAGGTCGATCGCTCTGGGGGACGGTGCCGCCCGGAACGCCCCGGCGCAGCCTGCGCCGGCACCCCCGGCTCAGCACACTCCGTGAGACGGCAGCAATTCATTCGCCCACCGTTTCCCCGAGGTGAGATCCTGGACCGCGTATGTCTACGCATCCAGCCCCCGCCCTCGGCGCCCTCGCCCCCCGCCTGACCGAGCTTTCGCTGCGCGACGCGCACCGGCTCGGGCGCAGGCTCGAAGGCGCACGCAAGATCCGTAAGCCGGAGGCCCGTGCCGCCGTTCTCGCCGAGATCGAGGCCGAGGTCGGGAAGGCGGAGGAGCGGATGGGGGCGCGGTATGCCCGCGTGCCCGCCGTCACGTACCCCGAGCAGCTGCCGGTCAGCCAGAAGAAGGACGAGATCGCGGACGCCATCCGTGATCATCAGGTCGTGATCGTCGCCGGTGAGACCGGGTCCGGCAAGACGACGCAGATTCCGAAGATCTGTCTTGAGCTCGGGCGCGGTGTGCGCGGCATGATCGGGCACACACAGCCCCGCAGGATCGCCGCCCGAACCGTCGCCGAGCGCGTCGCCGAGGAGCTCGACACGCCCCTCGGTGAGGCCGTCGGCTGGAAGGTGCGGTTCACCGATCAGGTGAACCCGGACGCCACCTTCGTGAAGCTGATGACGGACGGCATCCTGCTCGCCGAGATCCAGACCGACCGTGAGCTGCGCGCCTACGACACGATCATCATCGACGAGGCCCACGAGCGGTCCCTGAACATCGACTTCCTGCTCGGGTACCTGGCCCAGTTGCTGCCCAGGCGGCCGGATCTGAAGGTCGTCATCACCTCCGCCACCATCGATCCCGAGCGGTTCTCCCGGCATTTCGGGAACGCGCCGATCGTCGAGGTCAGCGGCCGGACGTATCCGGTGGAGGTGCGCTACCGGCCCCTTCTCGAAGAGGACTCGGACGACTCCGACCGGGACCAGATCACCGCCATCACCGACGCCGTCGAGGAGCTGATGGCGGAGGGGAAGGGGGACATCCTGGTCTTCCTCTCCGGGGAGCGGGAGATCCGGGACACCGCCGACGCGCTCACCAGGAAGAACTACCGTTTCACGGAGATCCTGCCGCTGTACGCCCGGCTCTCCCACGCCGAGCAGCACCGGGTCTTCCAGCCGCACACCGGCCGCAGGATCGTTCTGGCGACCAATGTCGCGGAGACGTCCCTGACCGTGCCGGGCATCAAGTACGTGATCGACCCCGGCTTCGCCCGGATCAGCCGGTACAGCCACCGTACGAAGGTGCAGCGGCTCCCCATCGAGCCCATCAGCCAGGCCAGCGCCAACCAGCGCAAGGGCCGCTGCGGCCGGACCAGCGACGGTGTCTGCATCCGGCTGTACAGCGAGGACGACTTCGTCTCCCGCCCGGAGTTCACGGACGCGGAGATCCTCCGTACGAACCTGGCCTCCGTCATCCTGCAGATGACCGCGGCCGGCCTCGGCGACATCGAGAAGTTCCCCTTCATCGACCCGCCGGACCACCGCAACATCCGCGACGGTGTACAACTCCTCCAGGAGCTGCACGCCCTGGACCCGGCCCAGAAGGATCCGCGCAAGCGCCTGACGGACACCGGCCGCAAGCTGGCCCAGCTGCCCGTCGACCCGCGCCTGGCGCGCATGGTGCTGGAGGCCGAGAAGAACGGCTGTGTCCGCGAGGTCATGGTGATCGCCGCCGCGCTGTCCATCCAGGACCCGCGCGAGCGCCCGGCCGACAAGCAGACCCAGGCCGACCAGCAGCACGCCCGCTTCAAGGACGAGAACAGCGACTTCCTGGCCTATCTCAACCTCTGGCGGTACATCCGCGAGCAGCAGAAGGAGCGGGGCTCGTCGTCGTTCCGGCGGATGTGCAAGCAGGAGTACCTGAACTTCCTGCGCATCCGTGAGTGGCAGGACATCTACACGCAGCTGCGCACGGTCGCCAAGCAGATGGGCATCCACCTCGACGAGCAGGACGCCCCCGAGGACCGCATCCACGTCTCCCTCCTCGCCGGTTTGCTCTCGCACATCGGTATGAAGGACGTGAAGGAGGGTGCGAAGAACGAGTATCTGGGCGCCCGGAACGCCAAGTTCGCGGTCTTCCCGGGCTCGGCGCTGTTCAAGAAGCCGCCCCGGTTCGTCATGTCGGCCGAACTCGTCGAGACCTCCCGGCTCTGGGCCCGGGTCAACGCGAAGATCGAGCCCGAGTGGGTCGAGCCGCTGGCCGGCCACCTGCTGAAGCGGACGTACAGCGAGCCGCACTGGGAGAAGGACCAGGCGGCCGTGATGGCGTACGAGAAGGTCACGCTGTACGGCGTGCCGATCATCGCCGACCGGAAGGTCAACTACGGCCGGATCGACCCGGAGGTCAGCCGCGAGCTGTTCATCCGCAACGCGCTGGTCGAGGGCGACTGGCGCACGCACCACAAGTTCTTCGCCGACAACCGCAGACTCCTCAGCGAGGTGGAGGAGTTGGAGCACCGGGCGCGGCGCCGGGACATCGTGGTCGACGACGAGACGCTGTTCGACTTCTACGACCAGCGGGTGCCCGAAGACGTGGTCTCCGGCGCGCACTTCGACTCCTGGTGGAAGCGGAAGCGGCATGAGCAGCCGGAGTACCTGGACTTCGAGCGGGAGATGCTCATCCGGGAGTCGGCGGAGGCGGTCACCAAGGCCGACTACCCGGACTCCTGGCGGCAGGGCGCTCTGAAGTTCCGGGTGACGTACCAGTTCGAGCCGGGTGCGGACGCGGACGGCGTGACCGTGCACATCCCGCTGCAGGTGCTGAACCAGGCCGTGGACGAGGGCTTCGACTGGCAGATCCCGGGTCTCCGGGAGGAGCTGGTGACGGAGCTGATCCGCTCCCTGCCCAAGCCGATCCGCCGCAACTACGTGCCCGCGCCGAACTTCGCGAGGCGGTTCCTGGACCAGGCGGTGCCCCTCCAGGAGCCCCTCACCACGACGATGGCGCGCGAGCTGAGACGTATGGTCGGCGTGCCCTTCGAGGCCGGGGACTTCGACTGGACGAAGGTCCCGGACCACCTGAAGATCACCTTCCGGATCGTCGACGAGCGGCGCCGGAAGCTGGCGGAGGACAAGGACCTCGAAGCACTGAAGCTCCGGCTGAAGCCGAAGGCGCGCAAGGCCCTCTCCCAGGCCGCGGCGGCCACCGCCGAGCGGCAGGGCGGGGAGTCCCTGGAGCGCAAGGGCCTCACCGACTGGACCATCGGCACGCTCACCCGCGTCTTCGAGACGCGCCGGGCCGGGCAGCCGGTGAAGGCGTACCCGGCGCTGGTGGACGACGGCGACACGGTCTCGGTCCGCCTCTTCGACACGGAGGCGGAGCAGGCCGAGGCGATGTGGCGGGGGACGCGTCGGCTGATCCTGCGCAACATCCCGGTGAACCCGGCGAAATTCGCGAGCGATCGTCTGACGAACGCCCAGAAGCTCGCCCTGTCCGCGAATCCGCACGGGTCGATCCAGGCGCTGTTCGACGACTGCGCGATGGCGGCGGCGGACAAGCTGATCGGGGACTTCGGGGGCCCCGTGTGGGACGAGGAGTCCTACCGGAAGCTCTACGACAAGGTGCGCGCGGAGATCGTCGACACGACCGTCCGTACGGTGGGCCAAGTGCAGCAGGTGCTGGCCGCCTGGCAGTCCTGTGAGCGCCGTCTGAAGGCCGTACGCAGCCCCGCGCTGCTGCCGAACCTGGCGGACGTGCGGAAACAGCTGGACGCCCTCGTGAAGCCCGGCTTCGTGACGGAGGCGGGGATACGCCGGCTGCCGGATCTCATGCGGTACCTGGTGGCCGCGGACCGCCGGCTCCAGCAGATGCCGACGAGTGCGCAGCGGGACACCACGCGCATGGAGAAGGTCCACGAGATGCAGGACGAGTACGCCTGGCTGCTGGAGCAGCTCCCGCAGGGGCGTCCGGTGCCCTCCTCGGTCCTGGACATCCGCTGGATGATCGAGGAGCTCCGGGTGAGCTACTTCGCCCACGCGCTGGGCACGGCGTACCCCGTCTCGGACAAGCGGATCGTGAAGGCGATCGACGCGGCTGTCCCGTAATCGCCCGGGTACGGGGGGTGAGTTCGACCAGGGCCCTCACCCTCCTGTACAGTCTCTTCTCGCAGCGCAACGCAGGCAGTGCCGATATCCGGCTCCGCCGGGCGGGCGCCGCGAAACCTGGTCCTGTGGAGCAGTTTGGAGTGCTCGCCACCCTGTCAAGGTGGAGGCCGCGGGTTCAAATCCCGTCAGGACCGCATAGAGGAGAGGCCCGCAACCCATCATGGGTGCGGGCCTCTTTCATGCCCGCGCAGACCGCGCCCGCGGCGGCGCCACCACCAGGCACGACTTCCATCTGCCCCGGCGGGGCAACCCTCGACGCGGCGCCGTGCGCCCCCGTGCGTCCTTGACGGCGTCACATTCCGCCGGTACCCAGAAAACAGGGCACGGTTGTCCCTAGCGGCCCCGGAGGTGGCGTATGGCGGCATCGGCACGGCATGAGACGCGGGCGCTGCTGAGAGCGCATCTGTCGGCCGCCTCGTCCCTCGGGCACCTCACCCGGCACTGCCCGGTCTGCCATCGCCTGCTGCGGCTGGCGATGGACTCCGCCCCGGGGGGCGGGCAGGCCCCGGACGAGGCCGCCGAGGACGAAAGCCCCTCCAGGGCATGACTGTTAGCGCACATAGGCCAGTGGCAACAAGCACGCTGGCATGTGACGGGTGTCACCGCATGACTTTCGGAAAGCGCGGTACTTACACGCCGCCTACAACTGGTCAATTTAATATGTGCAATTGCACCGCTCCCGGCGACCACCCGCAGCGGATCCGACATCGCCCCCCAGAGTCCGACAAGCCCGCTCACCGAGCCCCGCACGGGCCCCTGTCCGGCGCACAAAAAAGATCGCGCTGGACCCGGCGGAGTCCAGCGCGATCTACGACGCACCCTGTGTCGCTTGCCTAGGAAAGTTCTGTTCGGCTTGGGCGTGGGGCCTGTTGGGGCAGATCCCGCGTCGCTTGGAGCTAGGGTTTTCGGGCGCCACGGCCGGTGGGGGACCTGCCGTACACCCTGTTATTCAGTTGTTCAGGCCTCGCTGCGCTGCTGCGGGATGCCCGCGAGCAGTGCGCGGACCTCGGCTTCGCGGTAGCGGCGGTGCCCGCCGAGCGTACGGATCGACGTGAGCTTGCCGGCCTTCGCCCACCGCGTGACCGTCTTCGGGTCGACGCGGAACATAGTGGCGACCTCAGCCGGGGTCAGCAGCGGCTCGGCATCAGGGGTGCGAGCGGTCATGAGCGGCCTCCTCGGGAGAACCGAACCTTCTCGGTTCTTTCCTCTAAATTCTGCACCTTGACCCGCGTTGCCCGAAATGGCGGACGCGAGTCGAGTCGGTTATAGGACGAACGGCTTGTCCTCGGCACTACAACTACACCATCTGTCCAGCCGCGTCGGCCAAACCGATGGAATTGCCCTCCCAGGTGTTCATCAGCGACCTAAGCCGATGGACCATGCCATAGCGGACAGTCACGCCGCTGTGACGATCAGTCACAGCGGCGATCAGGAGTCACAAGACCCCCCAAAGCGTGCAATGCTGAGATTCCGCCCACAATGCAGCACAGTTGGGCGGATGGAGTCCTCCCCGGACTCCTTGTCCTATTTTGGCACGAGGAGGGGCAAGAGACGCAAGGGTGGTGTACGTGCGGTCCATCACCCTTGACACAAAAGCCCGGATCCGGGGCCAACGCCCCGTGAGTCACGGAAGTGCGGTTGACCGTACGCTGTTCTACGACGTTTTGGCCGTGACGTACGTCACTTATGGCTCGTCAGTTCGCGGAACGCCGGTCCCGCACCGCCCGCCAGCGCTCCACGAGCCGCCCGTACGCGTCCCCCGCGGCGGCCCCGTCCCCGCGGCGCAGCGCCTCGATGCCCGCGGCCACGTCGGCCGCCGAGTGGTCCCCCTCGAGCTCGCCGGCGGGCAGTACGTGCACCAGGCCGCCGTAGTCCAGCTCGACCAGCGAGCGCGGGTGGAACTCCTCCAGCCAGCGGCCCACGTCCACCAGGCCGTCGATCAGTGGACCCTCCTCGACGGCGTCCTTCAGCGCGCGCAGGCCCCGGGCCACCCGCCGCCTGGCCTGCACCATGGGTGTGCGGTAGCGCAGCACGGGCGGCTCGGCGCCGGCCGCCTGGGGGTCGCCGGTGCCCTTGGCGTACTCCCGCTCGTCGTCGGAGACCAGCACGAACCAGTTCAGCGGCACCTGCCAGGTCGCGGTGCGGATCCAGGGGCGGGCGTCGGGGTTGCGGGCGAGCCAGCGCTCGTAGTCCCGGGTGGTCTGGTGGCGTACGACCGGGGGGAGCACCGCGTCCAGTACCGGCGGCGGCAGTACCTCGGCCAGGTCGCCCAGGGCCTGCCAGCCGCGCAGCCGGGTGCGCCAGGGGCAGACGCAGACCACCCCTTCGACGTCCAGGACGAAGGCGTCGCCGCTCTCGTGCACCGGCACCACGACCGGCGGGGTGGGCAGCAGGTCAGCCAGGGAGCGACGGAGTTCGTCCTGGTAGGAGGGCCGGTCGGGGCGGCGGGCGTACCGGGCCCAGTGGCCGCGCTCCGGCTCGGGGAAGGCGGCCAGCGGCTCGTACACGCGCAGGTACGTGGCGTAGGGGACGATCACCGGGGACACCTTGGGCACGCCTGCTCCCTCCCCACCCGAATCGGCTCGAAACCCTCGCCGGACCGGCACCGGATCCGCACGAGCCGTGCTCGGCACGGATGGGAAGTCACTGCGAACCGTGTCACGCGGATACGTGCGTGGAAGGCCTGGGAGGGTGATCCTGAACACTGCGCGGATGGTGTGCGGGCACAGGCTCTACGCTCATGCCACAGCACCCGCCACCCGCACGGGAGCTGGTCCCAGGACCATCGCCGCTACTCGCTACAGGAGTCACCACCGTGACCGACGTAACCGGCGCACCTGCTGATGTACTGCACACCCTGTTCCACTCGGACCAGGGCGGTCATGAGCAAGTCGTGCTCTGCCAGGACCGCGCCAGCGGCCTGAAGGCCGTCATCGCCATCCACTCCACCGCGCTGGGCCCCGCGCTCGGCGGTACGCGTTTCTACCCGTACGCGACCGAGGCGGAGGCCGTCGCCGACGCGCTCAACCTCGCGCGCGGGATGTCGTACAAGAACGCCATGGCCGGTCTCGACCACGGCGGCGGCAAAGCCGTGATCATCGGGGATCCCGAGCGCATCAAGACCGAGGAGCTGCTGCTCGCCTACGGGCGGTTCGTGGCCTCGCTCGGCGGGCGGTACGTCACCGCGTGCGACGTCGGCACGTACGTCTCCGACATGGACGTCGTGGCCCGCGAGTGCCGCTGGACGACCGGCCGCTCCCCGGAGCACGGCGGCGCCGGCGACTCCTCCGTGCTCACCGCGTTCGGCGTCTACCAGGGCATGCGGGCCTCCGCCCAGCACCTGTGGGGCGACCCCTCGCTGCGCGGCCGCAAGGTCGGTATCGCGGGCGTGGGCAAGGTGGGGCACCACCTGGTCGAGCACCTGCTGGCCGAGGGCGCCGAGATCGTCATCACCGACGTACGGGCGGAGGCCGTGGGGAGGATCGCCGGCAAGCACCCCTCCGTGGACGTGGTCGCCGACACCGACGCGCTGATCCGCGTCGAGGGGCTCGACATCTACGCCCCCTGCGCGCTCGGCGGTGCGCTGAACGACGACTCCGTGCCGGTGCTGACCGCCAAGGTGGTGTGCGGCGCGGCCAACAACCAGCTCGCCCACCCGGGCGTGGAGAAGGACCTCGCCGACCGCGGGATCCTCTACGCGCCGGACTACGTGGTGAACGCCGGCGGGGTCATCCAGGTGGCCGACGAGTTGCACGGCTTCGACTTCGACCGGTGCAAGGCGAAGGCGGCGAAGATCTTCGACACCACGCTGGCCATATTCGCACGTGCGAAGGAAGACGGCATTCCGCCGGCCGCCGCGGCCGACCGTATCGCCGAGCAGCGGATGGCCGAGGGCCGGGCGGCGGCCGGCGCGGCCCTCTGATCCGAGGGCAGGCCCGGGCTTCCGATCGCACGCCTGAGCGGTACCCGTCGGCGGGAACTTAGAGAGAACTCTCACTTCCGTCGGCGGGTCGTCCCCGGATAAGTGGTTAAAATCGCCACTGACCAGCGAGGACAGGGCACCTCGAAGGTCCTGTGCACACGCGCGTGCTGCGGGCGACGTACCGTATGGGCGTGGGCTCAGGTACCGTGGAAGCCCTACGGACCGGCCTCTCCGCGGAGAGTCCGTTCTAGATCATGAACGCGTGTCAGACTCTGGGGCCGTCGAGCCCCGTCGTTGAGGGGGTCGAGCCATGGGGCGCGGCCGGGCCAAGGCCAAGCAGACGAAGGTCGCCCGCCAGCTGAAGTACAACAGCGGTGGGACTGATCTCTCACGCCTGGCCGAGGAGCTGGGCGCATCGACGTCGAATCCGCCGCCTAATGGCGAGCGTTTCGAGGACGATGAGCATGACGACGACGACCTGTACTCTCGGTACGCCGACCTCTACGACGAGGACGACGACGAGGACGAGGACGACCAGTCCTCACAGCACCGTCGCGGCGCATAACGCTTACGGCGGCTTTGCCGTTCACCCGGTCCGGGGCTTCTAGCGCCGGACCGGGTTTCGTGCTGTCGACCCGGCGTTACGCGTAGTCCCCCACCAGTTCCGCGCCCGACCCGTGGTCGCCGCGGTCCGTGATCTCGCCCGCCACCCAGGCCTCGACCCCGCGGTCGGCCAGGGTCTCGAGGGCGACGTCCGCCGATTCCTCGGGGACGATCGCGATCATGCCGACGCCCATGTTGAGGGTCTTCTCCAGCTCCAGGCGCTCGACGTCACCGGTCTTGCCGACCAGGTCGAAGATCGCGTCCGGGGTCCAGGTGGAGCGGTCGACGGTCGCGTGCAGTGTGTCCGGGATCACCCGGGCCAGGTTGGCGGCCAGCCCGCCGCCGGTGATGTGGCTGAAGGCGTGCACATCGGTGGTGCGGGTGAGGGCCAGGCAGTCCAGGGAGTAGATCTTCGTCGGCTCCAGCAGCTCCTCGCCGAGGGTCCGGCCGAGTTCCTCGATCCGCGTGTCGAGCGACAGCTTCGCGGTGTTCAGCAGGACGTGGCGGACCAGGGAGTACCCGTTCGAGTGAAGCCCGGAGGCCGCCATGGCGATCACCGCGTCACCCTTACGGATACGATCCGCGCCCAGCAGCCGGTCGGCCTCCACCACGCCCGTACCGGCGCCGGCGACGTCGAAGTCGTTCTCGCCCAGCAGCCCGGGGTGTTCGGCCGTCTCACCGCCGACCAGGGCGCAGCCGGCCAGCACACAGCCCTCCGCGATGCCCTTGACGATGGCGGCGACCCGCTCGGGGTGGACCTTGCCGACACAGATGTAGTCGGTCATGAACAGCGGCTCGGCACCGCACACCACGATGTCGTCCATGACCATGGCGACCAGGTCGTGGCCGATGGTGTCGTAGACGCCCATCTGGCGCGCGACATCCACCTTGGTGCCGACGCCGTCGGTGGCGGAGGCGAGCAGGGGCCGCTCGTAGCGCTTGAGGGCGGAGGCGTCGAAGAGTCCGGCGAAGCCGCCGAGGCCGCCGAGCACCTCGGGGCGCTGTGTCTTCTTCACCCACTCCTTCATGAGTTCCACGGCGCGGTCGCCCGCTTCGATGTCGACGCCCGCGGCTGCGTAGCTGGCACCAGTTGTCTCAGACATGACGGTGAGAACTTTCGTGTCGTACGGCAGGTATGACGGGCTGTCTACGGACGGCGGATCGCGTCGGCGGCAGCCGTGGCGGCGGGCCCGGCGGCCAGCTCGGTCTCCAGCAGCTGCTTGCCGAGCAGCTCGGGGTCCGGGAGCTCCATCGGGTACTCGCCGTCGAAGCAGGCGCGGCACAGGTTCGGCTTGGCGATGGTGGTCGCGTCGATCATGCCGTCGATGGAGATGTACGCCAGCGAGTCGGCGCCGAGGGAGGTGCCGATCTCGTCGATGGTCATGCCGTTGGCGATGAGCTCGGCGCGGGTGGCGAAGTCGATGCCGAAGAAGCAGGGCCACTTCACGGGCGGCGAGGAGATCCGGATGTGGACCTCGGCGGCGCCGGCCTCGCGCAGCATGCGCACCAGGGCCCGCTGGGTGTTGCCGCGCACGATCGAGTCGTCGACGACGACCAGGCGCTTGCCCTTGATGACTTCCTTCAGCGGGTTCAGCTTCAAGCGGATGCCGAGCTGGCGGATGGTCTGCGAGGGCTGGATGAAGGTCCGGCCGACGTAGGCGTTCTTGACCAGGCCCGAGCCGAAGGGGATGCCGGAGGCCTCCGCGTAGCCGATGGCGGCGGGGGTGCCGGACTCCGGGGTCGCTATGACGAGGTCGGCCTCGACGGGGGCCTCCTTCGCCAGGCGGCGGCCCATCTCGACCCGGGAGAGGTAGACGTTCCGGCCGGCGATGTCGGTGTCCGGGCGGGCCAGGTACACGTACTCGAAGACACAGCCCTTGGGCTTCGCTTCCGCGAATCGGGAGGTCCTCAGGCCGTTCTCGTCGATGGCCACGAACTCGCCGGGCTCGATCTCCCGGACGTAGCTGGCGCCGCAGATGTCGAGAGCGGCGGACTCCGAGGCGACGACCCAGCCGCGCTCCAGCCGGCCGAGGACCAGCGGGCGGATGCCCTGCGGGTCACGGGCGGCGTAGAGGGTGTGCTCGTCCATGAAGACGAGGGAGAAGGCGCCGCGCACCTTCGGGAGGACCGTGTGGGCGGCCTCCTCGATGGTCAGCGGCTTGCCGTCGTCGTCGACCTGGGCCGCGAGGAGCGCGGTGAGCAGGTCGGTGTCGTTGGTGGCCGCGACACGGGTCGAGCGGCCGTTGGTGTCCTTCGGCAGTTCGGCGACCATCTCGGCGAGCTGCGCCGTGTTGACCAGGTTGCCGTTGTGGCCGAGCGCGATGGAGCCGTGCCCGGTGGCCCGGAACGTCGGCTGGGCGTTCTCCCACACGGAGGCGCCGGTGGTCGAGTAGCGGGCGTGTCCGACCGCGATGTGACCCTGGAGCGAACCGAGCGAGGTCTCGTCGAAGACCTGGGAGACCAGGCCCATGTCCTTGAAGACGAGGATCTGGGAGCCGTTGCTGACCGCGATTCCCGCGGATTCCTGACCCCGGTGCTGGAGGGCGTAGAGCCCGAAGTACGTGAGCTTTGCGACCTCTTCGCCCGGAGCCCAGACACCGAAGACGCCACACGCGTCCTGGGGGCCTTTCTCACCGGGGAGCAGATCGTGATTGAGTCGACCGTCACCACGTGGCACGCTTCCGAGTGTAGGCGAGGTCGACCACTGGTCCGAATTGGGGATACCCGGCGGTAATGGATCACCCGTCGGCCCGGATGATCATGATCTCGCCGTTTCCCCTGGTCAGGGCGGTTGTTTCAGGGATTCATACGCCTGGCTGCCGGACCGTCGGGCAGGCGAGGGGGGCTCTTTTCCGCATGCGTGAGTGAGGCGTCGCACATCAATCGGGTGCCCGGGTCAGGCCGACCCGGTCGCCGTCGTCCGCGGTGAGCGTGAGCCGGTCGCCGTCGGTCCTGGCGGTGAGCGGGCCGGTGGTGAGGGTGCGGGCGAGGGCGTTCTCGAAGGCCATACGGCGGGGTTCGCAGGCCATCCTGGTGGAGCGCGCCTCGCTCAGCCGGATCCGGTCGCCCCGGACGGTGGCCCTGGCGCTGAACCCGTTGCAGCCGTAGTTGCCCCGGGCCGTGCCGTCGTCGATCCGGAGGTGCGCGGCGGCCGGAGCCCGGCGGGCCGTGCCGTCGACGGTGACGCTGTCGATGTGCCAGTCGACGCCGGTGACGGGCTCCCGGACCGCGACCGAGCCGCTGCCCGCCCGCTCACCGCCGCAGGCCACCGCCAGCGGTACGAGCACGGCGGCGACCGTCAGGTTCATGCACTGCTTGTGCCGTTTCATTCCGATTCGACGGTAGGCGCGGGCGCCCGGTTCCCCTCACGACATCAGCGGCAGCAGCCCTTCGAGATCCGCCCGCTCCCCGCTCGCGCTCACCTTGGCCTGCGCGAGCGCGTCCTTCCAGGCCAGCCGCCCGGTGGCGAGCCGGATCCAGGTCAGCGGGTCGGTCTCGACGACGTTGGGCGGGGTGCCACGGGTATGCCGGGGCCCCTCGACGCACTGCACGACGGCGTACGGCGGGATCCGCACCTCGGTGGAGCCGCCGGGCGCCTTCACGGCGAGCGCGTCGGCGAGCAGCCGGGTGGTGGCGGCGAGGGCCTGACGCTCGTAGGGCACGTCGAGGCCGGGCACGGCGGCGTTCAGGTCGTCGGTGTGGACGACGAGTTCGACGGCCCGGGTGACGAGGTAGTCGGCGAGCGGCAGGGCGCCCGCGTTGGTCTGCAGCAGCCGGCCCCCCGGGTGGGCGTCGAGCTGCTCGGCGAGCTTGCGCGCGATCTCGGCGAGGTAGGCGTCGAGGTCGGGGTGCTCCTCGGCGAGCCGCCGGGTGAAGTCGGCGATGGCCGAGGAGTTGGCGGAGGTCGCGAACGGCCAGTCGAGGACCGTGGCGTCCTGCTTCACCGGTTCCGGCAGACCGAGGGAACGCTCGATGGCCGTGAGCGCCATCCCGATGTGTGCGACCAGCTCCCGTACGGTCCACTCGCCCAGCCGGGTGGGGAGCGCGAGCTGCTCGGGCGTGAGGCCGCGGACGGCGTCCCGCACCTGGGCGAGCTGGCCGAGGACAGCTGTGCGGATCTTGGCGGGGTCGTAGGTCCGGGTGCGCTTCTTGGCCGGTGGCATGGCCGGGAGCCTATTCCTTGACGGCGTATCCGCTCAGGCCTTTTTCGCCGGCCAGCTCCGGGGTGCTTCCGCATGCCGAGGAACACGCGCTCCATCAGCACCGGGGTCTCCATGACGAGCCGGCGCACCTGCCGGGTGAACGGGTCGCTGTGCAGCCCGACGGAGGGCTCGCGGGCCTCGGCCATCTCCAGGAACTGCCGGCGCACGGCCTGCACCGCGGACTCCCCGGGCACGCGCTCGCGGACCGCGCGGGCCGCGTCACCGAAGTGGTCCTCCATGGGCCGGATGACCAGGTCCTCTTTGGTGCCGGTGGCCGGGGCGGCCGTGGCCTCGGCGGCGGCGCTCGCCCTCTTCGCGTGCCGCGCTCCTGCTCGTCGGCATCGGCTTCGGCCAGCTCCTCGGCCAGCTGATCCAACTGGTACAGGCCGCGGCACCCCCGCGCCGGCTGGGCGTCGCCACCACCGCCATCCGCTTCTTCCAGACCCTGGGCACCGCCCTCGGCCCTGGCCTGCTGCTGCCCAGCCCCCGGCCCGCACAGGCGGACCCGGTCCGGGAGGCTGTGGCGGCGTGAGCCGGGAGGTGCCGCCGTGTCCCGCCGAAACCGGCACGCGCGAAGGCCCCGCCCGGAACCCCGGGCAGGGCCTTGGCCAGGCGTGCGACGGCCTACTTGAGCAGCGCCGGGATGGTCTCCTCGTGGGCCTTCCGCAGCTCCTCCAGCGTGAGGGCGAACTCGCCCTGGACATCCACCGAGTCGCCGTCGACGACACCGATGCGGGTGGCCGGGAGGCCCCGGGCGCCGCACATGTCGTTGAAGCGGACCTCCTCCGAGCGCGGCACGGCGACGATCGCGCGGCCCGCCGACTCGGAGAGGAGGAAGGTGAAGGCGTCCAGGCCGTCGGGGACGATCAGCCGGGCGCCCTTGCCGCCGAGCAGCGCCGACTCCACGACCGCCTGGATCAGACCGCCGTCGGACAGGTCGTGCGCGGAGTCGATCATGCCGTCGCGGGAGGCGGAGATCAGGATCTCGGCGAGCAGGCGCTCGCGCTCCAGGTCGACCTTCGGGGGCAGGCCGCCGAGGTGGTCGTGGACCACCTGCGACCAGGCCGAGCCGCCGAACTCCGCACGCGTGTCGCCGAGGAGGTAGATCAGCTGGCCCTCCTCCTGGAAGGCGACCGGCGTGCGGCGGGCCACGTCGTCGATGACGCCGAGCACGGCCACGACCGGGGTCGGGTGGATGGCCGCCTCGCCCGTCTGGTTGTAGAGCGAGACGTTGCCGCCGGTCACGGGGGTGCCGAGCTGCTGGCAGGCGTCCGCGAGACCCCGTACCGCCTCCGCGAACTGCCACATGACCGCCGGGTCCTCGGGCGAGCCGAAGTTCAGGCAGTCGGAGACGGCGAGCGGCTTGGCGCCGGTGGTGGCGACGTTGCGGTAGGCCTCCGCGAGGGCCAGCTGCGCGCCCGCGTACGGGTCGAGCTTGGCGTACCGGCCGTTGCCGTCGGTCGCGATGGCGACGCCGAGGCCGGTCTCCTCGTCGACGCGGATCATGCCGGAGTCCTCGGGCTGGGCGAGGACGGTGTTGCCCTGCACGAAGTGGTCGTACTGCGAGGTGATCCACTTCTTGGAGGCCTGGTTGGGGGAGCCGACCAGCTTCAGGACCTGGTCCTTCAGCTCCTCGCTCGTCGACGGCCGCGGCAGCTTGTTCGCGTCGTCGGCCTGGAGCTCGTCCTGCCAGGACGGGCGGGCGTACGGGCGCTCGTAGACCGGGCCCTCGTGCGCGACCGTGCGCGGGTCGACGTCGACGATCTTGCCGCCGTGCCAGTAGATCTCCAGGCGGTCGCCGTCGGTCACCTCACCGATGACGGTGGCGATGACGTCCCACTTCTCGCAGATCTCCAGGAACCGGTCGACCTTCTCCGGCTCCACCACCGCGCACATGCGCTCCTGCGACTCGCTCATGAGGATTTCCTCGGGCGAGAGCGTCGAGTCGCGCAGGGGTACGTCGTCCAGGGTGACGCGCATGCCGCCGGAGCCGTTGGAGGCCAGCTCGGAGGTGGCGCAGGACAGACCGGCCGCGCCGAGGTCCTGGATGCCGACGACCAGCTTCTCCTTGAAGGCCTCCAGGGTGCACTCGATGAGGAGCTTCTCCTGGAAGGGGTCGCCGACCTGGACGGCGGGGCGCTTGGAGGGCTTGGCGTCGTCGAAGGTCTCGGAGGCCAGGATCGAGGCGCCGCCGATGCCGTCGCCGCCGGTCCGGGCCCCGTACAGGATGACCTTGTTGCCCGCGCCGGACGCCTTGGCGAGGTGGATGTCCTCGTGCCGCATCACACCGATGGCACCGGCGTTGACCAGCGGGTTGCCCTGGTAGCAGGCGTCGAAGACGACCTCGCCGCCGATGTTGGGCAGGCCCAGGCAGTTGCCGTAGCCGCCGATGCCCGCGACCACGCCGGGCAGGACGCGCTTGGTGTCGGGGTGGTCGGCGGCGCCGAAGCGCAGCGGGTCGACCACGGCGACCGGGCGGGCGCCCATCGCGATGATGTCGCGCACGATGCCGCCGACGCCCGTGGCCGCGCCCTGGTAGGGCTCGACGTAGGACGGGTGGTTGTGCGACTCCACCTTGAAGGTGACCGCGTAGCCCTGGCCGACGTCGACGACACCGGCGTTCTCGCCGATGCCGACGAGGAGGGCGTCGGACTGGGGGGCCTTCTCGCCGAACTGGCGCAGATGGACCTTGGAGGACTTGTACGAGCAGTGCTCGGACCACATCACGGAGTACATGGCGAGTTCGGCGCCGGTCGGGCGGCGGCCGAGGATCTCCACCACCCGCTCGTACTCGTCCTTCTTCAGACCGAGTTCGGCCCAGGGCAGCTCGACGTCGGGGGTCGCGGCCGCGTGCTCGACCGTGTCCAGAGGCGTCCGGCTCATGCGTTGACCAGCTTCTTGAGGATCGAGGTGAAGAACGGCAGTCCGTCGGTACGACCGCTGCCGATCAGCGGCTCGACGGCGTGCTCGGGGTGCGGCATGAGGCCGACGACATTGCCCGCCTCGTTGCTGATGCCGGCGATGTCCCGCAGCGAGCCGTTCGGGTTGAAGTCGACGTAGCGGAAGGCGACCCGCCCCTCGGCCTCCAGCTTGTCGAGCGTGTACTCGTCGGCGACGTACCGCCCGTCCATGTTCTTCAGCGGGATGTGGATCTCCTGGCCCTCGCGGTAGTCGCTGGTCCAGGACGTCTCCGCGTTCTCCACCCGCAGCTTCTGGTCGCGGCAGATGAAGTGCAGGTGGTCGTTGCCGAGCATCGCGCCGGGCAGCAGATGGGCCTCGGTGAGGATCTGGAAGCCGTTGCAGATGCCGAGGACCGGAAGGCCGGCCTTCGCCTGTTCGATGAGGGGTTCCATCACCGGCGAGAAGCGCGCGATGGCACCGGCACGCAGATAGTCGCCGTAGGAGAAACCACCGCACAGCACCACGGCGTCGACCTGCTTGAGGTCCTTGTCCTTGTGCCACAGCGCGACCGGTTCGGCGCCCGCGAGGCGGACCGCCCGCTGAGTGTCCCGGTCGTCGAGGCTGCCCGGGAAAGTGACGACGCCAATACGAGCGGTCACTTCACGGCCTCCGCGACTTCCTCCACCTTGACGGTGAAGTCCTCGATCACGGTGTTGGCGAGGAAGGATTCGGCAAGATCGTGAATGCGGGCGAGCGCGGCCTCGTCGACCGGACCGTCGACTTCCAGCTCGAATCGCTTTCCCTGACGTACGTCGGAGATGCCTTCGAAACCCAGTCGCGGCAGTGCGCGCTGCACCGCCTGGCCCTGGGGGTCGAGGATCTCCGGCTTGAGCATGACGTCGACTACGACGCGTGCCACTGGCACTCCCGGTGTGTGGTGCTGAGCAGGTCCCTTCAGACTACCCGCACAAAATTTCTACGCGGGTAGAGTTGTAGGAACCTACGTGAGGGTCATCACGATCCGGTGTCGGACAGGTACCACGGTGAAAAGTTCTGGGAAAGTTCCGGGAACGGCTTGCGGGCCCTATTGCACCCGGACACGCGGATGGATTTAGTCGGGCTTCACTTTGCAATGCCGGGCACTGTACAAATGAATTAGCAATAGCCGATACTTTGCCCAATAACAGGCGGACAGTCGACATCTCCGGTGCGTCTTGGCACGTCACCGGGCGGTGTCGCACGAAGGGACCGATATTCGTGGCGCAGAAGGTCGTGGTCACTCTCTTTGACGACATCGACGGCTCGGAAGCGGCGGAGACGATCGCCTTCGGACTCGACGGCAAGTCGTACGAGATCGACCTGAACCAAACCAATGCCAAGAAACTGCGTAAGGCCCTCGAGCCGTACGTGGCGGCCGGCCGCAAGCGGTCCAGGTCGGGCAAGGCGTACCGCCAGACGGAGGTCGCCCCGGACCCCGCGGCGGTCCGCGCCTGGGCGCAGGCGAACAAGATGGACGTGCCCGCGCGCGGTCGCATCCCCAAGAAGGTCTACGAGGCGTTCAGCGCGGCACAGTGACGCCCGCGAGGGGTGAGCCCTCAGGGTCCGTCAGCGGGCTCTGAGGGCAGCCGACTTGGGTGCGGGGGAGAACCGACTTGCGCAACCCCCCTGCTGATCAGCTAATGTCTGGAGCACGCCGAGGGGCGAGGCCGAAAGGCCGGATCCCCGGAGTACATGCGGGTGTAGTTCAGTAGTAGAACATCCCCCTTCCAGGGGGAAGGCGCAGTGTGCAATTCCTGTCACCCGCTCTGCACCGCCGGTCCTGACCATGAAGTGGATCAGGTAGGCTGGTGCTCGCACCGATCGGTGGGAGCCGGTCGGGAGCAGTGCGGACGTAGCTCAGTTGGTAGAGCGCAACCTTGCCAAGGTTGAGGTCGCGAGTTCGAGCCTCGTCGTCCGCTCCAGTTCCGAAGGCCCCGGTCAACTCGACCGGGGTTTTTTCGTGCCCGGACGCGTCTGACATTTGTCATGCCGAGCGATGACACCGCGCACTGCTGTCCGGCCCCGGCGGCCGGGACGCTTGAGTCATGAACCACAGGGACAGCGACGAACACGAGCACGTGATCGAGGTCACCGACCTCCGGCGTGTGTACGGGGACGGGTTCGAGGCGGTGCGCGGAATCAGCTTCCGCGTGGCCCGCGGGGAGGTCTTCGCGCTGCTCGGCACCAACGGCGCGGGCAAGACGTCGACGGTCGAGCTGCTGGAAGGGCTCGCGGCCCCGGCGGGCGGCCGGGTGCGCGTCCTCGGCCACGACCCCTACCTGGAACGGGCCGCCGTACGCCCGCGCACCGGCGTGATGCTCCAGGAGGGCGGCTTCCCGTCCGAGCTGACCGTCGCCGAGACCGCGCGGATGTGGGCCGGTTGCACCAGCGGGTCCCGGCCCGAGGGGGAGGCACTGAGCCTGGTCGGACTGGCCGGGAAGGCAGCCGTGCGGGTGAAGCAGCTGTCCGGGGGCGAGCGGCGGCGGCTGGACCTCGCGCTCGCCCTGCTCGGCGAGCCCGAGGTGCTGTTCCTGGACGAGCCGACGACCGGGCTGGACGTCGAAGGGCGCCGGGACACCTGGGAGTTGGTGCGGGCGCTGCGCGACGCCGGCACGACCGTGCTGCTGACCACGCACTACCTGGAGGAGGCCGAGGGCCTCGCCGACCGGCTCGCGATCCTGCACGAGGGGCGCATCGCGACCGCCGGGACACCCGCCGAGGTCACCGCCGGCCGCCCCTCGCGGATCTCCTTCGAGCTGCCCGCGGGGTACTTCCTCGGGGACCTGCCGCCGCTCGCCGAACTCGGGGTGTGCGAACACGAGGCCGACGGCGGGACCGTACGGCTGCGCACCCGCGAGTTGCAGCGCACCGCCACCGGGCTGCTGGTGTGGGCCGAGCGGGCCGGGGTGGAGCTGCGCCAGCTCGATGTGCGCTCCGCCTCGCTGGAGGAGGCGTTCCTGGGGATCGCGCGGGAGCGGGAGGTCGTGGCATGAGCAGCGTCGCCTGGGCACCCGCGGGCCGCCGGCTGCGGGCACTGGCCCGCGCCGAGTTCGCCCTCCTCGGCCGCAGCCGCGGTGTCCTGTTCACCGCGCTGGTGGTGCCGCTCGCGCTGCCGTTCAGCGTGCGGCCGGCCCTGGACGAGATGGACCTGCCCAAGCAGGGGCTGAACGTCGGCGTGGTGATGCTGACGGCGGCGATCGGCTTCTCCTTCCTCTACGCCGTCTACACCTCCCTGGTGAACGCCTACGTCGCCCGCCGCGAGGAACTCGTCCTCAAGCGGCTGCGCACCGGCGAACTCTCCGACGCCGAGATCCTCACCGGCACGGCCCTGCCCGCCGTCGGTCTCGGCCTCGCCCAGGCCGTGCTGCTGAGCGCGGGCTGCGCGGCGCTGCTGCACACCGGGGCGCCCAGGGCGCCGTATCTGATCCCGCTGGGCCTGGCGGCCGGTCTCGTCGTGAGCGCCGCGCTCGCCGCGCTCACCGCGTCCTTCACCCGGACCGCCGAGAGCGCCCAGGTGACCGCGCTGCCGCTGGTGTTCCTCTCCATGGTGGGCTCCGGCATCGCGGTCCCCACCGAGGTCATGTCCGACCGGATCGCCTCCGTCTGCCAGTTCCTCCCGCTCTCCCCCGCGATCCGGCTGGTCCGCGCGGGCTGGACCGGCCAGTTGAGCGCGTACGAGACCCTGGGCACCCTGGCGACCGCGCTGGCCTGGACCGTCGTGGCGGTGTTTGCTGTACGGCGGTGGTTCCGGTGGGAGCCTCGACGGTGACCTACGGGGGACACGGACATGGGGGACATGGGCAGGTCCGCGGGCTGGTGGCGGGGCAAGAGCACGCCGGCGAAATTCGAGACGTACACGCGCTGGTCGTTCCACTTCTTCGGCGTGATCGAGGTCTCGGCGATCGGCCTGCCGGTGTTCGGGCAGGTGGAGGCCGGGCTCGCGGGCTGGATGATGGCCATGGTGGTCGCCCACGCGACGCTCACCACCGTGACCGCCTCCCGGGCCCTGGACTGGACACGCGAGCGGCGGGAGCAGCCACTGGGGCTGCTGTGGGCGCTCGGTGCGACCACCTACGCGTTCGCGGCCGTCGCCCTGGTGATCCAGAAGTACGGCCCGCCCGGTGACGGGACCGACACGGCCGCGGGCACGGTCTTCGCGGGCGTGCTGACCTTCGGCGCGGGCACCATGGCGCTCGGCATCCGCCACCGGCGGCGGGTGTTCGGGCTGGTGGTCGGGTTCGCCTTCGGCGCCGGGGTCGAGTCCTTCCCGCTGGGCGTGTCCGGGCCCGCCGCGCTGGGCAACGCCTTCGCGGTGCTAGTCGGCGCCGGGTTCCTCGCCTTCACCTCCACCTTCTCCGTCTGGCTGCTCAACGCCGTCTACGAACTCGACGCGGCCCGTGAGACCCGGACCCGGCTGGCCGTCGCCGAGGAGCGGCTGCGGTTCGGGCGGGATCTGCACGACGTGCTGGGGCGCAACCTCTCCGTCATCTCCCTCAAGAGCGAGCTGGCCGTGCAACTGGTCCGGCGGGGGCGGCCGGAGGCCGTGGAGCAGATGATCGAGGTGCAGCGCATCGCCCAGGAGTCGCAGCGCGAGGTACGCGATGTCGTACGGGGTTACCGGGAGGCCGACCTCGGGGTCGAACTCGCCGGTGCGCAGGGCGTGTTGACGGCCGCCGGGATCGACTGCGAGATCACCGGCGCGGCCGACGGGCTGCCCGCCGCCGTGCAGTCGGCGCTCGGCTGGGTGGTGCGGGAGGCGACGACCAACGTGCTGCGGCACGGGAACGCCGGTCGGTGCGTGGTGGAACTGCGGGTACAGGAGGGGCACGTGGTGCTGAGGGTGGAGAACGACGGGGTCGCGGGTCCCGCCGGGAGCGGCGGGTCGGGGCTCGCCGGGCTGCGGGAGCGGCTGGCGGCGGTGGACGGGACGCTGAGGGCTGGGGCCGTCGGCGAGGACAAGTTCCGGCTGGTGGCCGAGGTGCCCCTGGTGGCCGTGAGCGGGGTCACGGCATGAGCGCTCCGGTACGGCTGCTGCTCGCCGACGACGAGCATCTGATCCGGGGGGCACTGGCCGCCCTGCTCTCCCTGGAGGACGACCTGCTGGTGGTGGCGGAGGCCGCCAGCGGGCCGGAGGCGCTGGCGATGGCGCGGGCCCACGTGCCCGATGTCGCCGTCCTGGATCTCCAGATGCCGGGGGCGGACGGTGTGAAGGTGGCCACAGCGTTGCGCGCCGAGCTGCCGGGCTGCCGGGTGCTCATCGTCACCGGTCATGGACGGCCCGGGCATCTGAAACGGGCCCTCGCGGCGGGGGTGCGCGGGTTCGTGCCGAAGACGGTCAGCGCACAGCGGCTCGCGGAGATCATCCGGACCGTGCACGCCGGAAACCGCTATGTCGATCCGGAGTTGGCCGCCGACGCGATCTCCGCCGGGGACTCGCCGCTGACCGTGCGGGAGGCGGAGGTGCTGGAGCTGGCAGCGGACGGGGCGCCGGTCGCGGAGATCGCCGAGCGGGCCGCGCTGTCGCCGGGGACCGTGCGGAACTACCTCTCCTCGGCCGCGACGAAGCTCGGTGCGGAGAACCGGCATACGGCGGTGCGTCTCGCTCGGGAGCGAGGTTGGGTATAGTTGCTCTCGCGCCACGGCGCAATGCGGACGTAGCTCAGTTGGTAGAGCGCAACCTTGCCAAGGTTGAGGTCGCGAGTTCGAGCCTCGTCGTCCGCTCCAGTTCCGAAGGCCCCGGTCATCTCGACCGGGGCCTTCGTCGTGGGTTCAGCTCCAGCTGACGCCCGTCAGGCGCTCGTACGCCTCCACGTACTTCGCCCGGGTCGCCTCCACCACCTGCTGCGGCAGCGCGGGCGGCGGCTGCTCGCTCTTGCGGTCCCAGCCGGACTCGGCGGAGGTCAGCCAGTCACGGACGAACTGCTTGTCGTACGAGGCCTGCGCGCGGCCCGGCTGCCACTCGTCGGCCGGCCAGAAGCGGGAGGAGTCCGGGGTGAGGACCTCGTCGGCGAGGACGAGGGTGTCGCCGTCGAAGCCGAACTCGAACTTGGTGTCCGCCAGGATGATCCCGCGGTCCCGGGCGATGTCCCGGCCGCGGGTGTACACGGCCAGGGTGGCCTGGCGCAGCCGGGCGGCGGTGTCGGCGCCGACCTGGCGGGCGACCTCCTCGTAGGAGACGTTCTCGTCGTGCTCGCCGACCTCGGCCTTGGTGGCCGGGGTGAAGATCGGGGCGGGCAGCTCGGAGCCGTCGACCAGGCCTTCGGGGAGGGCGAGGCCGCAGACCGTACGGGACTCCCGGTACTCGGCGAGGCCCGAGCCGGTGAGGTAGCCGCGGGCCACGCACTCGACCGGGAGCATGTTCAGGGACCTGCACACCAGGGTGCGGCCCTGCCAGTCGGCGGGGGCGCCGGCGGGCAGCTCGGTGCTGAGCACATGGTTGGGGGCGAGGTCGGCGAGCTGGTCGAACCACCACAGGGAGAGCTGGGTGAGGATGCGGCCCTTGTCGGGGATCTCGGTCGGCAGCACCCAGTCGAAGGCGGAGATGCGGTCGCTGGCGACCATCACGAGGTCGCCCGCCTCGTTCCGGTACAGCTCGCGCACCTTGCCGGTGTGCAGGTGCACCAGGCCCGGAACCTGGATCGGCTCGGGCTTTTCTACGAATCCGGACACGGTTCCTCCCCGTGGTTCTGTCCAATGGCTCGATTGTCCCGTATGAGGGAGGGGCCGAGGACGGCGGGTCAGTCGCGCTTGCAGATACGGTCCAGCAGATTGGCGGTGGCCCGCTGGATACGGGGCTCCACGTGGCCGGGGCGGTCCAGCGCCGGTGACCAGGCGAAAGTGCCCGCCGCGAAGACCAGGGCGCCGGAGGGGGCGCGGTAGAGCGAGGTCTCCTGGTGGCGCTGGACGCCTTCGCCGTCGGCGTAGGGGGAGTGGGCGAGCAGGATGCGCTCCTCGTGCTCGGGGAGCGGGGTGCGCGGGAAGTAGCGGTCGGCCTCCCCCGCGACCAGGCCCTCGATCTCGTCGCCCTCGTGGGTGCCGGTCGCCTCCCACAGCCAGTGGTCGGCGTTGCGCACGATCAGCGGGTGCGGTTCGGGGACACGGCCCGCGTACTGGATGCCGACCAGTTGCTGCTCGGGGCGGTCGATCTCCCGCCAGAGCACCGGCCGGCCCGGGCCCCTGCGTTTGCGGCAGGTCAGCAGGCGGTCGGGGACACCGGAGGGGGACGGGCCCAGTTCGACCTGCCAGTACATGGTGTTGGCGGAGAGGAAGACCAGCGAGGTGCCGTTCTCCCGGGCCAGCTCCACGGTGCGGCGCATCTGGGTCGACCAGTACTCGTCGTGCCCGGGGAAGACCAGGCCCCGGTAGCGGGTGGGGTCGACGCGGCCCGCGTGCAGGTCGCGGGCGTCGGCGTAGGCGATGTCGTAGCCGTAGCGTTCGGCCCAGCGGATGAAGTCGTAGGCGTGGCCGACGTGCAGCGGCAGTCCCGCGCCCGCGTACGGGCGGTCGAAGGAGACGGTGGTGGCGGCGTCGGCCTCGCCGAGCAGCCGGCCCTTGTCGTCCCAGGCGTGGTAGAGGCTGGCGCCGGTGTGGCCGTCCTCCGGGTAGAGGTTGTAGGCCTGCCAGGTGATGTCGGGCAGCAGCAGGAGCAGGTCCGCCGGGTGGTTGTCCCGGACGGTGAACGGCACGTGGGAGCGGTAGCCGTCGGCCGTGGTGAGCACCGCGACATACGCGCCGATGTTCCAGTACGACGGGATCTGCAGCCGCCAGGACAGCCACCAGTGGTGGCAGGAGACCGTGCGGTCGGCGGTCAGCGGCGCGGGCTGGACTATCCCGGAGAGGCGGGGGCTGGTGGTGATCTTGGCGGCGCCGTCGCCGCCGTAGTGGCCGATGCGGTAGATGTCGACGCCGAACTGCTGGGGCGGGTCGACGGTGATGTGGAAGTCGACGGCCTCGCCGGGCGCGACCGCGCCGGTGGAGGTGAAGCCCTTGATCTGGCGGTGCACGTCGTCGGCGGAGCGCGGCTCACCGCCGGAGGCGCGCGGGGCCGGGACGCGCGGGGCGCCCTCGCCGGCCGTCCGCGCGTGCTGCTGGGTGGTGTCCACGTACCAGGGGACGACGTGGCCGGTGTCGTCGAAGTACGTCTCGCTGCCGCGCAGCCAGGGCACCGGGCCCTGGCCGAAGGGATCCGTGACGGCGTGCGCGAGTGCTCCCGACTCCCAGCGGCGGATCTGGTCCGAGGCCATGGCCGCTCCCCTCCCTCGTGCCCCCGTTGTCTCGTCTGTGTGGCGCCGTGTCTGCCGTGTGTCGTATGCCCTTGCCATGTGCGAGGCCGGTCCCCAGCACATCACATTCCGCACGTGTACGGTCACTATTCGTTGCGAATTGACCTGAAGTGGAAGAGCTCTTTCCGCTACGACGACCCGATCGCCCGGCCGGTCAGACCAGTCGTACCGGCTTCTCCGGACGTATGCCCGACTCCACGAGCCAGGCCCGCAGCGGGGCCGGATCGCCCTCCTCGATCAGGCTGAGCACCCGGGAGGAGAGGTCGGCCGCTCTCTCGCCGTTGACCACCAGCGAGGGGCCGTCGAGCCAGTCCAGCCCCGGGCTCGCGCCCGCCGTGTCCATCGCAGCGCAGCACACCATCGCGGTGACGTGGTCGGCGAGCAGCTCCCGGGCGGTGCGCGGGGGCTGGAGCGGGAACAGGGGGAGCGCGCCGTCGTCCCAGAGGACGGTGTCGGGGCCCTGCCCGGCGGCACCCGGACCGGCCGAGGGGGCCGGGGCCGCACCGGCGGCCTCCTCGCGGGCCACCTCCGCGCTGAGCCTGGCGGCGAGCGTGGCGCTCCGCTCGTTCATGTCGCTCATGTCGTTCACATCGGTCACGTCGGTCACGTCGGTCACGTCGGTCATGGGGCCGCCGTCCGCGAAGGCGTGGAGGTCCGCGTCGTCCGCCGCGTATCCGTCCGGGCCGGGCTGCGAATCGGCCGCGCCGGTGGCCGGTGCGGTCGACAGGTGGTCCAGCACCCGGGAGAGGGTGGGGCCGTCGGGGGCGGGGGGCGTGGGGGCGGGGCGGATGCCCAGGCAGTCCAGGACCCGGTGCAGGCGGGCCGCTTCGGTGCGCCAGGTGCGGTCGACGACCTCCTCCGGGTACTCCTGCCAGCCCACCGGGGACCAGTCGGGGCCGGGCTCGGCGGGGCCGCCGTGGAAGAGCCGGGCGGCGAGCAGGGAGGCGGCCTCGTCGACCACCCCGGGCTCCTCCAGCAGGTCGCAGGCCGGGCGCTCGCCCAGTCGGGAGGCGAAGCCCTCGGCGAGCCGGTCGCGCCGGGACAGCTCGGTGAGCGCCGCGACGACGCCCGCGTCCAGCCGGGAGGGCCAGCGGCCCATCCGCCAGGCGGGCAGCGCGACCCGGGTCAGCAGCCGGTCCCAGCCCGCGTACGCCAGCCCCACCTGCTCCTGGGCGACGATCCGCAGGCCGTAGTCCACAGCCTGTGCACGCTCGGCGGCAGCGGCGGCGACTCCGCGTTCCATCTGGGCCGCGTGCTCCCGGCAGCCGCGCAGCAGCAGCCGGGCCACCCAGCCGAGGCTCGCGCACACACCCCGGGTCAAGGGGCAGCGGCCGGGTGCCGAGGCCACGGCCACCGCCGCGTCGAGTCCTCGTACGAAGCGGCGGGCGGCCGCTATGTCGGGGTGCGCCGAGGGTCCCGTACCGGCGACGACCGGGGCGAGGACCGCGCGCAGCTCGCCGACCCGCATCCACCACAGGAACGGGGAGCCGATGACGAGGACGGGCGCGGCGGCCGTACGGCGCTGGTGACGCCGCCCCGGGCCCGCTATCTCGTCGCGGGTCTCCCGCGGCGGCGGGCCGTGGGCCGGGTGGGTACGGTCCTCCAGCCAGCTGTCGCAGTCCGGCGTGAGCGCTATCGCGGACGGCACCGGCACGTCGAGGCGGTCGGCGAGGTCGCGCACCATGCGGTACAGGTCCGGGGCGGAGTCCTCGGGGATCGGCACCGTGGGAGTCGTCGCGGGGCGGGCGCGGGCGACGACCAGGGCGATGCCCCCGGCGGCCAGCAGCACCACCAGCGCGAGCACACCCACGACCCAGCGGGCGAGGTCCCAGCCCCGGCCGGCGAGGTGGCCGCTGGAGCCGCCCGCCAGCAGGATCACCGCGGCCGCCGCGGGCAGCACGGCCACGGCCAGCGCCCGGCCGCGGATGCGCAGCACGGCCACGGCCCGGGAACGCGCGGCCTGCGCGCCCGCCTCCACACCCATTCCGGTCACGACCGGACCTCACCCCCTCGCTGCTGTCCTCGCGCTGTCCTGGCGTTGCTCACTCCCCCACTGTGGCACCCGTCACTGACATCGCAATGCCGGTGGGCCAAGTGCCGGAACGCTTGCGCCGCACCCTAGTTGGGGCCTCGGCCCCCGTCAGCCGGATAGGGCATCGGTCACTCGATGGAATGGCTTTGGTCAGAGGTGGATGACCCAGAGCAACGGTCAGGCCCCGGATTCGCATCCGGGGCCTGAGTGCCTGCGGGGGGGTACGACCGGCGGTTTTACGCTCCCGCAGCTCCCGCCGCTCCCGCCGCATCCGCCGCCGCCTTCGCCGCGATGTCCGTACGGTGCTGGGAGCCGTCGAGCCGGATGCGGGCCACCGCGCGGTACGCCCGGTCGCGGGCCTGGGTCAGGTCCTCGCCGGTAGCTGTGACGGACAGCACCCGGCCGCCCGCGCTGACCACGGCGTCGCCGTTCCGCCCGGTCCCGGCGTGCAGGACGTAGGCGTGCGGGGCGTCCTCGGCGGCCACCTCGTCTAGGCCGGTGATGGGGTCGCCGGTGCGCGGGGTGCCGGGGTAGTTGTGGGAGGCGACGACGACGGTGACCGCCGCGTCCTCGCTCCAGCGCAGCGGCTCCAGGACGTCGAGGGTGCCGTTGGCGGCGGCGAGCAGGACACCGGCCAGCGGCGTCTTCAGGCGGGCCAGCACGACCTGGGTCTCGGGGTCGCCGAAGCGGGCGTTGAACTCGATCACCCGGACACCCCGGCTGGTGATCGCCAGCCCGGCGTAGAGAAGTCCGGAGAACGGCGTACCCCGGCGGCGCATCTCGTCGACGGTCGGCTGGAGGACGGTCTGCAGGACCTCGTCCACCAGCTTCGGGTCGGCCCAGGGCAGCGGGGAGTACGCGCCCATGCCGCCGGTGTTCGGGCCCTCGTCCCCGTCCAGAGCCCGCTTGAAGTCCTGGGCGGGCTGGAGCGGGACGACCGTCTGGCCGTCGGTGATGGCGAAGAGCGAGACCTCCGGGCCGTCGAGGAACTCCTCGATGACGACGCGCTCGCAGCCGGCCGCGTGGGCCTGGGCGGCGGCGAGGTCGGAGGTGACCACGACCCCCTTGCCGGCGGCCAGCCCGTCGTCCTTGACGACGTACGGGGCGCCGAAGGCGTCGAGGGCCTCGGCGACCTCGTCGGCGTTCGTGCACACGTACGAGCGGGCGGTCGGTACACCGGCCGCCGCCATCACGTCCTTGGCGAAGGCCTTGGACCCCTCGATCCGCGCCGCCTCCCCGGAGGGGCCGAACACCGGGATGCCCGCCTCGCGCACGGCGTCGGCGACCCCGGCGACCAGTGGAGCCTCCGGGCCGACCACGACGAGGTCGGCGCCCAGGCCGGTGGCCAGCGCGGAGACGGCCTCACCGTCGAGCGCGTCGACCTGGTGCAGCTCGGCGACCTCCGCGATACCGGCGTTGCCGGGGGCGCAGTGCAGCGCGGTGACGTCGGGATCGAGGGACAGGGAACGGCACAGGGCATGTTCGCGGGCGCCGCTGCCGATGACGAGGACCTTCACGGGGGTCAGCCTAGCTGGCGTTCCTCATGAGAGTCGGGGGGCGGTGATGTTGTGCGTTCCTACGAACGGTCGCGGGCGGGGGTCCGGCCTCGCCCGCGGGCTACTCGTTGGAGAACTCCTCCACCACCGTCGCGCCCAGCTCCCGCACGATGAGTTCATGGCCGGAGAGGGCCGACTCGTCGAGATCGGGGTCGTCGTCCTCGGGGATGTCGTCCTCAGGGGCGACCGGGGTCGGCTCGGGGGCGGCGGCCGACCGGGGCGCCTGCGCCGGGGCGGAGGCCGCCTGGGGCTTGGCCTGAGGGGCGGCCGGGGCGGGCTGGGGAGCGGCCTGGCGCTGCGGAGTCGCGGTGCCGGGGCCGCCGTACCCGGAGGAGCCGGAGCCGCCGAAGCCCGCGGAACCTCCGGAGCCGCCGGCGGGCGGGGGGGCGGATCCGCCGGAGGGGTCGACGACGGCCTCGATCTTCCACTGCACGTTGAACTGTTCGGCCAGCGCCTGCCGCAGCACGTCCTCGCTGCCGCTGCTCGCGAAGTTGTCGCGGGCACCGGCGTTGACGAAGCCGAGCTGCAGGGTGGTGCCGTCGAAGCCGACGACCTGGGCGTTCTGACTGAGCAGGATCCAGGTGAAGCGGCGGCGGTTCTTGACCGCCTCCAGGATGTTCGGCCAGAGCATGCGCGGGTCGAGCCCGCCTGGGGCGTCGGGGGCAGGCTGCGCGGGGGCGGCCGGAGCGGGCGCCGCCGTGGCCGCGGGCGCCTGGGCCGGGGCGGGTGCCGGTGCCGTGGGCGCCTGGGGCCGGCCGCCGCCCGACTGGGCCGCCGTGGGCCAGCCGCCGGGCCGCCGGCCCGCGCCGACGGGGGCGGCGGTGGGCCAGGCGCCGGGGGCCGGGGCGTTGGCCGGGGTGCTCGCCGGAGGACTCGCCGGAGCCGGGGTGCGGGCGGGGGGCTGTGGGGCCACCGGTGCCGGGGCTGGCGGCCGGGTGGGCTCGCCGTCACCGGGGCCCGCCGCGGCCGGGACCGCCGGAGCGGCCGGAGCGCCGCCCTGGGGCGGGGGAGACGAGGGGGACGAGGGAGCGGAGGTCCGCACGGCCGCCCGGGCCGCCGCGGCCCCGCCGCCGGACGGCATCTGCGCACCGGCGCCGCCCGCCTGGCCGTGGGCGTCGGGGCCGGGGACGTACCCCATGGCCGGTGCGCTCGCGGGCCCGGCCGAGAAGTTGACCCCCCGTTCGAGCCGGTCCAGCCGGGCCATGACGGCGCGCTCGTCGCCGTACGCGGCGGGCAGCAGAACGCGCGCGCAGATCAGTTCGAGCTGAAGGCGCGGCGAGTTCGCCCCGCGCATCTCGGTCAGGCCTTGGTTGACGAGGTCGGCGGCGCGGCTGAGCTCGGCGGCGCCGAAGGTGCCTGCCTGGGCCTGCATACGCTCCAGGACGTCGGCGGGGGCGTCGATGAGCCCCTTCTCCAGCGCGTCCGGAACGGCGGCGAGGATCACCAGGTCCCGCAGCCGCTCCAGCAGGTCGGCGACGAACCGCCGGGGATCGTTGCCGCCCTCGATGACCCGGTCGACCACCTCGAAGGCGGCGGCCCCGTCCCCGGTGGCGAAGGCCTCGACGACGGAGTCGAGCAGCGACCCGTCGGTGTACCCGAGGAGCGAGGTCGCCATGGCGTATGTCACACCGTCCGCCCCCGCACCGGCGAGCAGCTGGTCCATGACGGACATGGAGTCACGCACGGACCCGGCGCCGGCGCGCACGACGAGCGGGAGCACCCCCTCGTCGACGGGGATGTCCTCCTTCTGGCACACCTCGGCGAGGTAGTCCCGGAGCGTCCCCGGCGGCACCAGGCGGAACGGGTAGTGGTGGGTCCGCGACCGGATGGTCCCGATGACCTTCTCGGGCTCGGTGGTGGCGAAGATGAACTTCAGATGCTCCGGAGGCTCCTCGACGACCTTCAGCAGAGCGTTGAAACCGGCCGACGTGACCATGTGGGCCTCGTCGATGATGTAGATCTTGTACCGGCTGCTCGCGGGCCCGAAGAAGGCCTTCTCCCGCAGCTCACGGGCATCGTCCACACCACCGTGCGAAGCCGCGTCGATCTCGATGACGTCGATCGACCCCGGCCCGTTCCTGGCCAGGTCCTGGCACGACTGGCACTCCCCGCACGGCGTCGGTGTGGGGCCCTGCTCACAGTTCAGGCACCTGGCCAGGATCCGCGCACTGGTCGTCTTGCCACAGCCGCGCGGCCCGCTGAACAGGTACGCGTGATTGACCCGGTTGTTCCGCAGCGCCTGCTGCAGCGGGTCCGTGACATGCTCCTGCCCGATGACCTCGGCAAAGGACTCCGGGCGATAGCGGCGGTACAGCGCGAGAGACGACACGCTTACGAGGTTATAGGCGACCACCGACAACCGGCCCCGCCCTCGGCGGCACCCCGCCCCACAACGCAAGGCGCCCCCCACGCACCCGCCAGAGCCGACCTACCCTTGCTGCCTTCCGGCCCTGGGGGAGTTCAGTCAGATAGCGCCGCGTGAGGGGCTCCGCACAGAGTACCCGATCCCGGCCTGCGGGAACGAGTTCGCGAGCACTCCCCTCGGTCATGTAATGTTTCCGGCGGAGGATTCGCCTAGAGGCCTAGGGCGCACGCTTGGAAAGCGTGTTGGGGGCAACCCCTCACGAGTTCGAATCTCGTATCCTCCGCCAGTGCCTCACCGGGCACGATGTCGAAGGGCCCCACCGCTTGCGGTGGGGCCCTTCGGCGTTGTCCCCTCAGCCGCCCAGCCCCATCTCGCCCGCCCGCACCCCGGCCTGGAACCGTGAGCCCGCGTCGAGGGCGTCGAGCAGGCCCGCTACGCGGCGGCGGTAGGTGCGCAGGGACATGCCGAGCTGTCGCGCTGCCGCCTCGTCGGTGGCGCCCGAGCCCAGGGCGCGCAGGATCTTTCGGCTGTCGGCATCGAGCCGGGGGTGCTCGCCGCGCAGGAACGCCTGGAGGTCGGTGGCGGTCTCCCAGGCGGCTTCGAACAGCGCGTACACGCTGCCGACCAGGGTGGGTGCGGTGGTCAGGGTGTATTCGCGGTCGCCGAGGGTGTTCGAACCGGCGAGGATCGCGAACCGGCGGTCGATGATGATCGTCTCGTGGGGGAGGGCGGTGGCGGCGATCCGCACCCGGGCGCCCTGGTCGACCAGCATGCCGAGGTGCTCGCGGCTGCGCTCGTCGGCGAGCGAGGCCGGGCTGAACAGCTTGCGGATCTGCTGAGTGTCCCCGTTGCGGAGCCGGTCGCCGACGGCGTGCCGGGCTTCGGGGCGGGACCAGGTGTCGAGGTCGCGGGCGGCGCAGACGAACTCCTCGTGGACAGCGGAGAAGAGCCGCTCGGTGCGGGCGAGGAGTTCCCGGTCACCGCGGATCGTCACGATGTCTGCCACTCCGCCATTCTGCCCGGTGGCAGCAAACTGCCACGGGTTCGCGGCTCGAACGCCTCGCGTCCAGGCTGAGTTCATGAGCAACGACTTCCGCCTCGGTGGCGACCTGCTGATCAACCGGCTCGGCTTCGGGGCCATGCGCCTGCCCACGAACAGCTTCCATGGTCCGGCGCGCGATCCCGGAACCGGTCGCGCCGTTTTGCGCCGTGCCGTGGAGCTGGGCGTCGACCACATCGACACCGCCGCCTTCTACACCAGTGGCGACGGCACCCTTCGCGCCAACGCCCTGATCCGGGAAGCCCTTCACCCCTACCCGGCCGGCCTGGTCATCGCCACCAAGGTCGGCCCGGCCCGTACGCCCGACGGCGGCCTGGCCGCGACCTCCGATCCCGCGGCCCTGCGGCCGATGGTCGAGGAGAACCTCGAAACCCTCGGTGTGGACCGCCTCGACCTGGTCTACCTGCGCATCGGGGGCATCCTGCCGCCGCCGCACGGCGAATCCGTCGCCGAACGCTTCGAGGCGCTGGCCGAGCTGCGCGAGGAGGGCCTGATCCGCCATCTCGGCCTGAGCAACGTCGACGCCGGCCACCTCGCCGAAGCCCGTGCGATCGCACCCGTCGCAGCCGTCCAGAACCACTTCCACGCCGCCAAGCGCGACGACACCGAGGTCCTGGCCGTCTGCGAGGACGCCGGCATCGCCTACGTGCCGTTCTTCCCCCTGGGCGGCGGCCTGGGCGATGTCACCGACGACCGCATCGCCAAGGTCGCGGACCGGCACGGCGCCACGGTCCCTCAGATCGCCCTGGCCTGGCTGCTCGCCTCTTCCCCGGTCACTCTGGCCATCCCCGGCACCGGCTCCCTCGCCCACCTGGAGGAGAACACCGCCGCCGGGTCGATCGTCCTCACCGAAGAGGATCTGTCCGACCTCACCTGACCTAGGGGCTCAGGACCCGTCCGGCTGGCAGTGCGGGCACCACACCGTGCCGCGGCCCGCCATACGGGAGCGGCGCAGGGGATCGCCGCAGCGCGGGCAGGCCGGGACGGGGTCGTCGCGGTGGCCGGTGAGCCAGGAGTCCCGCGGTGGGACGCAGCCGGCGGTGACGGCGGAGCGCAGGGTGCGGCGCATGGTGGTGTACAGGCGGCGGCGGTCGGACTCGGTGAGATCGCTCGCCCGGCGGGCGGGGCGCACCCCCGCCCGCCACAGCACCTCGTCGGCCAGCAGATTGCCGAGTCCGGCCAGGACGCTCTGGTCGGTGAGGACGCTCTTGACGCTGCCGCGGTGTGCGCGGAGCACGGCCTCGAACTCCTCGCGGTCCACCGCCATCGCGTCGGGGCCCTGGCGGTCCAGCAGCCGTGCGACCGCGAAGTCGTCGTCGCACAGCCAGAGGCCCTGGAGCTTGCGCTGGTCGCGGTAGCGCAGCTGCCGGTCGCCGCTCACGGTGAACAGGACGCGGTCGTGGGCTTCGACCGCGTCGTCGGGACGGCCGCAGAGCAGTTGACCGGTCATGCCGAAGTGCAGCATGAGGGTGGGGCCGCCGGTGTGGGCGAGCAGCCACTTCCCGTGCCGCTCCGGTTCGGTGAAACGCTGGCCTTCCAGCGCCTCGCGCAACCGCCGCGTGCTCACGCCGTGCAGTACGCCCGTGTCGCGCACGTCCACGTGCTGGATGACCCTGCCCTTCGCGCAGGAGGCGAGGACTTTCCGGAATCCCTCCACGTCCGGCAGCTCAGGCATGAGGGCCTCCTTGCGGAACCCGACGATCCGGTCTCCGTTCTCGACCCATTCTCGCTCGCCCAGCGGCGTTCACCACCCCTCGGCGGCCCGGGTGGCGAGCTTGCCGGATTCCACCCGGCACCGAGCGGGTCGGGCTCGCGCAGCGGTGTTATGAAGGTTACATGAGGGTATTTTTCGGGCGCCCTCGGGATCTGACGCGGCATGCGCACGCCGGACGTTCGCGTGCTCGTCGGCTTTCCCTGTTCGACCCGCACAGCGCGGCCGGGCAGGTGTTCCTGCTGCAGGTCGGGATCGTGGTGCTGCTGGTGCTGGCCGCGGTGGTGGCCCTGGTGCTCCAGGCGGCGCGTGACGCCGTGCAGGAGGGGCGGCGGGCGTCGGTCGTCGCGGCCCAGTCGTTCGCGAGCGCGCCCGGCGTGGTCCAGGCACTGCGCAGCCCGGACCCGACCGCGGTGCTGCAGCCCCGGGCCGAGGAGGCACGCAAGCGAGCGGGCGTGGACTTCGTGGTCGTCACGGACACGCGGGGCATCCGCTACACGTACCCCTACCCGCGGGAGATCGGGAAGAAGTTCGTCGGCAACACGGAACCGGTGCTGCGGGGCCATACCGTCATCGAACAGGCGGGCGGGCCGCCCCTGCCGGCGGGCAAGGGAACGGCCGTTCAGGCGGTGGTCCCGGTGACCGACTCGCGGGGCACGGTCGTCGGCATGGTGTCCGCCGGGATCACGGTCCGGAACGTGGCGGGGCTGTGGATACCGCAGGTGCCGATCGCCCTCGGCGCCGGCGCGGTCGCAATGGCGCTGGCCGGGGCCGGGACGACGCTGGTGTCCCGGCGGCTGCTGCGGCAGACGCACGGCCTGGCCCCGGCCGAGCTCGCGCGGATGTACGAGCATCACGACGCGGTCCTCCACGCGGTGCGGGAAGGCGTGCTGATCACCGACGCCGACGGGCGGCTGGCGCTGGCCAACGACGAGGCGCAGCGGCTGCTGGACCTGCCGGAGGACGCGCAGGGCTCCGATGTGCGCGAGCTGGGCCTGTCGGAGCAGCTCACCCGCCTGGTGACGTCGGGGCAGGAGGCCACCGACGAGGTGTGTCTCGTACGGGACCGGCTGCTGGCGGTGAACAAGCGGCCCACGTTCCCGCACACGGGCCAGGGCGGCAGCGTGGTCACCCTGCGGGACACCACCGAGCTGGCGGCGGTCTCGGGGCGGGCCGAGTTCGCGCGGGAGCGGCTGAAGCTGCTGTACGAGGCCGGCGTGACGATCGGGACGACGCTGGACGTGCGGCGTACGGCCCAGGAGCTGGCCGAGGTGGCCGTGCCGCAGTTCGCCGGCCTGGTCGCGGTGGATCTGCTGGACGCGGTGCTGCGCGGGTGGGAGCCGACGGCGGAGGGCTGGCGACGGCTGCGCCGGGCGGCGATCAGCGGCGATCAGCAGGTGATGCCGGTGTATCCGGTGGACGAGGTGATCACGTTCTCGCCGGGCACCCCGCAGATGCTGGCGATGCAGCGGGGCCAGGGTGTGCTGGAGGCGGACCTCTGGCAGGCGCGCGGCTGGCAGGAGCAGGATCCGGAGCGCGCCCGCAAGGCCCTGGAACGCGGGATGCACTCGCTGGTGACCGTGCCGCTGCGGGCGCGGAGCGTGTCGCTGGGCGTGGTGAACTTCTACCGGACGGGGGACTGCCCGGCGTTCGAGCCGGAGGACCTGACCTTCGCGGAGGAGCTGGCCGCGCGGGCGGCGGTGGCGATCGACAACGCCCGCAGGTTCACCCGGGAGCACGCGATGGCGGTGGCGCTGCAGCGCAGTCTGCTGCCGCGGGGGCAGCCGGAGCAGGACGCGCTGGAGGTGGCCTGGCGGTATCTGCCGGCGGAGGCGGGGGTGGCCGGGGACTGGTTCGACGTCATCCCGCTGCCGGGCGCGCGGGTGGCCCTGGTGATGGGCGACGTGGTCGGGCACGGGCTGCACGCGGCGGCCACGATGGGGCGGCTGCGCACCGCCGTGCACAACTTCTCGACGCTGGACCTCCCCGTGGACGAGGTGCTCGGCAACCTCGACGACCTGGTGGTCCGCATGGACAACGAGGAGAGCGCCGGCGACGCCGCTCAGGAGCACGAGGGCGAGGGGGTGACCGGGGCGACGTGTCTGTACGCGATCTACGACCCGGTGGCCGGGAACTGCACGGTGGGCCGCGCGGGGCACCCCGACCCGGTGGTGGTGCGCCCGGACGGGACGGTCACCTGTCCCGAAGTACCGGCCTCGGCCCCGCTCGGACTGGGCGGCTCCCCCTTCGAGACCGCCGAGCTGCACCTGCCGGAGGGTTCACAGCTGGTGCTGTACACCGACGGCCTGGTGGAGGACCGCGCCCACGGCATCGACGTCGGCCTGGAGCGGCTGCGCCGGGCGCTGGACGGGGCCGGGGAGCGCACTCCGGAGGAGACGTGTCACGCGGTGATCGACGCGGTGAAGCCGGACAACCCCACCGACGACATCGCGCTCCTCGCGGCCCGTACCCGGCTGTTCCCGCCCTCGTGCGTGGCCGAGTGGGACGTTCCGTCGGACCCGGAGGTGGTGCCCTCGGTGCGGGCGCGCTGCCGGGAGAAGCTGCGGGAGTGGGAGCTGGAGGAGATCGGGTTCAGTACGGAACTGATCGTCAGCGAGCTGGTCACCAACGCGGTGCGGTACGGATCGCCGCCGGTCAGGGTGCGGCTGCTGTACGGGCGCTGTCTGATCTGCGAGGTCTCGGACGCCAGCAGCACCTCACCGCGCCCGCGGCGGGCGGCGATCACGGACGAGGGCGGCCGGGGCCTGTTCCTGGTGGCGCAGTTCGCCCAGCGGTGGGGAACGCGCTACACGGGCCGCGGCAAGGTCATCTGGGCGGAACAGACCCTGCACGACGGCGCGTCCACCGCCCCCGCCTACACACCGGTCGACCTTCTCCTCGAACAGTTCGGTGACCCCGCCCTGGGAGGCTGACGCACCGGCGCGCACTCCCCCGCTACCGGGCGATCCGCACCGTCTTCGACGCGCTCACCTGGTCCACGTCCGACACCCGCACCGTCGCCTTCACCGTCCAGGTGCCGGGGATGGGGAGGTTGAGGGCGTCGGTGGCCCAGTAGCCGCCCTGGTCGGTGACCTTGGCGTCGATCGGGCCGATCTTCTGGGCGGGGAGGGTGAAGGAGAGGCGGAGTTCGGGGACGGTGGAGAGGCCGCCGTCGGAGCCGTAGATCACCGCCTGGACGGCGTTGCGGCCGACCCGGCCGGGGTCCAGGGTGAGCTGCACCGTGCCACGGCCGCCCGAGGTGCCCACGTCGAAGGGGATCATCGTGACGGACGCGACCGGGAGGCCGTTCGACGACGGTGCCGGGCCGTCCGCCGCCGCCTCGGCCGCCGCCCGGCCGGGCAGGGTCCCGGTCAGCACCGTGGTGACGACCAGTACGCAGACGCCGACCGCCACTTCGGCCAGCACCGAGCGGCGCAGGCCGCGGTGCGTGTCGTGGGGGACGGGCGGCGAGGAGGGCGGCGCGGACCCGCCGTCCTCGGGCCCCGGACCGGCCTCCGGGCCGGGGTCCGGGAGCGTCTCGCGTGCTCCGACCGGCTCCGGGACCCGTTCCCGTACCGCCCCGGGCACCTCCACCGCCGCCAGCCGTGCCGTCCACCGGCGCGAGCCGCCCGCCAGCGCCAGCAGCAGCGCCACCGCGACGAGCTTGACGGCGAGGAGCCGGCCGTACGTGGTGTCGGCGAGCGCCTGCCAGGAGCCCAGGCCCCGCCAGGACTGGTAGACGCCGGTGACGACCAGGACGCTCACCGAGGCGAAGGCGAGGCGGGAGAAGCGGGTCACCGTGGCCGCCGGGACGGTGGCGGGCGGACGGGTCCGGTACAGGGTGAGGAGCAGCGCGCTCAGGCCGCCGAGCCATACCGCCATCGCCAGCAGGTGCAGCAGGGACGAGGTGATCGCCACCGGCACCTGGATCCCGGCCGAGGCGTGTTCGGCGGCGGCCCAGGTCACGGCGAGGGCGACGGCGAGGACGGCGCCGGCCGCGAGGGCGGGGCGGGTCCAGGTGGCGCGTCGCCGCCCCCACAGCAGGAGGGCGCCCACGACGAGCAGCAGGGCGAGGCGGGCCAGCAGGAGCAGGCCCGGGCGGCCCGTGGCCGTGCGGGCCAGCGCGGACGGGTCGAAGGCGGTCGCCGGTGAGGTGCCCGCCTCGTACGGGGCGCGCAGCAGGAACAGCACCACGGTGGTCGCGGCCAGCGTCCACCAGCCGATCCGGACCGGCTTGCGCAGGGGGGTGGTGTCGGGCGGGCGGCAGACCGCGGCGAAGGTCAGCGAGCCGATCAGCAGCGCCATGGCCAGGTACGCGAGGTAGCGCGCCATGTTGTGGAGGCTGCCGGTGGCGGGGTCCTCCGTCGGTCCCGTGTCCACGGGGGCGGTGGTCGCGGAGGGCTTGCCGATCGAGAAGGTGAAGGCGCCGGACACCGGGTGGCTGTCGGCCGACACCACCCGCCAGGCGACGGTGAAGGTGCCGGTGCCGAGCTTCCCGGGCAGGCTGATCCGGGCGGTGTCGGAACGGCCCGGCGCGTGTCCGGGCTCGCCCGTGGAGATCCGGTGGTTGGTGGGGTCGTACACCCGGAAGGAGTCGTCGAGCAGGCCGACGGACTCGGTGAAGGTCAGGGTGAGGTACCGGGGGGCGGACTTGACGACGCTTCCGTCGCCGGGGTCGGTGGAGCGGAGGGCGGCGTGGGCCGACGCGGGTCCGGCTCCGCCGAGGACGAGCAGGACCAGCATGGTGCCCAGCAGCACCAGCCCTGGAATTCGCCGGGTTCCGCCATGCGCTCCACCGCCTCGCCCTCGGCCGTATCGTCCCAGTACTCCGCCCACGTCACCGCTCCGTCTTCGGACTCGCGTACTTCCCCGTAGGTACGCGGGAAACCCCGGTCGCGCTCACCACGTGGGCCGCGCCGACACTCCGCCGTCCACCACGAGGTCGTGGCCGGTGATCCAGGAGGCCAGCGGGGAGGCGAGGAAGACGCAGGCGTCACCGACGTCCTCGGGGCGGCCCAGCCGTCCGGTGGGGGCCGCCTCCCGCCAGCGCCGCACGCCCTCGGGCCAGGCCTCGGCCAGGCCCGCCCGGTCGATCAGGCCGGGCGAGACGGTGTTGACGCGGATGCCGTGGGGGCCGTACTCCAGGGCCGCCGCGCGGGCGTGCATCACCACGGCCGCCTTGGCGGCGCTGTAGTGGGCGTGGCCGGGGGCGGGGTGGGCGGCCTCGATGGAGGCGATGTGGGTGACGCTGCCGCCGCCGCACTCGCGCATGACCTCGGCGGCGGCCTGGGTGCAGGCGAAGACGCCGGTCAGGTTGGTGTCCACGACCGCCCGCCACTCGGCGGCCGTCATCCCGGGCAGTGGCCGGACCGGCTGCACGCCCGCGTTGTTGACCAGCGCGGTCAGCCGCCCGCCGCCCCACTCGGCGGCCTCGTGGACCAGGCGCCGGCAGGCGTCCTCGTCGGTGAGGTCGGCCTGGAGCACGACGGAGCGGGCGCCGGAGTCCTCGATGCGCGCGGCCAGTTCACGCGCCGCCTCCAGCGCCGTACGGCAGTGGACGGCGACCGCCGCCCCCTCCTCGGCGAACCGCAGCGCGATCCCCCGGCCGATGCCGCCGCCGGCGCCCGTGACCAGCGCGACCTGTCCCTGAAGCAGCGTCACGGTCGGCACAGTTCCGCGATCCGGGCGGCCTCGGACGGATAACGCGCCGTGAGGTCCGCCGCGTTGCCGTGTTCGTACCCCGCATAGGTGAATCCGGGCGCCATCGTGCAGCCGAAGAAGGCCCAGGCGCCGTCCGCCGCCACCCGCGCGCCCATCCAGGTGCCCGCGGCCACGACGAGTTGCGGGTGCTGCCCGGCGAGGACGTCCGGACCCAGCACGGGGCTCGACGACGTCCCGTCGGGGGCGAGGAGCAGGAGGCGGAGGGGGTCGCCGAGGTAGAAGTGCCAGACCTCGTCGGTGGGGAGGCGGTGCAGGGCCGAGTAGTCGTCCGCGGTGAGCAGGGCGACGATCGCCGAGCCCTCGGGGCGGCCGTCGGCCCGCTCCGGCCCCGCCCAGGTGCGCCGGAAGAGGCCGCCCTCGCGCGGGATCGGCTCCAGTCCGTAGTGGGCGACCAGGGCGTCCGGCGTCAGTGGTCCGTCAGGAGTCACCGTCATCCGGGAAGGCTACCTGCCGGGTGAGGAACGCCAGTTGGGCGTGCTTCTCGGGCAGGTACACGTCCGGGATGTCGATCTCCGGCAGCACGACCGCCTCTCCCGCCTCGAACCCCTCCTTGAGGAAGCGGGCGACGGCCTTCTCGTTGCGCACGTCGGGGTCGACCACCACCCGGTGCCGGTCCAGGCCCAGCAGCACGTACGAGGCGATCGCGGTCAGCAGCGCCGACGACCAGCCCGACCGCTCGCCCCCCGCGCCGGCCGGCGCGAGCAGCAGGTGGATGCCGATGTCGCCGGGCCGGACCTCGTAGCACTCACCGACCCGGTCGGCCTCCGGCTCGTACGTCTGCAGGAGCCCGGCCGGTGCGCCGTCCCTGACCACCAGGAAGGCGTGGTGGGTGTCGAGCGTGTCCATGTGGGCGTATATCTCGGCGACCTGGTCCCGCGTCAGGCCGTTCATGCCCCAGAAGGAGGCCCGCTCCTCGCTCACCCAGGCATGGATCACCCCGGCGTCGGCGTGCGGGTCGAGGAGCAGGACGCGGACGGTGCCGAAGCCGTCGATCACCTTCTGGTGGACGGCCGGACGGGCGGCGTACGGGTCAGACATCGGTCTCCTTCTCCAGTAGGTCGAAGTCGGTCACGACGGGGACGAGGTCCCCGGCGAGCCACAGCGGGAGCTGGTCGTCGTGGTGGGGCGAGCCGGGCACGCCCGAGGCGCCGAACGGGACCACCCACCGGCTGTCCTCGCGCCGGGCCAGGTCCCACACGTACCGGGCGGCCGGGCCACGGGCGCTCAGGTCGGTGAGGCCGGGCACGGCGGAGGTGCACAGCACGCAGTCGTGGTCGCCCGACAGACCCGGCCCGTCGTACGGGCTCATGGGCAGCGCCCGCCAGGGGGCGAGCCGGTGGGTGTCGCCCCAGGTGCCCGCGGGCGCGGCGGCGGCGACCTCCTCGACGGCCGCGCGGACGGCGGCGGGGCGGTCGACGCCGTACAGGTCCTCGGCGGCCAGCAGGTGTTCCAGGGCGAAGCCGATGCGCGGGAGCAGGGCGAGCCAGGGGAGGAGGACCTCCGGGTAGGCGGGCGGTTCGGCGAGGGCGGCGAACGCCGGGTGCGCGGCGAGCCGGCGTACGACCGCGCCGCGCACCGCCGCGTAGAGGGCCGCGTCCGTGCTGGTCGCGTCCATACGGCGGTCCCAGGCGAGGAGCCGGTCGCGCAGTCCGGCGGCCTCGGGGGACAGTCCGTCCAGGGCGGCGAGGTGGTCCAGCAGCGGGGCGGCGGAGGCGAGATGGGTGTCCATGTGGACGGCCGGCAGGTCGCCCGGCGACCACTGGTCCTTCTCGCGCAGCAGGGCGGTGATGCGGTCGGCGCGGTGCGGCGGGGCGAACTCGACGCCGAGCGGGGTGGCGGGGCCGCGCTGGTTGGCCATCACCGCGACGCCGTCGGTCAGGCCGCCGCGGGGGGTGTCGTGCCAGCCCCGCCACTCGTGGCCCGGCTCCCAGGCGGGCACCAGCCGCACCCGGTTGGCCTCGGCCCGCACCGGCACCCGGCCCGCGACCCGGTGCAGCAGCCCGCCCTCGGTGTCGGCGGCCTGGACGACGTTGACCGGCTCGGCCCAGGCGTCCAGCGCGCGGTCCACGTCGGCGACCCGGCGGGCCCGCAGGAGGGGCAGCAGGGCGCTGAAGCCGAGGTCCTCGGTGACCCGGGGCGGGTAGCGGAGGGCGAGGGCGGTGGGCGTTCCGGTGCTCTCCGGTCCGGGGTCGTGTCCGTCGAGGCCCTCCGGACCTCCTGCGATCACCGGGCCCCGCCCGGTCTCGATCACCTCCACCTCGACCGGCTCCTCGCCCGCGACCGCCACGGTCTCCGTGTGCCGGTCGGCGCGCTGCCAGGTGCCGTCGGGGCCGAGGGCCTCGATGCCCGCGCCGGTGCGCCTGAGCCGCTCCCGGTAGAGGTCCTGGTAGTCGGCCATCGCGTTGGTGATGGCCCAGGCGACCGTGCCGGTGTGGCCGAAGTGGGCGATGCCGGGGATGCCGGGGACGGCGAGGCCGACGACGTCGAACTCCGGGCAGGAGAGGTGGATCTGCTGGTAGACGCCGGGGTTCTCGATGAAGCGGTGCGGGTCGCCGGCGATGAGGGCCTGGCCGGTCGTGCTGCGCTCGCCGGCGATCAGCCAGCCGTTGCTGCCGGAGGTGCCGGGGCCGTCGGTGGCGAACAGGCCCACGGCGCCGGGGCCCAGGTGCCGTACGGCCTGATCGCGCCAGAGCTTGGCCGGGAAGCCCGCGAAGAGGATGTGGGTGGCCAGCCAGACGCCGAGCGGGGTCCAGGGCTCCCAGCGGCCGGGGGTGAGGCCGGTGCGGGCGAACTCCGGGGCGGTGGCGCCGGCCAGGCCCTCGTTGACGCCGTCGGCGTACGCCCGCACCCAGTCCGCCGTCTCCGGGTCCCGGGCCTCCAGGGCCGCGAAGCAGCGTCCGGCGGTGTCGGCGAGGCGGGCCCGTCTGGCGAAGATGTCCCAGGCGAGGGCCTCGGCGCCGAGGAAGGATGCCGAGGTGCCCTGGGCGCGGTGGCGCTCGACCTCCAGCTGCCAGGCCCGGTCGCGGGCGGTGACGCGGCCCTGGGCTCGGGCGAGTTCACCGGCGCTGTTCGCGCGCAGGTGCGGAATTCCCCAGGCGTCGCGGTAGATCCCGGTGATCACCCCTGTGCCCCCACTTTCCTTTAGGTTAGCCTTGCCTAAGTTTGACACTGCTGGCGAGATCGTACGCGAAAGGCGACCACCCGGTGCCCGCCCTCGGGTACTGGCGCGCGTCCTGACCTGGACCGCGCGATCATCTAGGCATGGACGCCACCCTGCACCTCGCCCAGGACCCCGAGGCCGATGAGCTCCTCGGGCGGTCCCCGCTCGCCGCGCTGACCGGGATGCTGCTGGACCAGCAGGTTCCGATGGAGTGGGCGTTCAAGGGGCCGTCCACCATCGCCCGGCGGATGGGCGCCGACGACCTCGACGCGCACGACATCGCGGCCCAGGACCCGGAGGCCTTCGCGGCGCTGCTCTCCGAGAAGCCGGCCGTGCACCGCTACCCCGGGTCGATGGCCAAGCGGATCCAGCAGTTGTGCCGGTACCTCGTCGAGCACTACGACGGAAACGCCGAGCTCGTCTGGAAGGGCGTCGACGACGGCCGCGAACTGCTCCGCCGGCTGCAGGAACTCCCCGGCTTCGGCAAGCAGAAGGCCCAGATCTTCCTGGCCCTGCTCGGCAAACAGCTAGGCGTCCACCCCGAGGGCTGGCGCGAGGCCGCGGGCGCCTACGGCGAACCCAGGTCCTTCCGATCCGTCGCCGACATCACCGGCCCGGAGTCCCTGGCCAAGGTACGCGCCCACAAACAGGAACTGAAGGCAGCGGCGAAGGCCTCCGGCAAGTAGGTGCGGACGGGGTGCCCTTGGGCGCGTTTGCAGGGCGAGGCGCTCCTGGGGGGCGGTCGGGCCGGGGGCGTCTCGGGTGACCGCGCGCCGGATGACCGAACGGCCACGAAACCCCTGTCAGGCGGCCGGCCCACGCCGAACGGCCGGGCAGCGGCAACGTCACCGGACGCCTCGGGCGGCACAGCCCTCCGCCCTTTCGGGCCGCCGCTACGGGGAAGAGGTGACGGGTCGGCCAGGCGGCGGGTGCGGGCAACGGCTGCCGCGCCCGGTTCCGGCGGCAGCGACGATCAGCGCCGTGACCCACGCCGTACGAAAAAGCGGCCCCACGCACGCGTGAAGCCGCGCTCGGCCCGGCGCCCTCCGGGTACCGCGGCAACCAAGAACACTCCTCGACCCGGCGATCCGCGCCCGGCGGCAACCCGTTCCGGAAGGAGGCCCCCGCCCGACGCCGGAGGAGACGCCGGGGCAGCCGCCCCCGTCAGGCTGCCCCGGTCCGGCAGCGAACGCCCCGAAAGACCCGCACGCCCCACCACCGCAAGGCACCCGGAGAACCCCCGCCCCGCCGGGGTGTCGTCGTCAGTCGGGCGGACCCGTTCGGGTGGCGGGGTGGGGCGGGGCGGGCCAAGCATGGAGCATGACCGAGTCTCCGAGCAGTGATCCGACCTGGGGGCGGGAGTTCGACGACCGGACCGTCCATCACACGCCCGGCCGCGCCGCCGGGGGCCATGAGCCGGAGCCGCCGTTCGAAGGGCCGCTGCACGCGCTGTCCCGGGCAGCCTGGCAGGTGGTGCTGCTGACCGGCGTCGCGTCGCTGATCCTGGGTGTCCTGGTGCTGGTCTGGCCGGGCGCCTCCCTGCTCGCGGCCGGGGTGCTCTTCGGGCTGTACCTCCTGATCAGCGGCGTGTTCCAGCTGATCTCCGCCTTCGGCACGCACAAGGCGACCTCGCTGCGCGTGCTGGGGTTCATCAGCGGCGCCCTGTCGATCCTGCTGGGACTGTTCTGCTTCCGCGGCCCGATGCAGTCGATCCTGCTGCTCGCCCTGTGGATCGGCATCGGCTGGCTGATCCGCGGGATCACCCAGACCCTGGCCGCCGCCCACGACAGCACCGTGCCCGCCCGGGGCTGGCAGATCTTCCTCGGGATCGTCACCTTCGTCGCCGGGATCGTGCTGATCGTCTCGCCCTTCGAGTCGGTCGCCGTGCTCACCCTCGTCGGCGGCTGTTGGCTGGTGGTGGTCGGCGTGGTGGAGATCGTCACCGCGATCGGGATCCGGGGCCGCGCCCAGCAGGTCCCCCGCTCGGTGTGATCCCGCCCCGCCGCCGCCCTCGTGGCCGCGCCTGGCCGCGGGTGCTCGTCCTGCTGTTCGCCCTGATGCTGCCGGGCGCCCACACCGAGGTGTACGCGGCGCCCGCCACGTCCATGGCGACCGCCGAGTACGACGCACTCGACTCGGCGCTGCGGCCACCGGCCTGCTCCGCCCACCGCCCCGCCGTACCCGCGCGCCCCGCGCCCTTCCCGGACCCGGCGCCCGCCGCGCCCGCCGCCGCCCAGGTCCGCCCCGCGCCACCGCGGCCCCCGTACGCCCTGCACGCCCTGCGCTCGGTGGTCCTGCGCTGCTGACCGGCCCCGTTCCCCGGAAGGCCAAGTCGGTACGACGCACGCAAGGAAGACAGCCATGTCCACAGACCCGTACGCGGTCCTGCGCGCCCTGCTGCGCGCGGAGGCCGTCCGCAACGCGCCCGAACGAGAAGCGCGGAAACCGCAGCCGCAGCAGCCTCCGAAGAAACGCGACAGCTGACACGCCGGCGGAGGCGGCCCATCGCCTCCGCCGCCGTCCACAGCCTGTGCGTAACCCCGGCACAGCGACAGCACCGCCCGGTATGACCGATATACGGCGTCATTTCCAGCGCGGCACTACCCCGCTGAGGCTGCGCCCGGAACGTCTTGACCGGTAGGCTTTCCGTGTGATCTTCAAGCGCATCGGAAACGGCCGGCCGTACCCCGACCACGGCCGGGAAAGCACCCGGCAGTGGGCGGATGTCGCGCCGCGCCCGGTCCGCCTCGATCAGCTGGTGACGACCAAGGGGCAGCTCGACCTGGAGACCCTCCTCGCCGAGGACTCGACCTTCTACGGCGACCTCTTCGCGCACGTCGTGAAGTGGCAGGGCGACCTGTACCTGGAGGACGGCCTGCACCGCGCGGTCCGCGCGGCACTCCAGCAGCGCCAGGTCCTGCACGCACGCGTGCTCGAACTCGACTGATCACCCGGCGTAAGACCGTCGCCCTTTCGGGTTCCGCCGGTCGGCATCGAATGATCATCTAGTAGGAATCGCCGCCCGGGCGCACTACGCTGCGCCCATGAGCATGCTGACTCCCCCCGGCATGGGTGGCCAATACCGGATCACGGGGGGCAAGTACCCGCGGATGCGCCCTCCCCGCAGGCGCGGCAGGCTCGTGTTCCTGGCCGTCGCCTGCGCCGCCGTACTCGGTGTCACCGGCTGGGGCACCCTGCAGCTCATCGACGTGTTCACCGGCGGCGACAAGAAGGCCGACGCGGCCGGCTCCGGGGACCGGTGCACGACCACGACCAAGGCGAGCCCCGTCGCGGGCACCAAGGCCCTGCCGAAGCCCGGCGGGATCACCGTCAACGTCTACAACGCCACGGCCCGTACCGGCCTGGCCAAGGCCACCGCGGACGAGCTGAAGAAGCGCGGCTTCCGCATCGGCGAGGTGGGCAACGCGACGAAGCAGTACGACAAGAAGGTCAAGGGCGCCGGGATGCTCCTCGGCCCCGCCTCCGCCCTGAACACCTCGCTGCCGGTCGTCGCCGCCCAGCTCGCCGGGGCCGAACAGCGGACGGACGCCGCCCGAAAGGGCGAAGCCGTCGACCTGATCCTGGGCGACCGGTTCGGCAAGCTCACCGAACGGGCTGACGCCGACAAGGCCGTGGCCAAGCTGACCGCGCCCGCGCCGACGTCCGCCGCGACGAAGAAGAAGAGCTGCTGAGGCAGAAGAGCTGCTGAGGCAGGAGCGGGGCCCCGGGCGGGGCCCCGCGACCCGGAACGCCTACTCCGCGGCGCCGTACAGCCGGTCGCCCGCGTCGCCCAGGCCGGGGACGATGTAGCCGTGCTCGTTGAGGTGGTCGTCGACCGCGGCCGTCACGACCGTCACCGGGGTGCCCGCCAGTTCGCGCTCCATGACCTCGACGCCCTCCGGCGCGGCCAGCAGCACCACGGCCGTCACATCGTCGGCGCCGCGCTTGATCAGCTCCTGGATCGCCGCGACCAGCGTGCCGCCGGTGGCCAGCATCGGGTCCAGGACGTACACCTGGCGGCCGGAGAGGTCCTCCGGCATGCGCGAGGCGTACGTGGAGGCCTGCAGCGTCTCCTCGTTGCGGATCATGCCCAGGAAGCCCACCTCGGCGGTCGGCAGCAGCCGCGTCATACCGTCCAGCATGCCCAGGCCGGCGCGCAGGATCGGCACGACCAGCGGGCGCGGGCGGGCGAGCTTGACGCCGGTGGTCGCGGCCACCGGCGTCTCGATGTCGACCTGCTCGGTGCGCACGTCACGCGTCGCCTCGTAGGCGAGCAGGGTGACGAGCTCGTCGGCGAGCCGACGGAAGGTCGCGGAGTCGGTGCGCTGGTCGCGCAGCGTGGTGAGCTTGTGGGCGACCAGGGGGTGGTCGACGACGTGGAGACGCATGCCCATAACAGTAACCGCGCCGCCCCGCCCCTGGCGCTGGCATCAAACCGCCCGTCCGAGGGAAAGTGGAGGGACGGACTGGGGTGGTGTGACTGTGCCTGACCTGCCGAAGAGCGAATCCGACATACCCGAGGACGCCGCCGGAACCGACGCACGCGTGTCGCCGCCGGAGACGGACGCCGCGCGCAGGCGCCGCCGGGCCCAGTTCCTGCGCGAGCTGGCCGAGGCCCGGGCGCTGCGGGACCGCGTCCAGCCGCGCCGTGCCAAGGTGGCCCGGCTGCGGCGCCAGATGCGCATGCGGACCTTCCGCTGGTAGCCAAGTTCCCCCGGTTACCGGGAGTTCCCCGCAAGGCTGTGCGTGGAGCGCGGGAAAAGCCGCGTACGATCCGCAGGTGGCGGCAACGAGTGCGCTGGTGACCGCGTCGCGGTCGCGTGGCCGACCCCGCGCGTCCGTACAGCGGATCCATGCGATCGAAACAGCCAGACACAGGGAGCCGAAGACGTCCCCTGAACGCCTTGTTTCTGCCACGATTCCGAGTGGGTGGGGCTCGGAGCCTGAGCTCTCTCCGCCCAAGAACCTCCGCCGGGGGGACCCCCAACCGGCACGCCTATGACCAGTGGGAGAGTCACGGTGTACTTCGCCGCACTGCTCGCGCGCACCGAAGACGGGTGGGAAGCGAGCGACACAGAGCTCGACGATGTGGAAACCCTGTCGGATCTGGCCGACCTGGCCCGGGAAGCCAATCCCGACGACGACACGGTGCTCGTTCTGATCGAGCAGGAGGACGCCTGGTTCGGTGTCGTCCGCGTGGACGGCGAGGACGACCCTCGCATCTACGTCTCCGACGCCGCCGCCGCTGCCCGCAGTGCGTACGGCGAACTGCTGCTCACCGACGAGCTGCTGGGCCGGGAGCCCGGCTCCGACGGCCCCGACCTGGACGCGCTCGACCTCGACGGGACCGAGGACGGCGAGTCCGACGACGACGACGAGGACGGCACCTCCGCCGACGCGGTACCGCACAGCCCCGTCGGGGACAGCGAGATCCTCGACGACCTGGGCATCGGCGAGAAGGAGCTGCGCGCCCTGGACGCGGAGGACGCGCTGGGCACGATCGCCGAGGCCCTGGGCGCCTCGGAGGTGCTGGAGACCGTCCGCTGAGCGCCCCGGACCCGGTGCGCGACCGCTGGCGGGACGCGATGCGGCTCGCCCTGGACGAGGCCCGAACGGCCGTCCGGGGCGGGGACGTGCCCGTCGGCGCCGTCGTGCTGTCCACGGACGGTACGACGGTGCTCGCGGCCGGGCACAACGAGCGCGAGGCCACCGGCGATCCCACGGCCCACGCCGAGGTGCTCGCCCTGCGGCGGGCCGCCGCCAAGCTGGGCGAGTGGCGGCTGGCCGGGTGCACGCTCGTGGTCACGCTGGAGCCGTGCACGATGTGCGCGGGCGCGCTGGTGCAGTCCCGTGTGGAGCGGGTGGTCTACGGCGCCCGCGACGACAAGGCGGGCGCGGCCGGTTCCCTGTGGGACGTGGTCCGCGACCGACGGCTCAACCACCGGCCCGAGGTCGTCGAGGGCGTACTGGCCGAGGACTGCGCGCGCCTGCTCACCGAGTTCTTCCGGGACCGCTGAATACCGATTTCAAACCACGGCACACCTTGCTGTAAGGTCTCCCTCGGTAGCGTGTCCGAGCGGCCGAAGGAGCTCGCCTCGAAAGCGAGTGTGGCGCAAGTCACCGAGGGTTCAAATCCCTCCGCTACCGCTCTGAAAAGGGCCCCGTCCGACGGACGGGGCCCTTTGTGCGATTATCAACACCGCTCGGGCCAGTCAGCGACAGGGGGAGGCCGCGGTGGCGGTGAACGCCAAGAAGATCGCCGTGTACGTGCTCGTGGTCTTCGCGCTGTACGTGATCATCACGGACCCGGCCAAGGCCGCCGACTACGTCCAGATAGGGTTCGAGGGCATATCGGACGCCGCCAAGGCCATCGGCGACTTCATGACGTGGATCGCCAACGGAGGAGAGAGCTAGAGCCCATGATCCGCCACCTGGTCCTGTTCAAGCTCAACGAGGGCGTCGGGCGCGACGACCCCCGGGTCGTGGCGGGGGAGGCGGCCTTCCGCGGCCTCGACGGCACCATCGCCGAGATCCGCCACTGGGAGCTGGGCTGGAACACCAGCGACCGGCCCATCGCGTACGACTTCGCCATCAACTCCGCCTTCGACGACGCGGACGCGCTGCGCCGCTACGTGGAGCACCCGGAGCACCAGGCGGGTGTCGGCCTGTGGCGGGAGTTCGCCACGTGGGTGATCGCCGACTACGAGTTCTGAGCGGCGGCCCGCCGCGGCCCTGTGAGCCCTCCGCCGGAAAGGCGGGGGGCTTTCGTGCGCCGTGAGGGTGGTTTTTGCCCCAACTTGCCCTCAACACGGCGTTATGCGGTGCTTGCACACAGTGCACATGTCTTGTGATGCTATGACCGCTTTTGACGGATGATTGACCTATGAAGAGGTGGCGTTGACCGTGTCGGCCAGTACTGCGCCGCCCCAGGAGGAGGCCCCCGCCCCCGAGAAGCGCCGCGGCGCCGACACCCGCGCCCTCACCCAGGTGCTCTTCGCCCAGCTCAAGGAGCTCCAGCCGGGCACCCCGGAGCATAACCGGGTGCGCGGCGCGCTGATCGAGGCGAACCTCCCCCTCGTCCGGTACGCGGCCGCCCGCTTCCGCTCCCGCAACGAGCCCATGGAGGACGTGGTCCAGGTCGGCACCATCGGCCTGATCAACGCCATCGACCGCTTCGACCCCGACCGGGGCGTGCAGTTCCCGACCTTCGCGATGCCCACGGTGGTCGGCGAGATCAAGCGGTACTTCCGGGACAACGTCCGCACCGTCCACGTACCGCGCCGGCTGCACGAGCTGTGGGTACAGGTCAACAGCGCGACCGAGGACCTGACGACTGCCTACGGGCGCACCCCCACCACCGCCGAGATCGCCGAGCGGCTGCGCATCAGCGAGGAGGAGGTGCTGTCCTGCATCGAGGCCGGACGCTCCTACCACGCGACCTCGCTGGAGGCCGCGCAGGAGGGCGACGGACTGCCGGGCCTGCTCGACCGGATCGGCTACGAGGACCCGGCCCTGGACGGGGTCGAGCACCGCGACCTCGTACGCCATCTGCTGGTCCAGCTCCCCGAGAGGGAACAGCGAATTCTGCTCCTGCGCTACTACAGCAATCTCACCCAGTCTCAGATCAGCGCGGAACTCGGCGTCTCCCAGATGCATGTCTCCCGGCTCCTCGCGCGCAGCTTCCAGCGGCTGCGTTCCGCCAACCGAATCGAGGCATAGGCCGAGGCACAAAGGGGCGCGGGGGCGCACCGGAGTAGCGCAGGGGATCACACAAGGGATCACAACAAAGGATCGCAAGCACTATCGAGGCATAACCGGCGCGGGCGAATCGCTCACCGGGGCACTTCCCGACAGTTGTGCTCCGAAAGACCGTCAGACCCCTTCTTTCCAGGGCTGATTCGCTTCCGGTGTGTCGACAAGTCACTACAGCGTGTTGCCGACATGTGACATTCTGCGGGAAGCGCGTTTGCCGTGGCTCCGGCTCCGGTATTCAGGTGAGGGCTGCGTTCCTTCGTGGGAACGCCGCCGCGACCGTCCCGCGACCCAAAGGGGGTGGCATGTCCGCAGAACAGGGCAGCTCGAAGGTGCTTACGCCCACGCAGAGCGAGGCAGCGCCCAAGGAGCTCGATGCGCTCGACGTCCTCGACGACGTCACGCCCCTCGAGTCCGCGCCGGCCCCGGCCATCCCGGCCCCGGGGGCCATCGACACCCGCACCCTGTCCCGCTCCCTGTTCCTGCGGCTCGCCGCACTCGACGAGAACAGCCCCGAGCGCGCCTACGTCCGGGACACACTGATCGAGCTCAACCTCCCCCTCGTCCGGTACGCGGCGGCCCGCTTCCGCAGCCGCAACGAACCGATGGAGGACATCGTCCAGGTCGGCACCATCGGCCTGATCAAGGCGATCGACCGCTTCGACTGCGAGCGGGGGGTGGAGTTCCCGACCTTCGCGATGCCCACGGTGGTGGGCGAGATCAAGCGGTTCTTCCGCGACACGTCGTGGTCGGTCCGCGTGCCGAGGCGGCTGCAGGAGCTGCGTCTGGCGCTGACGAAGGCCAGCGACGAGCTGTCCCAGAAGCTCGACCGCTCCCCCACGGTCGCCGAACTCGCCGCCGTGCTCGGCGTGTCCGAGGAGGACGTGGTCGACGGCCTGGCGGTCGGCAACGCCTACACGGCGTCCTCGCTCGACTCCCCCGCCCCCGAGGACGACGGCGGCGAGGGCTCCCTGGCCGACCGGCTCGGCTACGAGGACAGCGCGCTGGAGGGCGTGGAGTACCGGGAGTCCCTGAAGCCGCTACTGGCCAAGCTCCCACCCCGGGAGCGCCGGATCATCATGCTCCGCTTCTTCGCCAACATGACCCAGTCCCAGATCGGCGAGGAGGTCGGCATCTCCCAGATGCACGTCTCCCGGCTGCTCACCCGGACGCTGGCGCAGCTGCGGGACGGGCTCATCTCCGACTGAGGCCGTCTGCGAACGAGGCCGTCTCCGACCGGGGCTTCCTATTTGACGGGGCGTCAGCCACTATGGCGCGATGCTTCGAGCGACGGGAGCGGCAGGGTCCGGATCGACTCATGGCCGCCGGGGCGCCGTACTCACGGCCGCGTCGGCGGCCGTCGTCTGCCTGGGCGCGGCACTGGCCGCGTGCGGAGGCGGCGACGGCGGGGGTTATGCGGCCGTCGGTCCGGTGGGCGGCTCGCCGGGCCCGACGGCACCGGCCCCCGCCGGGTCGGTGACGCTGGTACCGCTCGACGGTCCCGCCACCGCGAACGGCACCACCGCCGAGCCGGGTGCCGACTCTCCCGCGGGGCGCATTCCGTCGGCCCCTGGGCCGTCAGGGCGCGGGCAGCCCGGAGCCGCCTCCACCGCGCCGGTCACGAGCGAGCGGCCCGAGCCGGGCTCCACGGCCCCGAAGCCACCCTCGAAGCCGTCCTCTTCTCCCGACCCCGCTCCCACCCCGGAACCGAGCCGACCGGCGTCCCCCGCCCCCGCCGCCCTCGCCTGGGGCGAGCCCGGCCGCGAGGCCACGGACCGGCGCTGGTGCGAGAAGGTGAGCGTCGCCTTCCGCAACGAGGGCGGGACGGCGGTGCGTTCGGGCACGGTGACCCTCGGCACGCACATCGTCGACGCGCTCGGCATCGACTGGGCGACGATCGAGTCGACCGAGGACCTTCCGGCACCGATCGCCGCGGGCGCGCGGAAGGAACCCACCTGGACGGTGTGCGTCGACGCATGGCGCGTGCCGCTGGGCATGCACGTCGAGACGCGGGACGTGGACGTGGAGTGGAAGTAGCGTTTGAGCGTCGGCGGAGCGGTTACTTGAGCGCGAGCCAGGCGACCGCCGCCACGACCGCGATCGCGGCGACGATGCCGATGATCAGGCCGATGCGGGGGCCCGCCGGGGCGGCCGCCTGCTGCCGGCCCTGAGGGGCCTCGTCGACGAACGCGCGGAACATCTGGGTGCTGCCTGCGGGGTCGTGGTTGCCCTGGGGGCCCTGGGTGTTAGCCATGGCCCGAGACACTAGCGAATCCGGCAGTGGGGCCCAAGTGGGGGGTTGACCGCACCGGTGCCGCACCCCACCTGCACATTTACGTCCGCAATACATGCCTTTGCCAACTTTTTGCGCCAGACCCCGGCCACTTATTTGCCTGCAGCAACCAACGGTTCTATGGTTGCCCTAAGCAACAAATTCGGGAGGTGTGATGACCGTGCCGGCGCAGTACGAGCAGTACGAGGAGCTGATCCGCCAGTTCAGCGCCTTCGGCGTCGTCAAGCGCGAGCTCGGCCGCATCCTGCCGTCGGACTGCCCGAGCGGCTCCGCCGCCGTCATCACGTTGCTGGGTCGCCACGGCGGCATGCGCATGAGCAAGCTCTCCGAGCTGCTCGCCGTGGACATGTCGGTGACCAGCCGTCATGTCGCGCACCTCGCCGAGCGGGGCTGGATCGAACGCTCCCCCGACCCCGGCGACAAGCGCTCGCGCATCCTGCGCCTCACACCCGAGGGCCGTGAGCTGCTGGCCGAGCTGTCCCGGCGGACCACGCACCTGCTCGCCGAGCGGCTCGGCGACTGGAGCGAGGACGAGGTCGGCCAGCTCACCCGGCTCATGACGCGGCTGCGGGCCAGCTTCGACGACTGCCGTTCGCTGCCGCACCGGCTCCCGCCACCCGAAGCCGAAAAGACCACCCGTACACCCGCGACCACGTAAGAAAAGGAAGCCCATGGCAACGACCACACCAGCCGGTGTGCGGGCTCACGCCAAGCACGGGGGAGGCTCCGGCGCCCACGCCCCGATGACGCACCGGCAGATCATGGAGGCGCTCTCCGGGCTGCTGCTCGGCATGTTCGTGGCGATCCTGTCGTCCACGATCGTCTCCAACGCGCTGCCGGAGATCATCGGCGACCTCGGCGGCGGCCAGTCCGCCTACACCTGGGTGGTCACCGCCGCCCTGCTGTCGATGACCGCGGCCACTCCCCTGTGGGGCAAGCTCGCCGACCTGTACAGCAAGAAGGCGCTCGTCCAGATAGCCCTCGTCATCTACGTCCTGGGCTCGGCCGCCGCCGGCCTGTCGCAGAACGCCGGCATGCTGATCGCCTGCCGTGTCGTCCAGGGCATCGGCGTCGGCGGTCTGTCCGCCCTGGCGCAGATCGTGATGGCGGCGATGATCTCCCCGCGCGAGCGCGGCCGGTACTCCGGCTACCTCGGCGCCACCTTCGCCGTCGCCACCGTCGGAGGCCCGCTGCTCGGCGGTGTCATCACCGACACTTCCTGGCTGGGCTGGCGCTGGTGCTTCTACGTCGGTGTCCCCTTCGCGATCATCGCGCTGATCGTGCTGCAGAAGACCCTGCACCTGCCCGTGGTCAAGCGGGAGGTCAAGGTCGACTGGGGCGGCGCCTTCTTCATCTCCGCCGCCGTCTCGCTGCTGCTGGTCTGGGTCACCTTCGCCGGTGACAAGTACGACTGGGTGTCCTGGCAGACGTACGCGATGGTCGGCGGTTCGATCGCCCTGGGCGCGCTGTTCGTGCTGGTGGAGTCCAAGGCGAGCGAGCCGATCATCCCGCTGCGCCTGTTCCGCAACCGCACCATCACCCTGGCGTCCCTCGCCTCGCTCTTCGTCGGCATCGCGATGTTCACCGGCACGGTGTTCTTCAGCCAGTACTTCCAGCTGGCCCGCGACAAGTCCCCGACGATGTCCGGCGTCATGACCATCCCGATGATCGGCGGCCTGTTCGTCTCCTCCACCGTCTCGGGTCAGTTCATCACCCGCACCGGCCGCTGGAAGGCCTGGCTGGTCAGCGGTGGCGTCCTGGTGACGGCCGGCCTGTGCCTGCTGGGCGGCATCCGGTACGACACCGAGTACTGGAAGATGGCCGTCTTCATGGCGCTGCTGGGTCTCGGCATCGGCATGATGATGCAGAACCTGGTGCTCGCCACGCAGAACCAGGTGGCTCCCTCCGACCTCGGCTCCGCCAGCTCCACGGTCACCTTCTTCCGCTCCCTCGGTGGTGCGGTCGGCGTCTCCGCCCTCGGCGCGGTGATGTCGCACCGGATCACGCACTACGTCACGGACGGCGCCTCCGCCCTGAGCCCCAAGTACCGCGCCGCCCTGGCCGGATCGGGCTCCACGGACAGCATCCCGGACCTGGACAAGCTGCCCGCGCCGCTGCGCACGCTCCTGGAGAGCGCCTACGGCCACGGCATCGCCGACGTCTTCTTCATCGCCGGCTGCCTGGCGGCCGTCGCCTTCCTGATCACGCTGTTCATCAAGGAGGTCCCGCTGAAGACGAAGGGCGCGCTGGCGCAGGCCGCCGCGGGCGAGGCCCCGGCCGAGGCCCAGGCCCACGTCGCCGAGGTCTCCGAGACCGCCGAGGAGCGGGTGCCCAGCTGGGCCACCGCCACCTCCGACACGGAGACCGCCACCGAGGCCGCACCGCAGTTCACCGCCGTCGCCACGGTGGCCGGGCCCGACCCCGCGGGAAGCGGCGGCACCCCCGTGCACGGCTTCGTCCGCGGCGCCGAGAGCGCCCCGGTCCCGCAGGCCGCGGTCACCCTGATCTCCCTCTCCGGCCGCCAGCTGGGCCGGTCGGTCGCGCAGACCGACGGTTCCTACGCGCTGGAAGCGCCGGGCACGGGTTCGTACGTCCTGATCGCCTCCGCCGACGGCTACCAGCCGCAGGCGTCCACCGTCGTGGTGGGCGAGGACCCGGTGGCGTACGACATCCTGCTCAGCGGCACCAGCGGACTGAGCGGTGTGGTCCGGGCGGCCGGGAACGCGCTGCCGGTCAAGGACGCGATGGTGATCGTCACCGATGTGCGCGGCGATCTGCTGGCCACCGGGAACACCGGTGAGCAGGGCGAGTTCGCGTTCACCGAGCTGGTGCCGGGCGTGGTGACCGTCGCCGTCAACGCGACCGGGTTCCGGCCGCGCGCCCTGCCCGTCGAGGTCGGCGCCACCGGCGTCACCCGGATCGAGGTCGACCTCGACGCCGGAGCCCAGCTCCAGGGCGTCGTACGGGCCCCGCACGGCCCGCTGGCCGACGCCCGCGTGACGCTGGTGGACGCGGCGGGCAACGTGGTCGGCACGGCCACCACCGGGACGGACGGGGCGTACGCCTTCGCCGACCTGGACGGCGGCGAGTACACCGTCATCGCGACGGGCTACCCGCCGGTGGCGACGGCCCTCACGGTCGCCGGCTCCGGAGTCGACGGCCACGACATCGCACTCGCCCACCCCGGCGAGTAGTTCACCCCCCGGCCCGTGGCAGGCGCGCCCACCAGGACGCGCTCGCCACGGGCCGGTTTCATCACGCGCAATTCACCAGGCTTTCCAGGGAGAGAACGGGATGGGACTGACCGCGAGGATCCGCACCCGGGACGGATGGGCCGTGTCGCACGCGGTCGTCACACTGACCGACACGCGGGGCACCCAGGTGCTGCGCGCCGAGGCCGACGCCGAGGGAGCGGTACGGGACTCCGGCGAGCTGGCGCCCGGGGCGTACACGGTGATCGTCACGGCCGTCGGGTACGCGCCCGCCGCCGCCAGCGCGCTCGTCACCGCCAGTGGGCGGGCCGAGGTCGGCACGGTGACGCTGGCCCGGCAGGGCGGCACCGAACTGCCCCCGCCCGGCCCGTGGACCATCGACCCGGCGCACTCCTCGGTGTCCGCCGTCGCCCAGCACCTGGGGATCTCCAGCGTGCACGGCCGGTTCACGGACTTCGCGGGCTCGATCGAGATCGCGCCCGACGACGTCACCAAGTCCCGCGTCGAGGCGGTCATCCGGGCCGCCTCCGTCGACACCGGCAACGGCACCCGCGACACCCACCTGCGCTCGGCCGACTTCCTGGACGTCGAACGGCACCCCGAGATCACCTACAAGTCCAACGCTCTGAGGGCGGCCGGTTCCGACCGCTGGACGGTGCACGGCGAGCTGGCGATGCACGGCGTCGTCCGCCCGGTCGACCTCGACCTCGTGTACCTCGGCACCGGCGCCGACCCGTGGGGCGGCACCCGCGCGGCCTTCCGGGCGACGGCCCAGCTGCACCGCGAGGACTTCGCCATGAACTACAACCAGGTCCTCCAGGCGGGCATCGCGGCCATCGGCACGACGCTGAAGGTGGAGCTGGACATCCAGGCCGTGCAGGGCGAGTCGCTACCGCTCGGCTGAGGGCGGCCGGGTGCCGCCCACCCGGGTCACCAGGTCGGTGCACAGGTCACGGAGTTTGACGTTGCGGTCCTGCGAGACGCGGCGCAGCCGCTCCATGGCGATCCGGGCGTCGATGCGCTCACGGGCCATCAGGATGCCGATGGCCTGGTCGATGACGCTGCGGGAGAGCAGGGCGGCGCGTACGTCGGCGGCGGACTCCTGCTCGCGCTCGATGTGCAGGGCGACGTTGACCGCGTCCGCCGCCCGCGCCGCGAAGTCCCGGGCCGTCTCCCGGCCGGGGCCCAGCGAGCCGGGCTCGCCGCCGTAGAGGTTGAGGGCGGCGCCCGTCTCGCCCTCGACGGCGAGCGGCAGCGCCAGCACACAGCGGACGCCCGCGGAGAGCGCGTACGCCCGGTACGCGGGCCAGCGCGTCTCCCGGGCCAGATCGGGCGCGTACTGCTCCTGCCCGGTCGCCGCCGCGTCGACACAGGGGCCGGAGCCGTTCTCGTACTGCCGCTGGTCGAGCCCACTGGGGATCCCGCTGCTGCCCGCCAGGGTGAGCAGCCGGTCGGCGCGGCGCACGGTCACACTGCACGCCACCGCGCCGGGCACCGCCTGCACCGCCCGGTCCGCCAGATCGCGCAGCAGGGTGTCGAGACCACCGCTGCGCGCCATGGCCCGGTCCAGCGTGTCGGGGATCTCAGCTGTCATGGCTTATCGGATATCCCGTGATGGGCCGCTGAAGCAGGGGTGTGGCCTCGGTCACCCGCTGTCGGCGCGCCGTTACCCGCCTTCCTTGGTGCCCACGATGCGGCGGGCCAGGTCGCGGAGCTTGACGTTCTCGCGCTGCGAGGTGCGCACCAGACTGTCGAAGGCGTCCGCCGCGTCGATGTCCAGGCGCTCCATCAGGATGCCTGTGGCCTGGCCGATCAGGTCCCGGGTGCGCATGGCCTCGGTGAGCTGCTCGCGGACCGTCACCGACTGCAGGGCCAGGCTGACATGCGCGGTGAACAGCCGGCCGACCCGGGTGGTGGTCTCGTCGAAGGCGCGCGGCTTGCGGGAGTAGGCGGTGAGCACGGTGAGCCGGCGGCGGTCGGCGCGCAGCCGCAGGGAGAGCACCGAGCGCAGGCCCAGGTCGGAGAGCGCACCCAGGCCGCCGTCGGTGCCGCTGTCCTCTATCCGCGCCACCGGCGCGGTCCACAGCCGGTCCCAGTGCGGGGCGCCTTCGTCGCCGTCGGGGGCCTCCGCGGTGCGCACCACCTCGTCGGTCCAGGCGATGGTGCGGCGCAGGTCGCCGCGCTCGATCTCGGAGATCCCGGCGTGCTCGGCGCCGGGCAGCAGGTGCACGGCCAGCTTGACCGCGGTGCGCAGGGTGCTGTGCGGGGTGGTGGTCTCATGCAGTTGCTGAGCCGCCACCGTGAGCGCCTCGGCCAGCTCGAAGCCAACCGGAAAACCGGGCACATCGGGAAAGTCGGACGCAGCCACCACGAACCTCTTCGGCATGCACGGCCACGTGGCCATGCGCAGGAGAGCTCCGCAGCACATTCCCGACTGCGAGCACAGGACGGACAGCACTCTAGCTGCTCCGTTGCGTCAAGGTGACCTTCGCCCGACGACCCGGCGGCGGCACGCTTCCCTGCCCGCGCGGGGCATGATGCAATGGGCGACAGGTCAGGAAGCGGCCCCCTTCTCCCCCCTCAGGAATCCGGACGACCCGTCTGCGTCAGGTGAGTGCCGTGACCCCCTTTCCGCGCCCCCGCGATCAGCGCGGCCTGCCCGGCCGCACCCTGCTCACGCTCCCCCCGGAAATCGACCTCAGCAACGCCGATGCCCTGCTCACTCACGTCCTGTCCGTCACCCGCGCCCGCCGGCTGCGCGTGCTCGTCCTGGACCTCACGGACACGGGCTTCCTCGACTCCCAGGGCGTCCGCCTCATCCACGACATACGCCGGCATCTGCCCCCGCACACCGAGGTACGCGTGGCGGCCCGCCCCCACGAGCTCCCGAGCCGCGTCCTGGAACTGACCGGCCTGCGCCGCGACGTCCCGGTGTACGACGACCTGACCGAGGCGCTCACGGCCTAGGCTGGACGCATGGCACCGAACATCGCGACCAACACCGCCGTGTCCCTCGACGAGTTGCTGGACTTCGTACGTCCCCGCCACCACGCCATCCTGCTGACCCGGCGGGCCGACGGTGGGCCCCAGGGGTCGCCGCTGACCTGTGGGGTGGACGACTCGGGCCGGATCGTGGTCTCCACCTACCCCGAGCGCGCCAAGACCCGCAACGCCAAGCGGGACGAGCGGGTCAGCCTCATCGTGCTCAGCGACGACTGGAACGGGCCGTGGGTGCAGATCGACGGGACCGCCGAGGTCATCGACACGCCCGACTCCGTGGAGCCGCTGGTGGAGTACTACCGCAACATCGCCGGCGAGCACCCGGACTGGGACGAGTACCGGGCGGCCATGCTCAAGCAGGGCAAGTCGATCATCCGGATCACCCCGGAGCGCTGGGGCCCGGTCGCCACCGGCGGCTTCCCGGCGCGGCTGGCGTCCGACCAGTAGTCAGTCCGGTCCGACCGGTCAGCCCCGGTCGACCATCGCCTCGATCCCGGCGACCAGCAGGTCCAGCGCGAAGGTGAAGTCCCGGTCCAGCATCTCCTGGACCGTGTCGCCACCCCGGGCGTCCATGATCTCCTTGGACTCCTGGATGAAGTCCGCCGCCTCCGGGTGCCGCTGGGTCTCGCTCATGACCTGCCGGTAGTAGTCGTCCGGGGTCAGGCCCGAGCCCGCGATCCGGGTCAGGAACTGGGCCTCGATCGTGCCGTACCCGTACACGAACTGGAAGACGGCCGAGATGGCGCTGGTCATGCGCTGCGCCGGCAGCCCGGTGCGGCGGATGGCCCGCTGCACGCTGCGGGCGAAGGCGAGCGCGTGGGGGCCGATGTTGAGGTACTGGCCGGCCAGCGGCGACAGCCAGGGATGGCGCACCAGCAGCCCCCGGTACTCGGTGGCCAGCGCCCGCAGCTGCTCCCGCCAGTCGGCGCCGCTGTCCGGGTCGGGCAGCCGCAGCTCGCCGAAGGCCGCGTCCAGGGCGAGTTCGAGCAGCTCGTCCTTGGTGTCGACGTACCAGTAGACGGACATCGCGGTGACGTTCAGCTCGCCGGCCAGCCGCCGCATGGAGAACCTGGCCAGCCCCTCCGCGTCCAGCAGCCGCACGGTCACCTCGGTGATCCGCTCCCGGTCCAGCCCGGACGGCTGCCCGCCCCCGCGCCCACCCCGGCGGGCCTTCCCCTCCAGCCAGACACTGGACCGTGCCGACCGCTCGGCTGCCTTCACCATCGGCGCACCTTCCAGAGAACCATTGGGCCACTCCTCAAGATGCTAGAGCCGCCGCGTGCCGCGGGGGCGCCCCCGGCCTCTCAGGCGATCCCGGCCCCCGCCCTGCGCAGGCCCCGCCGCCACGAACCCGCCGAGCAGTACGGCCGCCGCCCCCACCAGCTGCCCCGCCTCCAGCCCCCGGGCCAGGCTGCCGGAGGAACTGAGCACGGCCCCCCAGCCCGTTGCCGAACTCCGCCGGCGTCCCGTTGATCCCCGCGCCCACCCCCGCCTTCTCCGGAGGGATCGCGCTCATGATGGCGTGCGCCATGGCCGGGTTGGCGACGGCGCACCCCGCGCCGATGAGCCGCAGCCCCAGCAGGGTGCCGCCGTAGCCGTGGGCGTCCAGCACCGCGATCGAGACCAGCCCCAGGGACATCAGCACCATGCCGAGCGCGATCGACACCACGATGCCCAGCTTCGCCGACCACTTGGCGGACAGCCCGGAGAAGTTCAGCGCCACGACCGACAGGGCGAGCGGCGCGGTGCGCAGCCCGGCCTCCAGGGGCCCGTACCCGAGCACGAACTGCAGATGCTGGGTGAGCAGGAACAGCGCCCCGCCCATCCCGAAGGTGATCAGCACCGCTCCGGCCACCGCGCCGGTGAACCGGCGGTCGCGGAAGAAGTGCGGGTCGAGCATGGGGTCGGGGATGCGGCTCTCCCAGTACGCGAACAGCGCCAGCACCGTGACCGCGACGGCCGCCGTGGCCAGTACCCGCGCCGAGGTCCGGCCGTGGCCGGGGCCGGAGATGATCGCGTACACCAGCGCGGCCATGCCGATGGTGGACAGCAGCGCGCCGAGCAGGTCGGGCCGGTCGCCGCGCGGGTTCTTGGACTCCGGTACGAGGGCCACGGCCGCCACCAGGCCGAGTGCCGCGACGGGGAGGTTGACCAGGAAGATCGCGCCCCACCAGAAGTGGTTCAGCAGCAGGCCGCCGATCAGCGGGCCGACCGCGAAGCCCAGGGCGGCGACCGCGCTCCAGATGCCGATGGCCCTGGGGTGCTCGTCGGGGGTGAAGATCTGCATGACCACGGCGAGGGTGGTGGTCAGCAGCAGCGCGCCACCGACGCCCATGCCCGCCCGGGCGGCGATCAGTTGGGCCGTGGAGTCCGCCAGTCCGGCGACCAGTGACCCGACGCCGAACAGGGCCAGTCCCGCGACCAGCATCTTCTTGCGGCCGATGGGGGTCCCCCCGCGCCCTTCAGGCGTGGGGGAGGTCGGCCGCGCTGCCCGCGGTGAGCAGCAGGCCGGACTGCACCAGCGAGTAGGCGTTGATCATCCACTGGATGTCGGACGTGGTCGCGTGCAGGTCCCGGGTGAGGGAGGGGATGGCCACGTTCAGCACGGTGTTGTCGAGCAGCACGGTGAGGTGGGCCAGACAGATGACGCCGAGGATCAGCCGGCGCCGGGGGTGCCCCTGAGGGGTCGTCGTCGATATGTTCTACACCGTATAGGCGCTCCCTTACGCCGTACAACGGAGATATCTGCGGTGGGGCGCGGACGCACCGAGAGGGGCGGTGGCTTCCAGCCACCGCCCCTCTCGGTGCGCTCTCTGCGCGCTCTCTGCGCGTGAACCGTCAGCCGCTCGTCTTCTGCGTCAGGTCGTAGAAGGTGGCCGAACCGACCGTGACCTTCTTGAAGTTGCTCTGGACCCACGAGCTGATCTGCGACGCCGTACCGCTGTTGCCGCCGCCCATGCCGCCGCCCGCGATGAAGTAGTGGATCTTTCCGTCCTCCACGTACTTCTTGAACTGGGCGAGAGTCGGGGACGGGTCGGTGCCGTTGAAGCCGCCGATCGCCATCACCGGTTCGCCGGTGGCCAGTTGGTAGCTCGCCGCGTTCTGGGAGCCGATGGACGCGGCGGCCCAGGTGTACTTGCCCGCGTCGGCCTCCAGCAGCTTCTTGGCCTCGGAGGTGACACTGGCGCCGTTGAGGAGGCCACCGACGCCGCCACCGCCCATGCCGCCGCCGTCACCCGTCTGCCCGCCGGGCATGCCGCCCTGCTGGTTCTGGCCCGGCACGCCGCCGGGGAAGCCACCGGTGCCGTTGCCCGGCTGGCCCTGGCCCTGGCCCTGGGTATTCCCGTTGCCGTTCTGCCGGCCCTGCTGGCCCTGCTGGTTCTGGCCGGGCATGCCGCCGCCGAAGCCGCCGCGCATACCGCCACCGCCGCCGGGACCGCCACGGCCGCCGCCCATCATGCTCGCGCCGGCCGGACCCGCCGTGACGATGGAACCGGTGTGGCCCTCCTGGAGGGTGCTGAGGGTGTACGCGGTCGGACCGGCCAGCGCGGTCACCAGGCCCACCGCCGCCGCTCCGAGGGCCAGCTGACGGGTCATCCGGCCCGCGAAGACCAGGCCGAGCGCGGCGACCAGGCCGCCGACCAGAACCAGCCACTTCAGCCAGGGCAGGTAGTCGGGGGTCCGGTTGAGCAGCACGTACCCCCAGGCCACGGCCGCCACCACGGACGCGGCGAGGGTGATGGACGCCCAGAGCTCCTGCCGCTTCTCCCACAGCAGTCCGGCGCCCATGCCGACGACGGCCGCGATGTAGGGGGCGAGGGCCACCGTGTAGTACTGGTGGAAGATGCCCGCCATGTAGCTGAAGACGACCATGGTGATCAGCAGCGAGCCGCCCCAGACCAGGAACGAGCCGCGGGTGACCGACGTCCGCCTGAGCTTGCGGGTGGCCACCAGGCCCGCGACGAGCAGGATCAGCGCGGCGGGCAGCAGCCAGGAGATCTGGCCGCCGATCTCGGAGTTGAACATCCGGTCCCAGCCGGTCTCGCCCCACTGGCCGCTGTTGCCGCCGCCCCCGCCACCGCCGCCGACACTGCCGGTCTCGTCGCCGTTGAGCCGGCCGAGGCCGTTGTAGCCGAACGTCAGCTCCAGGAAGGAGTTGTTCTGCGAACCGCCGATGTACGGGCGGGACGAGGCCGGCCACAGCTCGACGATCGCGACCCACCAGCCGCCGGAGACGACCAGCGCGGCCGCCGCCGCGGCCAGCTGCCCGAACCGCTTCTTCAGCGACACCGGCGCGCACACCGCGTAGACGATCGCCAGCGGCGGCAGGATCAGGAAGGCCTGCAGGGTCTTGGCGAGGAACGCGAAGCCGATCGCCACGCCCGCCCAGACCAGCCACTTGGTACGGCCGTCCTCCAGGGCCCGCACCACCAGGTAGCAGGCCGCCGCCATCAGCAGCGCCAGCATCGCGTCCGGGTTGTTGAACCGGAACATCAGCGCCGCGACGGGGGTGAGCGCGAGCACCGCGCCCGCGACCAGACCGGCCACAGGGCTGAACCGGCGACGCACGCCCGCGTACACCACGGCGACCGTGAGGACGCCCATGATGACCTCGGGGACGAGGATCGCCCAGGAGTTGAGCCCGAAGATCCTGACCGACAGCGCCATCGGCCACAGCGAGGCCGGGGGCTTGTCCACGGTGATGGCGTTGCCCGCGTCCAGCGAGCCGAAGAACATCGCCTTCCAGGACTCGCTGCCCGCCTGCACGGCCGCCGAGTAGAAGGAGTTGGCGTAGCCGGAGGCGCTCAGGTTGTACAGGTAGAGCAGGAAGGTCGCGGCCAGCAGGCCGAGGAAGGCCGGGCGCACCCAGCGGGGGTCCTCGGGCCGGCCGCGCCACAGTCTCCGCGGGAAGGGCTGCTGCGGCTCATCCGCTCCGGGCGCCGGGGCCGCGGACGGCTCCCGCTCCTGGGGGGCGGCCGGGGGAGCGGCGGCCTGGGGCGGGCCCCAGCCGGAGGGACCCGTACCCCCCGGATGCGTCGTCTGATCGGTGTGGGTGGTCATCGGGCGTCCCTCGGGTCGGTGTCGTGGGGACGGACGGGCATCAGCTGCATCGTCGCGTCCCGCCAGGTGCCGTCCGCGGCTTCACCGGCGCGGAACTGGGTCGTCGAGTCGTACGTCGCGCCGAACCTCGTGTCGTACGTGGTCTCGTGCGCGGGGTCGTGCTGGTGGTCCGCCGGGCGCTGGGGCAGCGGGGCGTACGGACCGCTGGGCTGCCGCGGGATCGTCGTGCCGTAGGCCGGCGAGGACGTACGGTGCTCGGCCTCGGCCGCCGGCTCCTGGGCCGGGTCGCCGCGGTCCGGGAACACCCACGCGCGGAAGAGCAGGAAGCGCAGCACCGTCGCCGCGAGGTTGGCGGCGATCAGCACCGCCAGTTCGGTGGAGTGCGCGGGCTCGGAGGTGGCCGCGTTCAGGGCGGCGAGCGAGCCGCTGGTCAGTGCGAGACCGATACCGAAGACGACCAGGCCCTGCGCCTGGTGCCGGACGGCCCCGCCCCGGCCGCGCACCCCGAAGGTGAGCCGCCGGTTGGCCGCCGTGTTGGCCACGGCCGAGACCAGCAGGGCCAGCGCGTTGGCGATCTGCGAGCCGGAGAACTGCCGGAAGAGGCTGTACAGGGCCAGGTAGAAGAGGGTCGACAGACCGCCGACCACGCAGAACCCGACGAGCTGGCGAGCCAGCCCCGTCGGTACGTCCTGGATCTCGCGGTCGCGCGGGTCGTCACCGAACGGCCGGGCCAGCCGGTCCAGCGACAGCGAACCGGTGGCCAGGGCCCTGCCCACCCGCCACACCCCCTTGAGGTCCTCGGTCGCCGTCTTCACGATGTGCACGGTCGAGTCCGGGTCGTCGACCCAGTCGACCGGCACCTCGTGGATCCTGAGCCCCGCGCGCTCGGCGAGGACCAGCATCTCGGTGTCGAAGAACCAGCCGGTGTCCTCCACCAGCGGCAGCAGCACCTGGGCGACGTCACGCCGGATCGCCTTGAACCCGCACTGCGCGTCCGAGAAGCGCGCCTGGAGAGAGCCGCGCAGGATCAGGTTGTAGGCCCGGCTGATGAACTCCCGCTTCGGACCGCGCACCACACGCGAGGAGCGGGCCAGCCGGGAGCCGATCGCCAGGTCGGAGTGGCCCGAGATCAGCGGCGCCACCAGCGGCAGCAGCGCGTTGAGGTCGGTGGACAGGTCGACGTCCATATAGGCGAGGATCGGGGCCTGAGACGCGGACCACACGGTCCGCAGGGCACGGCCCCGGCCCTTCTGCTCCAGGCGGAAGTTGGTGACCTCCGGGATCTCCGCCTCCAGCCGCGCCGCCATCTGGGGGGTGGTGTCCGTGGACGCGTTGTCCGCGATCGTGATGCGGAACGCGTACGGGAAGGTCCGCGTGAGGTGCTCGTGCAGTCTGAGCACGCATGGCTGGAGGTCCTTCTCCTCGTTGTAGACGGGGATCACTACGTCCAGGACAGGCGTACCGGCGTTTCCGGCCGGGAGGTGCTCCCGCGCCGGCAGGGTGCCGGGAGAAGAGTCGGTTCGCATGGCAACGACTCTGGTCAAGCGCCCTGTTGCACCCATGTGGTGGCACTGTGCTGTGCCTGTGAGTGCGATTGCCAGTTCGTTTCGGGCGCCGGACGCGGCACCGCCGGGCCCAGTGCGGGCAGGTGCACGGTGAACACGGTCCGCCCCGGCACACTGTCCACGGTCACGGCACCGCCGTGCGCGGTCGCGACCGCCTGCACGATGGCGAGCCCGAGGCCGGTCGACCCGGTCGCCCTGGACCGCGCCGAGTCGCCCCGCGCGAACCGCTCGAAGACGTGCGGCAGCAGGTCGGGCTGGATGCCCTGGCCGTTGTCCTCCACGTCCACGCACATCCACGGGCCGCGCCGCTGCACGCGTGCGGTGATGGTCGTACCGGCCGGGGTGTGCTTGCGGGCGTTGCCCAGCAGGTTGACCAGCACCTGCTGGATCCGTGCCGCGTCCGCCGACACCAGGGCCGGTTCGTCGGGCAGGTCGAGCCGCCAGTTGTGGTCCATGCCCGCCGCGCGGGAGTCGCTGATCGTGTCGACGACCAGCGGGATCAGGTCGGTCTGCTCGAACTGGAGCGGACGTCCGGCGTCGAGACGGGCGAGCAGGAGCAGGTCCTCCACGAGGAGGGTCATCCGCCCGGCCTCGGACTCGATACGGCCGAGGGCGTGCCGGGTGTCGGGCCCGACCTGCTCCCGTCCGCGTCTCGTGAGCTCGGCGTATCCGCGGATGGAGGCGAGGGGCGTCCTGAGCTCATGACTGGCGTCCGCCACGAACTGCCGTACCCGCATCTCGCTCTGCTGACGGGCGTGCAGCGCGCCGTGCACATGGTTGAGCATCCGGTTGAGGGCCGCACCGACCTGGCCGACCTCGGTGTGCGGATCGGTCTCGGACTCGGGCACGCGCTCGCTGAGGTTCACCTCGCCGGTGTGCAGCGGGAGTTCGGAGACCCGGGTGGCGGTGGCGGCGACCTTGCGGAGGGGTCGGGTGGCCACGCCGACGAGCACGTAACCGGCGATCACGGCGGCGGCGAGGCCGGCGGCGGTGACGCTGATCTCGACGAGGATCAGGGTGTTGATGGTGCCCTCGACGTCGGCCGTCGGCAGGGCGACGTAGTAGGCGTCACCACTCTCGCGGCTCGCGACGTATTCGACGCGGTACTCCTCCAGACCGGGGATCTCCACGGAGTGCGCCTTGCCGTCCTTCGGCACCGAGTTGAGGGCCGCCATCTGCGCCGCGTTGAGGGAGCCGGCGTTCATCTGCTGGAAGAAGCCGTCGCTGTCGTTCTTCCGCTTGGCGATCGCCGCGCTGGTGACCTTACCGTTCTTCACATAGGCGGCGATGGTCTTTTCCTGCGTGGGACCGTTCTTGACGAGGTTCTGCACCTTGGCGCTGGCCGAGATGTCGGCGTTCTGCACGGCGCCCGGGTCGCCTGGGTCGGCGGGGTTCTGCGCGTTCGGGTTCTGCGCGCCCGGGTTCTTGGGCAGCATGTGGCCGCCCCCGGCACGCATGGCGGTCTCGTGCACCTTGCCGTTCAGCTGATCGTAAAGGTGCTGCTTCAGCGCGAGGGTCGTCACCGTACCGATCACGGCGCACACCACGGCGATCAGCGTCACCGTCGAGACGACGAGCCGCGTACGCAGGGTACGCGGCTTACCTGCTCGCTTCTGCGCACGTGGCCGTCGTCGCCCGCTCATGACGCGGCGGGCTTGATCAGGTAGCCGGCCCCACGCCGTGTGTGGATCATGGGTTCGCGTCCGGCGTCTATCTTCCGGCGCAGGTACGAGATGTAGAGCTCGACCACGTTGGCCTGCCCGCCGAAGTCGTACGACCACACGCGGTCCAGGATCTGCGCCTTGCTCAGCACACGGCGCGGATTGCGCATCAGGAACCGCAGCAGCTCGAACTCGGTGGCGGTCAGGTGGATGTTCTCCCCGGCCCGCGACACCTCGTGGCTGTCCTCGTCGAGGGTCAGGTCCCCGACCACCAGCACGGAGTCGGACCGCCGGTCGGCGGCACCGGAGCGCCGGATGAGCCCGCGCAGCCGGGCCACGACCTCCTCCAGGCTGAACGGCTTGGTGACGTAGTCGTCGCCCCCGGCGGTGAGCCCGGCGATCCGGTCCTCCACCGCGTCCTTGGCCGTCAGGAACAGCACCGGCACATCGGGCAGTTCCCGCCGCAGCCGGCCCAGGACGGTCAGCCCGTCCATGTCCGGCAGCATCATGTCCAGGACGACGGCGTCGGGCCGGAACTCACGGGCCGTCTGGATGGCCCCCTGCCCGTCACCCGCGCTCCTGATCTGCCAGCCTTCGTAACGAAGAGCCATGCTCAGCAGTTCGGTGATCGACAGTTCGTCGTCCACCACAAGCACTCGGACGGGGCTCCCGTCCGGCCTCAGCAGTTCGGTGCGCCCCTGGGGCGAGGTCGTGGTCATGGTGGACACCTTGACCGGACCCTCTGAGAACACGCTTTCTAAACCCTGTGATTTTCCTGAGAAACACACAGGCGCCTCTCAGGAAACGCCTGGGAACCCCTTACCTGGCCGCCCGGTGAACTCGTGGCTGTGGTCGACCCGGGCGATGTGGATCGAGTACCGCTCGTACCAGTGTTCCCGGCCGTGCCGCTTGGCCGCCTGATGCTCGGGGTGCCGCCGCCACTCCTCGATACCGGCCAGGTCCCGGAAGTAGGCCACGGAGATCGCGAGTCCGCCGGGCGTGCGGGCCGAGTCCTCGCCGAGGTAGCCGGGGATGTCCTTCACCGACTCGCCGAGCCGCTCGGCGGTCCGGCCGTATCCGTCGGGGTCCTCGTCCGTGCGCACGGAGGTGAAGACGACGGCGAAGTAGGGGGGTTCATGGGCGGCGACAGGTGCAATGCGTTGATCGCTCATGTCATCAACGATCGGCCGCCGCACCCGCCGGTGTCCACGGACCTTGCCCAAAGGGATCCGTAAGGGATCCAAGTCTTGACCTTCAGAACAGACCCTCCTGCGTCCCCCTCTTCTCCTTGAACTCCCGTACCGGCAGGGCGAGTCCGTCCGCACTCCCGGCGGGAACCAGCTCCCAGCCCGCCATCAACCGGGTGTCGAGGACGACGACTCCGCGTCCGGTCGCCAGATGCAGATCGGGTCCGGCCGCCGCCACCAGCTCACCGCCGAGCGACCCGCCCGCGACGAGCTCGGCCACCGCCCCGAGGGCGGGCGGAAGCCCCTCCAGCCCGAACGCGCTGACATGGTCGACCGGTTGGTACGGCGCACGGGTGAGCGACTCGGGCCAGCCGGCCAGCGCCACGGCCCTGGCGTGCAGCGTCTCGATCTCGGCCGTCCGCTGCTGAACCGACGCGGGCAGCGCGGAGCGCACCGCCCGTTTCTCGGCGTACGGGATCCGGTCCGGCACCCCGAGCGCGGCGCGCAGCAACTCCTCGGTGCGGCGCGCCGCCATCAGCGGACCGGCACCCAGCCAGCTGAAACAGACGGCCCCCTGCTCCAGCAGCCGCGCCGGCCCGCGCTCCACGGCGGTGATCCCGACCTTGACCATGCCGGGCCCGAACCACGCCAGATATACGTGGTAGGGCCGAGGATCGTCCGCGATCGTGTCCGCGGCCACGGAGTGCGCGCGGTCCAGCCGGGCGCACTCCTCGCACCGCGCGCCCGTACTCCGCCCCGGCACCACCGCCCGCACCGGACAGGGATGCCCCCGCGCTCCCACACATCCCCGCACTCCCCCTTCAGCGACGCCGAAGGCCACCCGCTTCCCCCACGGCAGCGCGCTGCTCCGGCCGCCGCCCCACACCAGCACGGGACCGTCCGCCGACCACCGCAGCCCCGAGCACTTCCACGTCTGTGCCATCACTCACGAGAGTAGGAGGCACCACTGACAACCTCATATCGGAAGCCGGGAGCCCGGAGCCCTGCGGCCAACTCCCCTTCGGATGCCGCACGTTCACTCGAAAGGCGACAGAGGTGCCGTTTCCGCCAACCTGCCGCCCGCCGCCTCGGCCTCCCGCCCCGCTCCGGCGACCCCCCGCCCCGCCAGCCGGCAGCCCACGCACCCGGCGTGCCCCTCCCGTGCCCCCGGATCCCGCACCCGCATCCCCCACTGCTCCCGGGGCCGTACCCCGGGCGGCTTGCCCCAGCCGGAGAGGTGGAGGGCCCAGGTGACGAGGGCGCTGACGGCGACGACCGCGAGCCCGCCGCCCACGGCCGCGACCGAGCCCGTGCACACCCCCAGCCCCACCAGACCGCTTCCGACGGTGGCGATGCCGAAGCCGGTCCAGCCGGCGATCGTGTGACCCTCGTCGTACAGATGTGCGCTCACGTACCCATCTCCCTCTCCCCGGGGCCATGCGTGGGCAGCGGACATCGCCCCGCCCATGGGGGACACTGGAGACCCCTCACCGCATAAGAAATTTAGCACCTAAACCTCTTACGAGCTAAGGGAAATCGAAGGATGCACGGCACGCCGCGCCCGCCCGCCACCCCGGCCCAGGCGCTGTCCGCGATGGACCACCTCATCGCGGCCCACCTGATCGGCCAGCAGGAACTGGCCCGGCGGCTGGGCCTGAACGTCACCGACCTGACCTGTTTCGGCTTCGTCCTGGAGGCCGGCGACGACCTCCTCACGGCCGGCGACCTGGCGGCCCGGGCCCATGTCACCACCGGCGCGGTCACCGGGATCCTCAATCGCCTGGAGCGCGCCGGTTACGTCACGCGCCGGCCCGACCCCGCGGACCGCCGCCGTGTCCGGGTGGCCGCCCGGCCGGAGGCCGTCGAGCGCGTCACTGCCGTCTACGCGGGCCACTACGCCCGGCTCAACGCCCTGTTCGCCGACTACTCGTCCGACGAACTCGCTGTCGTCACCGACTGGTTCACGCGCGCGACGGCACTCGCCCACGAGTACCTCGAAAAGCTGAACAAGGGGGAGCCGGGCGACGGCGAGTGCTGAGCCCGGGAAGCGAGGCCGGGAGCGGCGCTCAGGAGGCGCGCACGGTGAGGACGTAGTCCACGCCGACCGCGAAGTCCCCCGACCGCCCCCGGATCGCCAGTGTGTGCCGGCCGGGCTTCGGCGCCGCCACCTGGACCCACAGTCCGCATCCGGTGGCCGGGAAGGTCCCGCCCGACCCGGTCACGGGGTTGCCCTCCGCCGCGGTGACCGTGATCGCGTCCCCCCGGCGGGTGTCCGCCGCGACCTTCTTGCCGTCCAGCACCGCCGAACCCCCGGCCGCGCCGACGAAGTCCGCGCAGTCCTGCCGGGTGCCGAACAGGTTGACCAGCGGAAAGGCCAGCGGGACACCGGCCGGTACGGAGCACGTCCGCCTGCTCCCCGTCGTCCCGAAGGTGCCCGCGAGGAACCAGACGTCCGCCGGCTGGTTGCGCGCGCAGTCACTGCCGTCCTCGTCGGCGACGGGGTTCGTCGCGTCGGGCTCCGAGGCGGCCCAGGTCCACCAGCGGCTCTGCAGCGCGGCGGGGGAGAGGCGGGCGGGCGCCCGGGAGGCGGCGGGCGCGGATGCCGCGGCGGGCGGGCGCGACGTCTCCCTGTCTCCTCCCCCGTCCGTCCCGCTCCCGCATCCCACCAGGACCCCCACCGCGAGCACGGCACCCGCCGCCCCTCGCCCGGATCTGCTCTTCCCGCTCCCCATGAATCCCCCTGTCGGCCGGCCCGCATCCTGAGCACGGTGCATCGCCGTCGGTCAAGCCCCGAGTTCCCCTGTCACGCGATCCAGGGACACGACAGCAGGCCTGTGACCAGGCGTAATGGAAGCAAGCAAGTACTCCACGACCCCCACTTCCACAGGATGTGAACTGCCATGATCCGCCATTTCCGATTCCAGCACCTGGTACTCGCCGCCTCGGCCGCCGCGATCGCCGGAACCACGCTCGCCTCCGGGAGCGCGAACGCCGCCCCGGCTGCCCCCGCCGCCCCCTCCGCGCGGTGGGTGGAGACCACCGACGCACCGAGCGGCATCAAGGTCAAACTTCCCGGCAAGCCAGAGGTCCAGAAGATCAACGAGCGCGGTGTCGAAGCCCGCACCTACTTCGTGAAGAGCGAATCCGGGGTCACCGGCCTCGCGGTCGTCGACGTTCCCGCTTCCGCCCATCCCGCGGGGCTCCTCAAGGACTCCCTGCAGAGCTTCGTGGTCGGCTGGAACGAAGTCACCCCGAGCGCGAACAGCAAGCTCGCCATGAGCGACGGCCACCAGTCCACGGTGAACGGCCGCACCACCTTCGACGCGCGCCTCTCCGCGCGCGACGGCACCGTCGGTTCCTGCCGCATGATCGACGACGGTGACCACATCATCCAGATGGTGACCATCGACTACAAGAAGGACAGGAAGTCCATGGAGAAACAGCATCAGCAGCTGCTCACCAGCATCCGCATGCCGGACGGCAGCGCCTCCCGTTCCCTCTGACACCGACGACTCGACCAAAACGACAGAAGCCCCGGATCTCTCCGGGGCCTCTGTCCTGTGTGCACTCGGCAGGATTCGAACCTGCAACCTTCTGATCCGTAGTCAGATGCTCTATCCGTTAAGCTACGAGTGCTTGTTCTTTTGTTTTCTTGTCTCCCGCTCCCGGCCCTTCCGGCCCGCTCGCGGCGACAGGAAGAACATTACATGACTGCCGCCGTCATGTGAAATCCGTTCCCCGCACCCCTTGTGACCTGCGAAAACACCGAAGCCCCGGTCTGTGAGGACCGGGGCTTCGGTGATCAGGGGCGGAGGCGGAGGGATTTGAACCCTCGATGGGCTTTAAGGCCCAAACCGCATTAGCAGTGCGGCGCCATAGACCGGACTAGGCGACGCCTCCAGCACAACCTCTCTCGCGAGCGCGTGAGTGGTGCGTGCAGATGATGACACAGTCGAGCGCGGTGTCACCAATCGACCTCTACGGTACTAGGCAGTCGGGCCGCAGGGCAAAGCCCTTAGTGCCCGTCCGGGCCGGGGGCGCAACATCCTGGCGGGCGGGGCGTTGGTAGGGCATGTCGATCGTCATCTCGCGGGCGGGTGCGGCGGGCGTCGCCGCCGCCGTCACCGCCGCTGTCGCCTCCCTCTCGGCCGTCTCCGCCGCCGCCGGGCCCGCCCACCCCGCCGCGCCCCCGCCCGTACGCGCCGAGGACCGGGCCGGCGGGCTGAGCGACCACCTCACCGTCACCGTCCGCCACGCGGGCCGCGGCGGGGACGGGACGTACGAGCTGTCCTGTCATCCGGGCGCCGGCAGCCACCCGGACGTGGGCGGTGCCTGCCGGGTGCTGGACCGCAACACGGTGTGGGGGCGGGACACCTTCGCGCCGGTCGCGCCGCGCGGCGTGTGCACGATGATGTACGGCGGTCCGGCCACCGCCCGTGTGACGGGGACCTGGGCCGGGCGGCCGGTGGACGCGGCGTACGACCGGAGCAACGGGTGCGAGATCGAGCGGTGGGACCGGCTCGTGCCGTTGCTGCCCGACCTGCGGGCGCGGCCCCGGAACGCTTAGCGGCGCCCCGACCACAGGCGTTTCATGGCGGAATCCCCGGTCCCGTAAAGGTCCTGCGAAAGTCTCGCCAACGGCTCGCGCACGGACTCGTTCACGAAAGCGCGAGGCAGACGCGAGGCGGAGCGGAGTCGGAGCGGGCGGTCACATGTTCCCCGTCACTTCCTCGTGCGACCTCCCTCTCATCCGGCGTCGCGAGCGCAACCGCTGCCCTTAGACTCCCTCGCGTGACACGTCGCGGGCCGGTTGGCAATATGGCCCGAGCGGTCGGCAAGGTGCGGTAACAGGGAGGAAGCGTCTCGTGAGCAGCAGGCCATCCCGAGGCGCTGCTCGCCTCGCAGCCATACTGGACGCGCTGCCCGACGCGTTGGTGCTGGTCAACGCCAATGGGACCGTCGTCAACGCCAACACCATCGCGCTCGAGGCCTTCGAGGCCCCGGGGACCGCGCTGGTGGGGCGCGGGCTGCTGGATCTGCTGCCGGAGTTCGACTCCAGGCTCATTCCGGGCTCCATGCGGCGGCCCGACCACATGGACCCGCGCGGGCGGACCAAGCCGACGCGGATGATCGCGCGGCGCACGGACGGGAACGAGTTCCCGGTCGAGGTCACCAGCGCGAATCTGGAGAACGGGCAGCAGGCCTACGACGGTTACGGATACACCGGCGACGAACTGCTGATGCTCGTCGTGCGCGATCTGTCCGGCACCGTCGACACCGAGGCGGAGCTGGCCCGCTCGCAGCGGCAGACCGAGATGATCCTGCGGGCCGCGTCCGAGGGCGTAGTAGGGACGGACACCGACGGGCGGATCGTGCTCGTCAACCCCGCCGCCGCCCAGATCCTGGGCTACCGGGCGAGCGAGCTCGGCGGCAAGGAGCTGCACACCCTCGTGGTGCACTCCCGCGCCGACGGCTCGCCCTTCCCGTACGACGAGTCGCCGCTCGCCGACACCCTGCGCTCCGGTCGCAAGCACCGGGTACGCGGGCAGGTGCTGTGGTCCAAGAGCGGGGACAAGGTCTCGGTCGACCTCACCACCGCGCCCGTACGCGACGGCGACCAGCTGGTCGGCGCCGTGATGACCTTCGCCGACCGGCGTCCGTACGACGCGCTCGCCGAGGAGAAGGCGGCCCTGGAGAAGACGCACGCGGACGAGGTGGAGCGGCTCTCCGAGGAGCACGCCTCCGACCTGACCGCGCTGCGCCAGGAGCATGTGACCGAGCTCGAGGAGCTGAGCGAGCGGCACGCGGAGGAGCTGGCGGCCGGCGAGGACCGGTACGCCGCGCTCGCCGAGCGGGAGAAGGACCGCTACGAGGCCCTGGCCGGGCGGCACGAGCAGCTGCTCACCCTGCTCGGGCGCTCGCTGCGCGGGCCGCTGGACGAGCTGCGCCGCGAACTGGCCGCGCTCGCCGCGGACGACGCCGGGCAGCTGTGGCCCGAGGCCAACCAGGTGCTCCACCATCTGTCGGCGGGTTACTCCCGCATCACCCAGCTCATCGACAACGTCCTCGGCTACCAGCGGCTCGACACGGGCATGGAGGACGTGACCCGTACGAAGGTGATGCTCGACTCGGTCGTCGCCGCCGGCGTCGACGGGGCCGTCGAGCTGATCGGGCCGGGGCGGGTGCAGTTCGCCGTGCACGCGCCGCCGATCGAGGCCGAGGTCGACCCGCAGCGGCTCGCGACCGCGCTCGCGCATCTCGTCGCGGACGTCGCCGGCGTCGACGCGACCGGCAACACGCCTGTCTCGACGGGCGGTTACATGGACAACACCGTCGTCGTGGCCGCCGCGCAGCGCGGTGAGGTCGTACGGATCGAGGTGCGCGGGCCGTACGCCGGGGGCGACCCGGTGCACGAGCCGATCGTCCGCGGGATCGTGCGGGCGCACGGTGGTGTGCTGCAGACGCACGAGGTGCCGGGCATGAGCGGCAGCGCGTACGTGCTGGAGGTGCCGATCGGCGGCGGGGCCGGGGCCGTTCCGGCTCAGCCTCCGGGTCCGGGTGCCGAGGTGGCCCTGGTGGGCTCTTCGGCCGCCGACGAGGAGGCCGCCGCGGAGCACACCTCCGGGGGCGGCCGGCGGCGGGCCCGGCGGGGCTCCACGGACGCCTTCCTGGGGAGCGACGTACCGGGCGAGTCCGGGGGCGGTGAGGCCGAGGCCTCCGTGCCGACCGGGCGGCGCCGCAGGCGTGCGGTCGAGGAGGCGGCGCAGGAGCAGTCGCAGGCGGTGACCGAGGGCCCGGAGGGCTCCGGCGGCACCGGGCGGCGCCGTGGGCGGCCCGCCGAGGACGCCGGTGCCGGTGGTGGCGACCAGGGCGTGGCCGAGGGAGCCGTCGTGACGGCGGCCGAGCATGCCGCGGGGGCCGCCGCCTCGAACACGGGCCTCGGTGGGACGGTTCCGCCGCAGGGCGTGCCCGTGTCCGGCGGACGGCGCGCCCGGCTCGACGACGGGGAGCGGCAGGCCCTGCCGCCCGCCCTGCCCGCGGCCGGTGCCCAGCCCGCCCCCGGGTCCGTCCCGGCGGTCGAGGCCGCGCAGCCGACCGGGCGCCGCCGGCGTGCCCTGGCCGCCGCGGCGGAGCGTGCCGCCGCGCAGGAGGCGGGTGCCCGTACGGTCTTCGCCCTGCCGCCCGCCGAGGCGGACCGCCCGGCCGGTGGGCCGGAGGGCCAGGGGTTGGCGCCGGTTCCGGGGCAGGCGCAGGCCGTGGGGCAGGCACAGGGGCCGGGACAGACGCCGGTGCCGGGACAGAGGCCGGTGCCGGAAGAGATGCCGGTTCCGGGCCAGGCGCAGGCCCCCGCCCCGGGCCAGGCGCAGGTCGCGGATCAGGTGCAGGTGCCGGGGCAGATGCGGGCGCCCGGCGTGGCTGCCCAGGCTCCCGCCACGGCTCCCGTTCCGGCCGCCGCGCCGGTCGATGACGGTCGGCACGACGCCGTCGCGCACGACCCGGCCGAGGACCACACCCCGCCCCAGCCGCACCCCACCAGCGCGCCGACGGGCCGCCGCCGGCGCGCCGTGGCCCCGCAGCCGCGGCAGGCGGCGGAGGCGGTCGGGACGGCCGCGCAGGTTCCGGCCCAGGCCGTGCCCGGTCAGCAGGCCCAGCCCGGTGTCGCCGCACCCGCGCCGGGGAGCTCGGTCCAGGTCGCCCCCGGTCAGCCGGTCGCGGTTCCGGCGGCCCTGGCCCAGACGGTCCCGCCGCAGGTCACGCCCGGTCAGACACCGGAGGCCGCCCAGGCACCGGTGGCCCAGCCGGTCCCGCCGCAGCCGCAGCAGGCCGGGCCCGCCGCCGCGTCGGTCCCGGCGCAGAACGCCGGGCAGCCCGCCGCCGCCCAGCCGCTGCCCGCGGAGACGCCCACCCCCGCTGCGGGGACCCCCGCCGCGCAGCCCTGGCCCGGTGCCGACGACACCTCCGGCGCGGGCGTGGCCGTACCCCCGAACGGCACCGCGACCCCGGCCCCCGCCACCCCCCTCCCGCCGGAGCACGCCGCCGCGCGGCCCCGGGCCGCCCAGCCGTTGCCCGCCGAGGCGGGTGGGGTGCCGGTCGACCCGAACTCGACGCAGGGGCAGGCCTTCAGCGTGCGGACGCTGGGGCAGGGCGTGCCGTTCAGCAGGCAGGCCGCGCAGGTACAGCAGCCGACGGCCACGCCGCCCCCGAACCAGCCGGGCGGTTCCGGACGGCGCCGCAAGCTGGGCACGCCGCCCGACCCGGCCGCGCGCCCGGAGCAGCGTCCGGAGCAGGGGGCCCGCCCGCATCCGACCGCCGCCGAACAGGCGCCGGTGCAGCCGGTCGCGCAGCCGTCGCTGGCCGGGCAGTCGCGGCTCGCCCCAGCCACCGAGGGGGCCGGACGGTCATACGCCATAGGCGCCCCGGACGTGAACGCCGCCGAGGGGCCCGAGCCGCTGGACGGTCCGGGCGGCGCGATCGAGGTCGCGGACCCGCCGCTCCCGCAGCGGATGGACGACGAGCTGCCGCCGGAGCCGCTGGACAACCCGCGTCGGCTGCTGGTGTGGCCCGCGCCGGACGTGACGACCCAGCAGGCGCTCAGCGACCGCGGCTACCGGCCGGTGATCGTGCACTCGCGCGAGGAGGTCGACGCGCAGATCGCGGCCTTCCCCGCCGCGCTGTTCGTGGACCCGCTGACCGGGCCGATCACCCGTACCGCGCTCCAGTCGCTGCGGCAGGCGGCGGTCGCGGCCGAGGTCCCGGTGCTGGTCACGGCCGGGCTCGGGCAGGCGACGCGCGAGGCGGCGTACGGTGCCGATCCCGCCGTCCTGCTGAAGGCGCTGGCCCCGCGCGACAGCGAGCAGCACCCGCCGCGGGTGCTGCTGGTCGAGGAGCACGCGGAGATCGCGCTGGCGCTGACGGCGACGCTGGAGCGGCGCGGGATGCAGGTGGCGCGGGCCGCGAGTGACGCGGACGCGGTGACGCTGGCCGGGCAGCTCAGGCCGAACCTGGTGGTGATGGACCTGATGCAGGTGCACCGGCGCCGGGCCGGGATCGTGGACTGGCTGCGGGCGAACGGACAGCTCACCCGCACCCCGCTCGTCGTCTACACGGCCGCCGTCGACCAGGACGAACTGCCCCGGCTGGCCTCGGGCGAGACGGTGCTGTTCCTGGCGGAGCGGTCCACCAGCGCCGAGGTGCAGACCCGGATCGTGGACCTGCTGGCCCGGATCGGCACCAACTAGTCACTGCGTCCGCGTGCCGCCCGGTACCTGTGACTAGCGGGCCACCAGCCTGCGGGCCGCCTCCTTGATGGAGGCCCGCAGGCGCTCGCGGTCGGTGTCCTCGCCGCCCGCGAGGATGCGGCTCATCTGCGGTACGACCGCGAACCAGTTGGCCAGCGCGGTCAGCAGGACCAGCAGGTCGCCGGCCGGGATGGCGTCCGTGATGACGCCCCTGGCCTGGCCGTCCGCGAGGGCGGCGACCTTGCGGGCGTAGTGGTCCTGGCGGGCGGTCTCGTCGGGCAGCTCGGCGGTGCCGTACTCGATGCCCTCCCAGAACAGCAGGCGCAGCAGCTCGGGATGGGCGGCGTGGTAGTCGAGCAGGCGGTCGATCCAGCCCTCGACGTCGTCCGGGTCGACGGGGACGGCGGCGGCGAGGTCGACCATGCAGATGCCGAGGACCTGCGTGAACAGCTCCGCCTTGTTGCCGAAGTAGGCGTAGATCAGCTGCTTGTTGGCCTTGGCCTCGCTCGCGATGCGGTCGATGCGGGCGCCCGCGATGCCGTACCGGGCGAACTCGGCGACCGCCGCCTGGAAGATCCGGGCCTTGGTGGCCTCGGGGTCTCTGACTGCCATGCCCACAGGGTAGCGGCAGGTAACCAACCGTTTGGTTGACAGGGAATGCGGGGGCGGGGCACGCTGTTGAGGCTTCCAACCAACCAGTTAGTTGTAAGAGTCGGTCTCCACGGGTCGACTCCAAGGAGTGCCTCCGCTCATGCGATCAGCGACCATCACCGACGAGACACGCGGGACGCGCGAGGTCCCGGCCCCCGCCCGCGAACGGACCGCCTCCGGGCGGCTCCTCCTCGTCCTCATCGCCGTCTGCACCGCCGTCACGGCCGCCAACATCTACCTCGCCGCACCGCTGCTCCCCCTCATCGCCCGCGACTTCGGGTCGACGCCGTCGGCGGTGGCCTGGATCGCCTCGGTCGCCCAGTTCGGCTACGCGGCCGGGCTGCTCTTCTTCGCCCCGCTCGGCGACCGCGTCAACCGGCGCCCGCTGGTGGCCCTCCTGTCGGTGGCCACGACGGCCGCGCTGACGCTCGCCGCCGCCGCGTCCGGGACCGCCGCCCTCGCCGCCGCCGTCTTCATGGCGTCCGCGGCGACCGTCGTCCCGCAGCTGCTGGTCCCCCTGGTCGCCGAACGCGCTCCCGCGCACCACCGCGCCCGCCATGTCGCGGCCGTCATCGCGGGCCTGTTCACAGGCATCGTCGCGGCCCGGGTCCTCGGCGCTCTGGCCGGTCAGGCCTTCGGCTGGCGGTGGGTGTTCGCCGGCGCGGGCGCGCTGACCCTTCTGCTGGGCCTCGCCACCGCCCTCGCCCTGCCCGGGGAGCACCGCCGCCGCACCGGTCCGCTGTTCGCCGGGCTGACCGCCCTGCCCGGCCTGGTCCGCCGCTCGCCCGAGCTGTGGCGGGCGAGCGTGCGGCAGGCCGGGATGTTCGGCGCCTGGAGCGCGCTGTGGACCTCGCTCGCCCTGCTGCTGACCGGCCCGTCGTACGGCCTGTCCACCGCGACCGCCGGTCTGTTCGGCCTGTTCGGCCTCACGGCCAGCGCGGTGGCCCCGCTCGCGGGCGGGCTGGTCGACCGCTTCGGCGCCGCGAAGGTGGTGCGGTCCGCCTATCTGCTCGCCGCCGCGTCCGTGCCGCTGTTCTGGCTCGGGGGGCACGTCCTAGCCGCCCTGTTCGTGGCCGCGGTCGCCGTCCACGCCGCCCTGGTCGCCTCCCATGTCGCCAACCAGACCCTCGCCCTGACGACCACCTCCGCCCCGGCGACCGCCAACACCGCCTACGTGGTGGCCGGTTTCGCGGGCGGCGCCCTCGCCTCGACCCTGGCGGGCCTCGCCTTCGACCACTGGGGCTGGGACGGGGTGAGCGCGGTGGCGGGGCTGTGGCTGCTGCTGGGATGGACCACCACGGCGGTACGGCGGTGACGGCCGGGCCGCCGGGCGGGGCACCCCATGTGGCCCTGCCCGGCGGCTGCCTGTGCCGCTTTCCGTCGACCGCGCCGGTGACTGTGCCAGTGGCCGCGCCGGCGCCTTCGGTCAGAGCTGGGTGACGTCCAGCTCGCCCGCCGCGTACTGCCTGCGGAGCACCTTCTTGTCGAACTTGCCCACACTCGTCTTCGGCACCGACTCGATGACCGTCCAGCGCTCCGGGAGCTGCCACTTGGCGATGTGGGCCTCCTCGGCGAGGAAGCCGCGCAGGGTCTCGAAGTCGGCGGAGGCGCCCTCCTTGAGGACGACGGTGGCCAGCGGGCGCTCGCCCCACTTGTCGTCGGGGACGGCGACCACGGCGGCCTCGGCGACGTCCGGGTGGGACATCAGGGCGTTCTCCAGCTCGACGGAGGAGATCCACTCGCCGCCGGACTTGATGACGTCCTTGGCGCGGTCGGTGAGGGTGAGGAAGCCGTCGGGGGAGATGGTGCCCACGTCGCCCGTCTTCAGCCAGCCGTCCTCGCTGAACTTGTCGGCGGGGCGCAGGGGTTCGGCGTCGGGGCCGTTGTAGTAGGCGCCGGCGATCCACGAGCCGCGGACCTCCAGCTCGCCCGCGGACTCACCGTCCCAGGGGAGGCGCTCGCCGCCGGGACCGGAGAGGCGGGCCTCGACACCGGCCGGGAAACGGCCCTGGGTGAGCCGGTAGGCGAGCTCCTCCTCGGTGCCGACCGCGTGGGCCGGCGGGCGGGCCACCGTGCCCAGGGGCGAGGTCTCCGTCATGCCCCAGGCGTGGCAGACCCGCATGCCGAGCTTGTCGAAGGCCTCCATCAGGGAGGGCGGACAGGCCGAGCCGCCGATGGTGACCTGGGTGAGGGAGCCGACGTCCCGGGGGCGGGCGGTCAGTTCGCCGAGCAGGCCCTGCCAGATGGTGGGGACGGCGGCGGCGTGGGTCGGCCGCTCGCGCTCGATCATCTCGGCGAGCGGCGCGGGCTGCAGGAAGCGGTCCGGCATCAGCAGGTTGACGCCGGTCATGAAGGTGGCGTGCGGCAGGCCCCAGGCGTTGACGTGGAACTGGGGGACCACGACCAGCGAGGTGTCCTGGTCGGTCAGGCCCATCGACTCGGTCATGTTCACCTGCATGGAGTGCAGGTAGATCGAACGGTGGCTGTACACCACGCCCTTGGGGTCGCCGGTGGTACCGGACGTGTAGCACATGGCGGCGGCCTGGCGTTCGTCGAGCTCCGGCCAGTCGTACGTGCTCGGCTTCCCGGCGATCAGCTCCTCGTACTCGTGCACGGGGACACCGGCGTCCGCCAGCAGGGACCGGTCGCCCGGCCCCGCGACCACGATGTGCTCGACGGTCTTGAGGTGCGGCAGCAGCGGGGCGAGCAGCGGTAGCAGGGAGCCGTTGGCGATCACCACCCGGTCGGCGGCGTGGTTCACGATCCAGGCCAGCTGCTCGCCGGGCAGGCGCAGGTTGAGCGTGTGCAGCACCGCACCCATGGAGGGGATCGCGAAGTATGCCTCGGTATGCTCGGAGTTGTTCCACATGAGGGTCGCGACCCGGTCGTCGTCCCGCACCCCGAGGTCCTCGCGCAGGGCGTGCGCCAGCTGGGCGGCGCGGGCACCGATCTCGGCGAAGCTGCGGCGGTGCGGCTCGCCCTCCCCCGTCCAGGTGGTCACCTGCGAGGTGCCGTGGATCGTCGACCCGTGGGTCAGGATCCTCGAGATCAGCAGCGGTACGTCCTGCATCGTGCTCAGCACGGCATCCTCCCGGGGGCGACATTGCCTACGCGGTAGTAGGGGGTGCGCTGATTCTGCGCACATACCGCTCGGTATGTCACTAGGGGCAGGGAAACTTCCCGCTGCTGGGACACGGCCTAGCGCACCAGATCGAGCTCCGGGTCCTCCCGCAGCTTGCCCAGTGCCCGCGACACCGCCGACTTCACCGTGCCGACGGACACTCCGAGCACCTCGGCCGTCTGAGCCTCGCTCAGGTCCTCGTAGTACCTGAGGACCACCATCGCCCGCTGCCGGGCGGGCAGCCTGCCGATCGCCCGCCACATCGCGTCGTGCAGCGCCTGCCGCTCGGCCGGGTCGTCCCCGCCGGGCACCGGCTCCGGCTCGGGCAGCTCGTCGCACACGAACTCGTCGACCTTGCGCTTGCGCCACTGCGACGTCCGCGTGTTCACCAGCGCCCGGCGGACGTAACCGTCCACCGCCCGGTGGTCCTCGATCCGCTCCCACGCCACGTACGTCTTGGTGAGCGCGGTCTGCAGCAGGTCCTCGGCGTCGCTCGGGTTCGCGGTCAGCGACCGGGCGGTACGCAGCAGCACCGGCTGGCGGGCCCTGACGTACGACGAGAACGACGGGTACGGCCGGGTCTGCCTCGCTGGTGCAGCGACGGCCGACGCGCTGGTGCAGACGGATGTGGTCATGGATCCACGCTATGAGCGAGGCCTGTTCCCGCGGATCGGCCCCAGGTCCCGAAGACGAGTCCGCCTCAGGTTGTAGGGGTGGGGCTGTCTCCACCTCCTGGAGGTGGACGAGCGGGCGCCTCGTCCTACGGGTTTACCCGTGCGGGCTCATCCGTCCGCAGTCAGGACCAGCCCCGACGTCGGCACCCCCGTCCCCGCCGTCACCAGCACCCGGGACGCCCCCGGTATCCGGTTCACCGCCGTGCCCCGCAGCTGGCGCACGCCCTCCGCCACCCCGTTCATCCCGTGCAGGTACGCCTCCCCCAGCTGACCCCCGTGCGTGTTGATCGGCAGCTCCCGCCCGGCCACGAAGTCCGCCGCCTCCCCCCTTCCGCAGAACCCGAACTCCTCCAGCTGCATCAGCACGAACGGCGTGAAGTGGTCGTACAGGATCCCCACGTCGATGTCGGCCGGGGCCAGCCCGGAGGTCCGCCACAGCTGGCGCGCCACCACGCCCATCTCGGGCAGCCCGGTCAGGTCGTCGCGGTAGAAGCTGGTCATCTGCTCCTGCGCCCGGCCCGCGCCCTGAGCGGCCGCCGCGATCACCGCGGGCGGGTGCGGCAGGTCGCGGGCCCGCTCCACGGACGTGACGACGAGGGCCTGTCCGCCGTCCGTCTCCTGACAGCAGTCCAGCAGCCGCAGCGGCTCCGCGATCCAGCGCGAGGCGGCGTGGTCGGCCAGCGTGATCGGGCGGCCGTGGAAGTACGCCGCAGGGTTGGTCGCCGCATGGTCGCGGTCGACGACGGCCACCTGCCCGAAGGCCTCGGGGGTCAGCCCGTACGTGTGGAGATAGCGCTGTGCCGCCATCGCCACCCAGGAGGCCGGGGTGAGCAGCCCGAAGGGCAGCGCCCAGCCGAGCGCCACGCCCTCCGCCGTCGGCTCCCGGTGCCGCACCCCGGAGCCGAAGCGGCGCCCCGAGCGCTCGTTGAAGGCCCGGTAGCAGACCACAACCTCGGCCACCCCGGTCGCGACGGCGAGCGCCGCCTGCTGGACGGTCGCGCAGGCCGCCCCGCCGCCGTAGTGGATCCGGGAGAAGAAGGACAGCTCCCCCATGCCGCAGGCCTGCGCCACGGTGATCTCGGGACTGGTGTCCATCGTGAACGTCACCATCCCGTCCACGTCACCGGGCGTCAGCCCCGCGTCGTCCAGCGCGGCCCGCACCGCCTCCACGGCCAGCCTCAGCTCGCTGCGCCCCGAGTCCTTGGAGAACTCCGTCGCCCCGATACCCACGACCGCCGCCCGCCCGCCGAGGGTGTCCCTGGTCCGTACGCTCATGCCGCACGCTCCGGCGGGACGGTGACCGTCACCGTGCCGGTCACATGGCGTCCGATGCCGTTCTCCCCGACGACCCGGACCGTGGCGGTGGCGCCGTCCACCTCCTCGACCGTGCCCGACAGCACCATCGTGTCGCCGGGGTAGTTGGGCGCCCCCAGCCGTATCGCCACCCTGTGGAGCACAGCGGTGGGCCCGAAGTGGTCGGTGATGTACCGGCCGACCAGGCCGTTGGTCGTCAGGATGTTCATGAAGACGTCCGGGGAGCCCTTGCTCCGCGCCAGCTCGGGATCGTGGTGCACGTCCTGGTAGTCCCGCGACGCGATGGCGCCCGCCACGATCAGCGTCCGCGTGATCGGGATCTCCAGCGGCGGCAGCTGCGCGCCGGCCCTCACCTCCCTCATGCCTCACTCCCCACTCGCGATCAACTCCCCCAGTTCCTGCAGCACTTCGCCGCCGCAGCCCAGATACGCGTCCAGCTGCCGCCCCCACAGGAAGTGCCGGTGGACCGGGTGGCCGAGGTCGGCGCCCGCGCCGCCGTGCAGATGCTGACCGGTGTGGACGACCCGCTGCCCCGCCTCCGACGCCCACCACGCGGCGGTCAGCGCGTGCGTGGCGTACGGCAGTCCGGCGTCCCGGCGCCAGGCCGCCTCGTACGCCGTCACCCGTATCGCCTCGGTGTCCATGTGGGCGTCCGCGGCCCGGAGTTGCACGGCCTGCCGGGTGGCGAGCGGGCGGCCGAACTGCTCCCGGGTGCCGACGTACGCCACGGCCCGGGCGAGGGACCCCGCGCACACCCCCGCCTGCAGTCCGGCGAACGCGGTGCGCGCGGTGGCCAGCACGTCGGTGTACGCCCCCTCGCCGCCGAGCCGCTCTCCACCGGCCCCGTCGAGCGTGAGCCGCCCGGCGGACCACGGCGCGGTCAGCTCGACCGGCGCGACCTCGGTGCCCTCCCCGAGCGGCACCAGCCACAGCCGGTGGTCACCGTCGGCGACCAGGACGTGCGTGGCGTCCCGCAGCCAGGGGACGACGGGCACGGTGCCGGTGAGCCGGGCCCGGCCGGCCACCTCACCCCGCGCCAGGGCCCGTACGCCTCCCTCCGCCGGGAACGCCCCGCCCACCACCACCGACCCGTCCCCGATGCCCGGCAGCAGTCGCTCCCGCTGCTCCGGCGTGCCGTGGGCGGCGACCGCCAGCAGCCCGTACACACAGGTGGCGGCGTAGGGGACCTGGGCCGTGGTGCGGCCCTGTTCCTCCAGGAGCAGCACCAGGCCGAGCAGGCCCAGTTCCTCCACGGCGCCGATCAGACCCGCGCCGCTCAGGGCCTTCCACAGCTCGGGGTCGCTGCCGGTGCCGGTGGCCGCCGGCCGCTCGTGCGTGGCCAGGTCCGCGAAGATCCGCGCGGCCAGCTCCCGGGCCTCTTCCTGGGCGTCGGTGGGCGTGAAGTCCATGTCAGGCCTCCCCCTCGACGACCCGGAACACCGGCAGGACCAGCCCGCCCTCGTCGTCCTCGTACCTCGGGAACTCCACCCGGACCCGCAGCCCGATGCGCACCTTGTCGTAGGGCACCCCGACCACGTTGCTCACCATCCGCACGCCCTCCGCCAGCTCCACGAGGCCGACCGCGTAAGGCGGCTCGAACGCGGGGAAGGGCGGGTGGTGCATCACGACGTACGAATAGACCCTCCCCTCGCCGCTCGCCTCGACCGTGTCCCAGTCCAGGCAGCCGCAGGCGTTGCAGCCCGGCAGCCAGGGGTGGCGCAGCGTGCCGCAGCCGGCGCAGCGCTGGATGAGCAGCCGGTGCTCGGCCACGCCTGCCCAGAAGCCTTCGTTGTCCCGGCCCACCACGGGGCGGGGGCGGCTGGCCCGGGGTTTCTCCGCGGCCTTCCGCCGGGCCGGTGCGTACTTGAGGACGCGGAAGCGGTGGGTGCCCGCGAGCCGGCCGGCCACCCGCACGTCCATGCGGGTCGTGACGAAGTACCCCGTGCCCAGCTTCGTCCTCTTCCGCTCCGACACCGACTCGATCACCGCGTCGAAGGTGACCTCGTCCCCCGGCCGCAGGGGCCGCAGATACTCCTGCTCGCAGTCGGTGGCGACCACCGAGGTGCAGCCCGCCTCGTCGAGCAGGGCGAGCAGCTCGTCGTACGCCCCGGTGCGGCCCGCGTGACCGGACAGGCCGCCCATCGTCCACGCCTGGAGCATGGTGGGCGGGGCGATGGCGCCCGGCCCCTCGTACGCCGGGTTGGTGTCGCCCATGGCCTCGCACCAGTGCCGGATCATCGGTGCGTTGACCGGGTCCCTGCCCCGCCCCGCGACGGCGGCCGGTCGCCCTTCGTACGTCTTGAGCCGCACGCCCAGCTCGTCCGGCTCGCCGCTCATCGCCGTCCCCTCGTCATCCCGAGCCGCATCGTCGCGACGATCTCCCGCTGCACCTCGCTCACCCCGCCCCCGAACGTGTTGATCTGCGCCGCCCTGTTCATCCGCTCCAGCTCGCCGTCCCCGAACACCCCCGGGGAACCGGAGCGGACGAGTCCTGTGCCGCCCACGACGTGCTGACACATGCGATACGTCGCGACAGCCGATTCCGTTCCCGCGAACTTCACCCCGCTGGCCTCTCCGGGGGCCAGCCGGCCGGCCCCCACATCCCCCACCAAACGCCAGCTGAGCAGGCGTGATGCCGCCAGCCGGGCATGCGCCTCGGCCAGCTGAAATCTCACCCACGGCTCGTCAATGCGGCGCCTGCCCGTCACCGGATCGGGGGTACGGGCGGCGGTCAGCGCCGCCGCGAGGAACTCCTCGGCCTGCATGCCGATCGCGGCGAGGGCGACCCGCTCGTGGTTGAGCTGGTCGGTGATCAGCGTCCAGCCCTCGTTCTCGGCGCCGACCAGGCTGCCGGCGGGGACCCGGACGCCGTCGTAGTAGGTGGCCGTCGTGGTCTGGCCGCCCACCGTCTCGATCGGTGTCCAGGAGAAGCCGGGCGCGTCCGTGGGCACGAGGAGGAGGGAGATGCCGCGGTGCTTGGGGGCCTCGGGGTCGGTGCGGCAGGCGAGCCAGATCCAGTCGGCGTGCTGGGCGCCCGAGGTGAAGATCTTCTGGCCGTCGATCAGCCAGCCGTCGCCCTCCCGTACGGCCCGCGTCCGCAGCGAGGCCAGATCGGTGCCGGCGGACGGCTCGCTGTAGCCGATGGCGAAGACGAGCTCACCGCGCAGGATCCGGGGCAGGAAGAAGGCCTTCTGCTCCTCGCTGCCGTGCTTCATGAGCGTGGGCCCGACCGTGTTCAACGTGACCATCGAGACGGGGGCGCCCGCCCGGTACGCCTCGTCGAAGAACACGAACTGCTCGTCCGCGCCCCGGCCCTGGCCGCCGTACTCGACCGGCCAGCCCAGCCCCAGCCAGCCGTCGGCGCCGATACGGCGCAGCAGCGCCCGCCGCTCGTGCGGGTCGGTGCCGCCGGGCGGCCCCTGCGGCAGCACGTCCCGGAAGTACGCGCGGAGTTCGGCGCGCAGCCGCTGCTGGCGCTCGGTGGGGGCGAGGTGCACGGCGGGGCCTCCCGACCTCGAACGGGCCTCGTACGACGATTTCTGACTGTCCGTCAGATAACGTCGGGTGTCAAGGTCGTCCAGGCGCGCGAAAACGCCTGCGCGGCGGCACCGGAGTACCGCCGCGCAGACACCTTGAATCCCCACTGAGCGCACACCACAAGGGACTTCGGTCCCAGGCTCAGACCTCCGGGCTGCGGATGCTTGCCATGTCGTTCCTCCAGAAACAGTGCGTGAGTACCAGTGCGTGAAGTTCGGGTTGCGATGTCCCGCAATCAGAGTTGCCCACCGAATCCCGTCGAACCACCCCGGAAGCCTTGATTCGCACGCAAGCGTGACGAGAAGTCGATAAACCCCTTTCGCCACCTTTTGCCAACCGAAGTGACTGACCGGAGCGTCGTGGGGCACGGCCGCGACCAGGCGCCACAAGCGGCGAATCGTTCCGGCGCGCTCCTGGCCGCCTCCTCCCGCACCGCACATCAACCGGCGAGTCGCACCCCGCCCCTCTTCCCTTTTTCGAACACGTGTACGAACATGAATCCATGGCCACCACCGACCGGCAGGCCACGACGCTGGCCCTCGCACACGCCCTGTCAGCCGCCGAACGCGGTCTGGCCGTCATCCCCCTGTCCCGGACGAAGCTCCCGGCCCTGCGCTCCCCCCACCGCGACCAGCCCGAACCCGCCCCCTGCCACGGCGAGTGCGGCCGCTTCGGCCACGGCGTGTACGACGCCTCGACCGACCCGGCACGCATCCGCGAGCTGTTCGCCGCCGCGCCCTGGGCCACCGGCTACGGCATCGCCTGCGGCCTGCCCCCGCACCACCTGATCGGCGTCGACCTGGACACGAAGTCGGGCACGGACTCCTCGGCCGCCCTGCGCGAACTGGCCCTGCGCCACCTGTTCACCATCCCGGCGACGGTCGTCGTCCTCACCCCCAGCGGCGGACGCCACCTCTGGCTGACCGGCCCACCGGACGCCGTCGTCCCCAACTCCGCCGGCCGGCTCGCCCCCGGCATCGACATCCGCGGCGCCGGCGGCTACCTCGTCGGCCCCGGCTCCCGCACCGACCACGGCGTCTACGGCACCGCCCCCGGCACCGCCCACCTCGCCCCCGCCGCCTGCCCACCCGCCCTGCTCCGCCTGCTCCTGCCGCCCCCGCGCACCCCGCACCCCACCCCCGCGCCCGCCGGACACCACGGGCAGGGCCTCATCCAGTTCGTCCTCACCGCCCACGAGGGCCAACGCAACACCCGCCTCTTCTGGGCAGCCTGCCGCGCCTACGAGAACGGCATCGGCCCCGCCCTCGTCACCCCCCTGATCGACGCGGCCCTCAGCACCGGCCTGACGGAACGCGAGGCCCGCGCGACGATCGCGTCGGCGGCACGCATGACAGGACACCGGCCGTAAAACCACGAGCCGCGTCTTGTCATCGGTCGGAGACAACCCGTTTTCGGCTGGGCACCCGTCCCCTATCGGCGACAGGTGGTGGACCAAGGACATGGGGGAGATCCACCGATTGGAAACTCGATCGGGAGTATGTGAAGCAATCGGGTGAATACATCAGAACCAAATGGCCGCTGCCACGTTGCATAGGGCGTCTCTGGAAACTTCCTGACACCGACTACATGGAGGCTCCCATGCGCCTTGGCACGAAGGCCGCCCTACTCAGCGCCGCAATCGGCGCGCTGAGTGTCTCCGCTGTGGGCAGCGCCCACGCCGAAGACGGCTTCCCCGCGCACACCCCGGCATCCAGCCCCGACCACGCCGAAGACGGCTTCCCCGACCACGCCGAAAACGGCTTCCCCGCCCACGCCGAAAACGGCTTCCCCGCCCACGCCGAAGGCGGCCGCCCCGCGTATCCCCAGGCAGGCGGCCCCGCCCACGCCGAAGACGGCCGCCCCGAGCACGTCCGAGAACCCCGTCCCGCCCACGCCGAAAATCTTCACCGTTTCGAAAAATCTCACCGGGTGAAGCACGCCGTGTCCATCGACGAAAGCAGCCCCGCCCCCGCGGCGGCCGTACCGGCCGGCCCGCTGTGCACCCAGGACATCATCGCCACTGGTGGTGACGCGGATGCTGGTGGTGGTACCGCTACCGGCGGGGCAGCCACCGCTTCGGGGAATACCCAGACCCAGACCTGCAGTGTTACGGTCAACTTTCCGGTCGGGTCCGACCAAACCGTGAGTCGGTCCAGCAGGGAATTCTTCACCCAGGACGACCACACGGAGGACTTCAGTAAGCGCCGGTACGATTACAACTGAATCCAGGACCGGGATTCTTTTCTGACTCAACGCCATGGAGCCGGATTCAGGATGAGACCGGCTCCACGCGGAAGGGGTGTCTCTCACTGAGAGACACCCCTTCTGACGTGCGGCGTCTATGACCTGCGCGGAGGCGGTGGCCGGCCTCCGGCCTCGCGTGCCGCAAGGCGACCCGGCCTGGGCCGATTCCCCCGTCCTCGTGCGCCTGGTCCGCGAGCACTTCAAGGAGTTCGGTACCGATGAAGACGGCCGGCTGCTCCTTTCCTACGCGAAGGCGATTCACCGCAGCCAGCAGCGGGCGAACGAGCAGATCCAGCGTGCCTTGAAGTTGCCGAGGAGCAGCAAGCCTACCTGCGGCTACCGAGGCGTCACCCAGGTGAGCTCCGACTCGGATGCCGCTCGAAACACCGGCAACCGGGAACCCGCGCGTGCGCGCCTCCATCTTCCTGGTCAACGAGTCCCGAGCCGCGCCGATCCACGACCACGACCAGGCGGCCGGGACCCATCACAGGGGGAAGGAACTCGGCTCTTGCGCAACAAGCTCAGTCGTACGATCACCGGCGCAGCAGTACTCGCCCTCACCGCCACCGGCGCCATCACAGGAACAGCGAACGCCACCCCAGACGTTCCCGACACCACGGGCGCCGTCACGGGGACAGCGAACGCCACCGCAGACACTGCCGACAATGCCTCCGCGGACGCTGCCGACAGCAGCTCCATAGACCTTCCCGACAGCACCTCCGCAGCCGTTCCCGACGCGGTGTGGACCGCGAGCGGCTGGCCCGCACCTTCAGCCGATCCGCACCTCCCTGACGCGAGCGGCAACATCGCCGCCGACCAGGAGGAGGAGCCGCAGCCGCTCATCGATGAAGGCATGTACGGCCCTGACGCCGACCCGGCGTCCACGTCGGCAGAGTCGGCAGAGTCGGCAGATTCAGCAGCCGCAGCCGCGGCAATCAGCGGCCATGGAACGGCCAACTGGGCGTACAACAACCTGGACACCAGGTGGGAGTACAGGACCGACTGCGCGAACTTCGTCTCCAAGGCCCTGTACCACGGAGGCGGGATGAAGATGCGCCCCGGCGGCCGCAAGGCGGACAATGCCTGGTGGCAGGGCAGGTACGGCTTCGGCAAGAGCTGGAGTTGGACGAGCGCGGACTATCTCCGGCGACACGTGACCAAGTGGCGGAATTCCTCGATCATTCCGCACGAGTACAACGCCAAGGTGGGGGATCTCGTCTTCTTCAAGTGGAAGAGGGAGAGGGTTTACAACCATGCGGCGATCGTCTCGTCCATGGTGCACGGGCATGCGGGGATCGTGCAGCACGGCCTGAAGAATCAGACCACCCTCCACGAGGTGATCAATCGGTACAGTCACACCTCGAACCCGATCCAAAAGGTCACGATCATCAGGCCCAAGACCCGCTCGTGACAAGGACGTCAGATGCCTAGGTTGAAGCAGAGCCACGCGGCGGCTGGATGGCTGGCGGCAGCAGTCTTGCTGACGTCTGGATGCGCTGTCCTCGACAGCAGCTCTGCTGATGCCAGAGGGCCAGGCGCGTCCTACGAGCAGGCGTACGCCGACCATGAGCCGTTGCACGTGGTCGGCTACCCCTCCACCGGCTCTTTGCTGGTGATGCAAGAGCTCGTGTGGGACATCGCCGACGGCAAGGCGGATGAGCTTCGCAAACTGGCGACCAGCGACAGCAGCGAGGCCGAGGCCCGAAAGACCGCTGAGAACTGGATCAAGGGTTTCGGTGCCGGCGCCGGCGGAAGAGTGACAGGCGACTTCTACGACGGCGGTTCAGAGCGCCAGGTCGTGATCCTCTACTTCCATGACACCCGTCAGATCAAGGAGTTCACCGTTCGACTCGACGGCGACGCGGGCAAGGAGGACTGGCGGGTCTTGATGAAATCGACCGATTTCAAGGACGCCACCCACGCTCCCGGCTGGGCGCCCAAGGCACCGGGAGGAACCGGCTCCAGGATGAAGAACAACAGTTGATCGCCCGAGTACATGAGGCCCCCGCCCTCCGGCTCGTTCCGGAGGGCGGGGGCTCGTCATCTCCCATGTCGCGGACGCGAACGCTCCCGTACGGTCGGCCGCGTCAGCCGTCAGCAACGGCCTTGCCGGCCACGTCGAGGAATTCACGCTCGGAGCGTCTGTAGTCGCGATAGGCACGATCGTAGTCGGCCCTACTTGTGTCCAGGCCGTCAGTCAGCGAGCACAGGTGGTGATGCGCGAGCACTGCGCCGAAACACAGCAACTCGGCTGCCCGAGATACTTCCCCAGGACCGTCGACGACCACCTCGCGTGTCGCCTGCTCGACCGCGTCCAACGCTGCACGACCGTCTCGCTGCATGGCGCTGACCAAGGCTTCACGTCGGGCAGCCGCTGAGGCTTGATCAACTTCAGCCATGCGCCAAAGAATTATTGAGAAGCCGCTCACGCATCCGATCAGGCTCCGATATGACTCACGTCGGCGCTGCTTCGGTTCGGCGACACGTCGAGCCTGCACCTCGGTTTCCGCCTGAGCACGCGCGGCCGCTGCCTGCGCCTGGGCAGACTTCAGGTGGGGAAGTTGCGCCAGTCATGGGCCGATCGTGCCCCGGTCGTGCCCGATCGAGCGGGAAGCCACGGGAGACCGCGGGCAGACACAGGGCTCGAACGTGAGAACGACCCCCGACCGACTACCAAGGCCAGGGGCCGTTCTCATTGCTCAGCCAGCGGAGGCGGTGGGATTTGAACCCACGGTGACATCGCTGCCACGACGGTTTTCAAGACCGTTCCCTTCGGCCGCTCGGGCACGCCTCCCCGCTCCGCCCACCTGGGGCGGAGCGGGTACAGAGTACCGGCCCCGGCGCCGGTGCGCAGAGTACGGATGCCCGGTTTCCCGGGTTGCGGGGCCATTACTGTACGTCTCGGTCATTGACGTGTGCGCGTCGCGGGCGTCCGGGCCACACGACGACTCACGGGGAGGGGCATGAGGATGGGCCGGCTTCGAGGCGGTTGGGCACGGCTTCGGGACAGGATGACCGGGACCACGTACCCCGACAGTGGCGTCGCGCCGCTGTCCGGCGCGGAGGTGCGGGCCGCGCTGTTCGCGGTGGGCGGTCCGCAGAGGCCGTACCGGGTGCGCAACGCTCTGCCCGAGGAGAAGGCCGACGTGGTGGCCGAGTGGCATGTTCTGGAGCCCGCCTGGGGTTCCGGGCTCACGCGCAAGCAGGTGGAACGGACCCTCAAGACCCGGATGCGTCTGGACCCCCCGAAGCGCGAGGTGCGGGTCTGCGACGAGCTGCGGGAGGTGACACTGGCCGGGAAGGCGCCGGGGCGGGTCGTGGAACGCAAGCACCGGCGCGGGCCCCGGATCCAGATCGTTTCCTGGAGGGGGCACTACGAGGAGGGGCCCGACGGGAGCCGGCAGAAGGTGGAGACGTTCCGCTTCGACTCCCGGGACATGCGCGACCCCCTGCGGGAAGCCGTGCTCGGTGCGGGCTGGACCTGGCGGGGAGTGCTCAGGCCCTGAACACGCGGAAGGGGTGCCTCTTCCCGAGAGGCACCCCTTCCGCGTGTGGCCGCAGGGTCAGCTGTCGCCCACGCGGGAGCCCAGGGTCACGTCGACCGTGTGCTCCTTGCCGTCGCGGGTGTAGGTGATGGCGACCTTGTCACCGGGCTTGTGGGTCCAGATCTCGCCGATCAGGGTCGGACCGGAGTCGATGACGTGGTCGTCGAGCTTGGTGATGACGTCACCGGGCTTGAGGCCGGCCTTGTCGGCGGGGCCGCCGGACTCGACGGCGGAGGAACCTGCCGCGCCGGTGTCGGTGATCTTCGCGCCGTCCGTGCTGTCCTCCAGGGAGACGGACGCGCCGATCTTGGCGTAGACGGGCTTGCCGGTCTTGATCAGCTGCTGGGCGACGTACTTGGCCTGGTTGATCGGGATGGCGAAGCCCAGGCCGATCGAGCCGGACTGGCCGGAGCCGCCCAGACCGCCGCTGCTGCTGGACTGGATCGCGGAGTTGATGCCGATGACCGCGCCGCCGGCGTCCAGGAGGGGGCCGCCGGAGTTGCCGGGGTTGATGGAGGCGTCGGTCTGCAGGGCGCTCATGTAGGACGCCTTGCTGGTGGAGCTGCCGTCGCTGGAGGCCACGGGGCGGTTCTTGGCGCTGATGATGCCCGTGGTGACCGTGTTGGAGAGGCCGAAGGGGGCGCCGATCGCGATGGTCTCGTCGCCGACCGCCACCTTGTCGGAGTCGCCGAGCGCGAGCGGCTTGAGGTCGGACGGGGCGTTCTTGAGCTTGATCACCGCCACGTCGTAGCCCTGGGCGTGGCCGACGACCTCGGCGTCGTACTTCTTGCCGCTCGGGAAGGTGGCGGTGAGCTTGCCGCCGTCCACCGCGTCCGCCACCACGTGGTTGTTGGTGACGATGTGGCCCTGGGTGTCGAAGACGAACCCGGTGCCGGTGCCGCCCTCGCCGCTGGTGCTCTCCGCCTCGATGGTGACCGTGCTGGGCAGCGCCTTGGCGGCCACGTTGGCGATGGTGCCGGGGGCACGCTTGACCTGCGTGGCACTGCTGGAGGCGGAGACGGTGGTGGAGCCGCTGTCGTCGTTGTTCTTGGCCAGGGTGTAGCCGAGGCCGCCGCCCATGCCGCCCGCGACCAGCGCGGCCACCAGGACCGCGGCGACCAGCCCGCCGCGCCCGCGGCCGGACTTCGGCGCGGGCTGTTGCTGGTAGGAGGAGCCCCAGCCGGAGCCGTCACCGGAGCCGCCGTAGCCCGCGCCGGCACCACCGGCACCGCCGTCGGCGTACGAGGGCGTCGCGGGGGGCGGGGGCGGCCAGGAACCGTCGGGTGCGGGGCCGGAAGGTCCCGCGGACGCCTGCGCGGCGGGGGGCGTGCCGTACTCCGGTGCCCCGGGGGCGCCTTGGGGCACCGGAGGGAGGGGAGCCGTCGGTGCGCCCCCGTCGGGCGCGGCTGCCTGCGGGGGAGCAGCGGGAGTTGCCACCGGCACGGGAGGTGCGGACGGGGCGGGGGGTACCGCGGTGCCCTCGTTCTCGGTGCTCACAGCTCTTCTCCTCGATCCACGGCTGTTGTTCTCGGTCGCACTCGGTCACGCTCGTTCACGCTCGTCGTCGACCCGGCGCGCTGCAGCTGTGCATGTGCTTTTGTACGCCTCAGCTTTTCCCACGGGCCGTCAGAGCACCATAAGCGGTGACTGTGGGTTCTGGGCTATTCCTTATATCGGACATTAGGAACAGACCGTCCGCATCCCCGGAACATCTCAGGCGGTTCTCAGATACGTGCGTACCCCTTCGCGGTGGCACCATGACGCGGTGACCCATGTACGACAGCACCACATCCAGGTCGTCGCCCACCGAGGGGCCTCCGAGGACGCCCCGGAGCACACCCTCGCCGCGTACCGGAAGGCGATCGAGGACGGCGCGGACGCCCTCGAATGCGATGTCCGGCTGACCGCGGACGGCCACCTGGTGTGTGTCCACGACCGGCGCGTCAACCGTACGTCGAACGGACGCGGGGCGGTGTCGGCCCTGGAGCTCGCCGACCTGGCCGCCCTGGACTTCGGCTCCTGGAAGACCCGCGAGAGCTGGCGCGGGCGGGACGAGGAGCCCGACTGGGAGTACCGCCCCGAGGACCGCGGGGACACCTCCGTACTCACCCTGGAGCGGCTGCTGGAGCTGGTCTCGGACGCCGGGCGCCGGGTGGAGCTGGCCATCGAGACCAAGCACCCCACGCGCTGGGCGGGGCAGGTCGAGGAGCGGCTGCTGCTGCTCCTGAAGCGGTTCGGCCTGGACGCCCCGGCCTCGGCCGCCGAGTCGCCGGTCCGGGTCATGAGCTTCTCGGCGCGTTCGCTGCACCGGGTGCGGGCGGCGTCGCCGGCGCTGCCGACGGTGTACCTGATGCAGTTCGTCTCGCCCCGACTGCGCGACGGGCGGCTGCCCGCCGGTGTCCGGATCGCGGGCCCCTCGATCCGGATCGTGCGCAACCACCCGGCGTACATCGAGCGGCTGAAGCGGGCCGGGCACCAAATCCACGTGTGGACGGTGAACGAGGCCGAGGACGTCGACCTCTGCGTCGAGCTGGGCGTCGACGCCATCATCACCAACCGCCCGCTTGCGGTACTGCACCGACTCGGTCGCAGGCCTTGACCCGGCCGCGCGCCTGCAGCATTCTCCCTTTCGGCCACACCAACCAAATCCAGCCACACCCGCACAGGGAGTGCTCCGGCGCGTTCGATCCGTATTCGATCCGGGCGAATGCGTCATCGGAAGAGGATTGGCCGGTTTCCGGTACAGGCCAATGGGGCATCCACACCGTGGCGTGGGGCGAAGGAGGTCTCGGGGGTGGCGTTGGTGGTGGCACAGGAGGTGCCCACGTCGTCGAGCATGGCCGTACCCCATGGCCCTGCGGGCGTGGGGGAAGCCAGACACCGGATGCGCGCGCAGCTGCGCAGCGGTGGGGTCTCGGAATCGGTCATCGACGATGCCGTACTGATTCTTTCCGAACTTTTGAGCAATGCCTGCAAGCACGGCCGGCCCTTGGGCGACGCGCCCGTCGGTGACGGCGACGTCCGTGCCGCATGGCGGGTGGACCCGCGCGGCCGGCTCATGGTGGAGGTGACGGACGGCGGCGGCCCGACCCGCCCGGCTCCGGCCACCCCGTCGGTCACCGCGCACGGCGGCCGGGGACTGAACATCATCACCGCCCTGGCCGACGACTGGGGCGTACGGGACGACGCCCGGGGCGAGGTCACGGTGTGGGTGGTGGTCCACGAGGATGTGCACGATCCGGACACCGGGCATCGTCGCGACGACTTCGCTACGCGCGTCACGGCGCCCCCGGTCTCGGCGATGGCCGCCGAGCTGAGCTTCACGGACGCCTTCGACGAACTGGACTGACAGGTCCCGTCGGACTCTTCCGGGGTCCCCGTCGGCACGGGCGCGAACGGCTAGGCTCGCGCCCGTACGAGACGAGCCGTAACCGGGAGACACCCACGATGGCCAAGAAGCGACCCCAGACGAAGGCCAAGCGGCCGCAGCTCACTGACGCAGAGGTCCCGGTCGTCGGCGCCCGCGAGCCCTGCCCCTGCGGCAGCGGCCGCCGTTACAAGGCCTGCCACGGGCGGGCCGCCGCGCATGCCGCGACCGAGCTGGTCCAGCGGCCCTTCGAGGGGCTGCCGGGCGAGTGCGACTGGGTGGCGCTGCGCGAACTGGTGCCCGCCGCCACGGTCGAACTGCCCCTGCGGGAGGGCCTGCCCGAGGACGTGCCGTCGGTCACGCTCGCCACGGTGCTGCCGATGGCCTGGCCGGCCCTGCGCCGCGACGACGGCTCGGTCCTGCTCGGCCTGCAGAACGACACGGCGTCCGGCGACATCAGCCGCGACCTCGCCGACACCCTCCAGCGGGCCCTGGTCGCCGAGCCGGGGACGCCGGTGCAGGGCCGCCGCGCCCCGGCCGACGGTCCGCGGTTGCAGGACCTGATCGACCCCGAGGGCGCGTTCGAGCCAGTGGTGCACAGCGGCTTCGAGTTCTGGGTGCCGGACCCGGAGAACGCCACGCCCGAGGTGACCGCCTCCCTGGAGCGGGCCAACGCCGCGGCCATCCCGACGGTGAAGCTGACCGGTGTGGACGCCGCGTACTGGTGCGAGACGCCGGAGAAGAACCATCTGCGCTGGGTCATGCCGCACCCGGAGGAGCAGCTTCTGGACGCTCTCGCCCGGCTGCACGCGGCGGGTCGTTCGAGCCTCGGGGAGGGGACCCGGCTGGTGGGTTCCTTCCGTGCTCACGGGCTCACCGTGCCGGTGTGGGACCTGCCGAGCGGGGTCGGCGCGGAGGACGTGGAGAAGCCGGCCGCCGAGTTCGCCGAGCGCCTCGCCGCCGCCCTGGCCTCGGACGCGCCGCTCACCGCGGACGAGCGCCGGGCGCGCGGCGGTCTCACCAACCGACAGGTCACGCTCAGCTGACGCACAGCGGACGCGCGGGGTCGCGGCTGACCGGTCGGTCAGCCGCGGTCAGGTCGTCGGATCAGGTGACTCCTGTCACAACTCCTCGTCGCGACAGACAAATCCGTGTCCGAATAGCCGAGATCGAATTTGCGAACGGCCGATCTCTTGTTACCGTTCCAGTAGCCCGGTTGCTGGTGCATCCCCCGTCGCCAGCAACCGGGCGTTTCCATGTCCGCCTCCGGTGTACGGAACGATGTCGTCCGTCAACTCCCCGTAGAGGCCTCGGAGTTGCTCCCCGAACGCAGTAGCAGCGGCCCGTCGGCGCCGCGCCCCGCGAACTCCGTGACGGCCGTGTAGGCGTCCGGTCCGCCCCGGCTGCGCTCCCGGGGCGTCTCACAGGTGGCGGGCTCGTCCTCGGCGCTCACGGCGCAGCGCATCTGCACGGTGCGCCCGCCGGGTCCCATGAAGGTCAGGACGGAGTCGAGCGCCTCGCCGGTGGCGTTGCGGTAGTAGGTGCGCGCCCAGGTCTCCTCGCCCTGGGTCAGGACGCAGGTCTGCGCCTCGACGCCGTCGGGGGAGGTGAGCTCGGGGCCGCAGCGGGCGGCGGTGGCGAGGCCCAGGCCGAGCAGGAGCGGGGATTCGGTGGGGGCGGGCGCGGCGGAGGGTTCCTTGGCATCGGCGCGCGGATCCGTGCGGTCGGCGCGCGGGGAGGTACGTGGCGCCGCCCGCCCCGCGTCGCCCACCTGCCCCGCGGACGCCACGGTCAGCGGCAGCGCGACGGCGCCCGCCACGACGCCCGCCAAGGCGAGCAGACGAACGTTCATGGACGGAAGATAGCCACCCGGGGGCGGGCCGCCGGTCGGCGCGCGCCGTACACCCTTACAACTCGGGCGCGCTCACACCCGTACGAGTGAGGGCGTCGACCACGGCGTCCACCACGGCCTCCACGCCGGGCACCCACGGGGAGGCCGAGCCGGGCAGCGGAGCGCGCTCCCAGCGGATGGCGCCCTGGCCGGTCTCGGAGGGGGGCAGGGCGAGGTAGCCGCCCTCGCCGTGGAAGCGGAGCGAGCCGGGGACGAAGTCCTTGGCGTACAGCAGTTCGCCCAGCTGCTCCATGGAGTACGGCTTGACCAGCAGCGACCAGCGGGTGGGCGCGGCGACCACCGGGCCGAGGCGCATGCCGACGCGGTCGAGGGCGTCGAGGGCGCGGGCCGCCGCGGCGGCCGGCAGGCTGACCGCGCAGGGTGCCTGGCCGCCGGTGGCGAGGACGATGGGCGCGCTCGGCCGGTTGGTCCACCACCAGCGCACCATGCGCTCGTCGGTGGTGGCGGCGAGGAGGCCGGGGTCGAAGGGGTGGGCGCCGGGAACCGTGCATCCCGGGTCGGGGCAGGCGCAGCGGGCCCGACCCTGGGGGTCCGGGGCCACGCCCGGGAGTACGGGCCACTGCCATTCCGTCGCGAAGGTCAGGGCCGCGCCGATCAGCTCAGGCCTCCCGTCGTTACGCCCGGACAGGAGCCTGCGTCGCTTTCCGAGGATCTCGCGCATGAGCGCTCGTTCCTTTCCGTTGCACCGCTGGCAACACCGAGGACCACATCACATCATGTGTCGATCACTTCACTGTGCGTACCTGTTGGCGCATCACACCCCTGCTCAGAGCAGGGGGAACCCCAGGGGGTCGAACGTTGGCCGCGTCCGCGTCCATAGTGCGTCCATCAAATGCACGGCCGCTGCGCGGGGTGGCGAAGTATGGCGTTTTGCTGTCGCGCGTATTTCTCTTCGCCTCCGCCACGGGAGGATGGGGCACGGTCGTCGGTGGCTAAGACGCCCGGGTCCGTCGCCAGGTTCCGGGTGGCCCCCAACCACCCCTGGCCTTCTCCGAGTACGTACCCATCACGACCGTTGTGACGCTCCGTGGAGCAAGCCCAGTCGACCGCAATGAACCTTTACCTGAGGCAGTTTTAAGCCAACTTTGCCGTTATGCAAGACCTCATGCAGGTACCCACAAGACACCCACGGACACCAGGAATCCCAGCAGGACAATGCTGGACATCCCCTTACGAGTGCGTGTACATGTGGAGACACTGCTAGCGGCGCAGAAAGACATGGGGGTTTGCGATGCTTTTGAGCAATACGCACCGGTCTGAAGGCCGGACGCCATGAACGCCCCTCACCCTCCGAAAGTGGCCGGAATCGATTCAACGCTTCCCACGCCCGCACACACTGCCGCACCCGCATCCGCCGCCCCCGACACCCCACCCGTCCCCACCCCCAACTCCCCGCACGCGCCGAACGCCCCCGCCCCCGGCGCCCTGCTCCAGGACCGGCTGGCCGGCTGGGTCTCGGACCTCACCACCCTCCACGAACTCACCGAACGCCTGGCCCGCACGAACACGATCGAGGCCGCGCTGACGGAACTCCTGCGCGCCGGAGCCGCCCTGGTGGGCGCCCGGCGCGGTCTCGTCGTACTGGAACCCGCCGACGGCCTCGGCCCCCGCACGACCATCGGCCTGGGCCTCGGCCGGGCCGACCTCGGTCACATCGAGACCGTGCCGCGCGGCGCGCTGCCGTACGGCGACCTCCTCGACACCGCCGCCGCGCTGTCCGGCGGGCGGACCGAGAGCGTCTGCCCCGACCTGTTCGCCGAGGACGGCCTCGACCCCCGCCACCGAGAGGTGGCCGCCCGCCTCGGCTACGCCGCCAGCTACGCCCTCCCCCTGACCGCCGAGGCCGCCGGCCGCCTGGGCGCCACCGTCTGGCTGTACGACGAGCCCGCCGAGCCGGACGAGCGCCGCCGCCACCTCGTCGGCCTGTACGTCCGCTACGGCGGCGAGCACCTGGCCCGGCTGCTGGAGGTGGAGCGCACGCGCGCGTGCATGGCGACCATCGCCGGGGAACTGCTCCCCTCCCGGCTGCCCCGGGTAGCCGGGGTCCAGCTCGCCGCCCGGCACCGCACCGGCCCGCGCGGCGGCGGCGACTGGTACGACGCGCTGCCGCTGCCCGACGCCGCCCTCGGCCTCGCGGTCGGCTCGGTGACCGGCTCCGGGCCCAGCGCCGTCGCCGCCATGGGACGGCTGCGGGCCTCCCTGCGGGCGTACGCCGTGATGGAGGGGGAGGACCCCGTCGCGGTCCTGTCCGACCTGGAGCTGCTGCTGCGCCTGACCGAGCCCGCCCGCTCCGCCACCGCCCTGTTCGCCTACTGCGAGCCCGCCCTGCGCAAGATCACCCTGGCCGGCGCCGGCCACAGCCCGCCGCTGCTGATCGGCGAGCGGCGCACCGAGTTCGCGGAGACCTCCGTGTCCGCGCCGCTGGGGATGCTCGCCTGCTGGGAGGCGCCGAGCGCGGAGATCCAGGCGGAGGCCGGGGACACGGTGCTCCTCTACACCGACGGGCTGCTGCACCGCACCGGCGACCCCATGGACCGTGCCTTCGCCCGGCTGCACACGGCCGCCGCGAGCGCGCCCCGGGCACTGCGCCACGACCCCGGCGCCCTCGCCGACCACGTGCTGCGCGCGGTGCTGCCGGACGGGCTGGACACGGCGGACAGCGAGGAGGACGTGGTCCTGCTCGCGGCGCGGTTCGACTAGCACGGTGACCGATCCTCGACCCCTGGGCCTCCTTCCGTACGACCGTACGATGGGGTCCAGTGCCGTATCGAGGAGGATGACCGTGGCGGAAGAGTTCCCGGAGACCCCGGAGACCGAAGCCGAAGAGCCCATCAAGCAGCGCAAGAACGGCCTGTACCCGGGCGTGACCGACGAGCTCGCCGAGAACATGAAGTCCGGCTGGGCCGACACGGAACTGCGTGACCTCAAGCCGATCGAGCAGGCCGGGCACACCGCGCGCCGTCGCGCCGCGCTGTCCGCCCGCTTCCCGGGCGAGCGCCTGGTGATCCCGGCCGGCCATCTGAAGACCCGCTCGAACGACACCGAGTACCCCTTCCGGTCGTCGGTCGAGTACGCGTACCTCACCGGCGGCCTGCCCGATGAGAGCGAGGGCGGCGTCCTCGTCCTGGAGCCCACCGCGGACGGCCACCAGGAGACGATCTACCTCCTGCCGCGCTCCAACCGCGAGGACGGCGAGTTCTGGCTGTCCGGCCAGGGCGAGCTGTGGGTCGGCCGCCGTCACTCGCTCACCGAGTCCGAGGCGCTGTACGGCATCCCGGCCTCCGACGTGCGCGAGCTCGCGGAGAAGCTGAAGGAGGCCACCGGCCCGGTCCGCGTGGTGCGCGGCTACGACGCCGGCATCGAGGCGGCCCTGACCGACAAGGTCACCGCCGAGCGCGACGAGGAACTGCGCGTCTTCCTCTCCGAGGCCCGCCTGGTCAAGGACGAGTTCGAGATCGGCGAGCTGCAGAAGGCCGTCGACTCCACCGTGCGCGGCTTCGAGGACGTGGTGAAGGTCCTCGACAAGGCGGAGGCGACCTCCGAGCGCTACATCGAGGGCACGTTCTTCCTCCGCGCGCGCGTGGAGGGCAACGACGTCGGCTACGGCACCATCGCCGCCGCCGGTCCGCACGCCTGCACGCTGCACTGGGTGCGCAACGACGGACCGGTCCGCTCCGGCGACCTGCTCCTGCTGGACGCGGGCGTGGAGACGCACACGCTGTACACCGCCGACGTGACGCGCACGCTGCCGGTCAACGGCCGCTACAGCGAGATCCAGAAGAAGATCTACGACGCCGTGTACGACGCCCAGGAGGCCGGTATCGCGGCCGTGCAGCCGGGCGGCAAGTACCGCGACTTCCACGACGCCGCGCAGCGGGTGCTCGCCGAGCGGCTCGTCGAGTGGGGTCTGGTCGAGGGCCCGGTGGAGCGGGTGCTGGAGCTGGGCCTGCAGCGCCGCTGGACGCTGCACGGCACCGGCCACATGCTCGGCATGGACGTCCACGACTGCGCCGCCGCGCGCGTGGAGTCGTACGTCGACGGCACGCTGGAGCCGGGCATGGTCCTCACCGTCGAACCCGGCCTGTACTTCCAGGCCGACGACCTGACGGTGCCCGAGGAGTACCGGGGCATCGGGGTGCGGATCGAGGACGACATCCTGGTCACCGAGAACGGCAACCGGAACCTCTCGGCGGGCCTGCCGCGCCGGTCCGACGAGGTCGAGGCGTGGATGGCTTCGCTCAAGGGCTGATACAAGTCCGATGGCCGGGTACCGGAGGGGTGCCCGGCCATTCACGTGCCTAGGGGGAGGGTTTTCGTGAAGGAGTTCTTGTCCGGTATCGGGGTGGATCTGCATCTCGAACCGGACGCGGTGAGTGGGCGGCGGGCCGGGCTGGAGCAGGTGCTTCGTAATGCCGTGCGGGAGGGGCGGCTGGCGCCCGGGACGCGGTTGCCGGCGACGCGGCGGCTGGCGACGGAGCTGGGGATCTCGCGGGGAACCGCGAAGGCGGCGTACGACCAGCTGGTCGCGGAGGGGTATCTGACGGCGCGGCAGGGGTCGGGCACCCGGGTGGCCTCGCTGCCCTCCGTCGACACCGAGGCGCCGGAGGCGGTCGCACGCGCGCGTGCCCCGCGTTTCGACCTGCGGCCCGGCAGCCCGGACGTCGGGGCGTTCCCGGCGGCGGCCTGGCTGCGGGCGCTGCGCCGGGCCATCGCGACGGCGCCCTCGCTGGCGTACGACTACGGCGACCCGCGCGGCCGGATCGAGCTGCGCACGGCGCTGTCGGGCTACCTGGGGCGGGCGCGCGGCGTGCTCGCGCCGCCGGAGCGGATCGTCATCACCTCCGGGTACGTGCAGGGCCTCGCGCTCCTCACCCGTGTGCTGGACGGCGGCACGATCGGCATGGAGGACCCCGGGCTGCCCTTCCACCGGGACGTGGTGCGGCACAACGGCGGAAGCGTGGTGCCGGTGCGGGTGGACGAACGGGGCGTGTGCGCGCAGGACCTGGGCGACGAGGCGGCCGTGGTCGTCACGCCCGCCCACCAGTACCCGACCGGCGTGACCCTGCACCCGGAGCGGCGGCGGGCGCTCACCGACTGGGCACGCGCGCGGGACGGGCTGATCGTCGAGGACGACTACGACGGGGAGTTCCGCTACGACCGCCAGCCCGTCGGCGCCCTCCAGGGCATGGCGCCGGACCGGGTGGTGTACCTGGGCACCGCCTCCAAGACCCTGGGCCCCGCGCTGCGGCTGGGCTGGATGGTGCTGCCGCCGCACCTGGCCCACGCGGTCGCCGACGCCAAGCTGCACAGCGACCACCACACCGAGACCATCGGGCAGCTGGCGCTCGCCGAGCTCATCGACAGCCATGCCTACGACCGGCATGTGCGGGCGTCCCGGCTGCGCTACCGGCGCCGCCGGGACCAGCTCCTGGACCGGCTGGGCGGGCGCCGCGGGGTACGCGGGATCGCGGCCGGACTGCACGCGCTGGTGGAGGTCCCCGACGAGCGGGAGGCGCTGGCCCGCGCGGAGGCGGAGGGCCTCGCCGTGGGACACCTCGGCGGCCACTGGCACACCCTGGGCGAGGACCGTCCGCAGGGGCTGGTCATCGGGTACGGCACGCCGCGCGAGCGGGTGTACCCGGAGGCGCTGGAGGTGCTGGCGAAGGTGCTCGACCGCGGATGACCCAGGGGTATCGACCGTAACGTGAGTCACATTCGAGGTCCGGCCGTCAGCCTTTCCTGAGTGGTCGCCGCCGGTCGGTGATCCAAGTCAGTCGTCTGTGACAGGGAGAGGTCGATGTCCGACAACACCGATGCCATCATCGCCGCGATCGACGGGGACAAGTCACTGCGTTCGGCGATCATCCAGCACCTCGCCACCACGCACGCGCAGGAGTTCGTGAACCCGCTGCGCGCCGAGATCGGCGGCAACGACGACATCTCGCTCGGCAACATCAACTCCAACAAGGAGTGGCAGGAGTAAACACCTCCCACGGGCCGGGTCTCCGAGGGGACCCGGCCGCCCCATTTCCACCGGAGCCCGAGCGAAACGGCGGTCATCGTCTTGCCCACTCTCACGCCCGGCACGACGCGGGGACTCCTGCTGCGTGACGACAGGGAAGCCCGCACCGAACTGCTGCTGCGCCTGCTGTACTCCAAGACCGCCGCGGACGAGGTGGCCGAGGCCCTGGCGGCCGGGTCCGGGCAGGTGTGCGAGGCCACGGCGTCCGTGCTCGCCACCGTCGACACACACGCTCTCGGCGTGGAACGCGCGGCCCGGCTGCGGAACCTCCGCGGTCATCTGCGGCGCACCTGCCCGCCGCTGTGGTGGTGCCTCGGCAAGGAGACTCTGACCCCGCTGGTCGAGGCCTACGCGGACTCCGACGCCTTCTGGCAGAGCGCCGGCCGCACCCTGTTCGAGAACTTCTGCCTGTACGCGCACGGCGCCGTGGCCGGCGAGGACCGGCTGCTCGCGGACGTGTTCCGGCTGTTCGGCCTGGTGAGCCGCTTCTCCGCACCCGAACTGATCGCACCCCCCGAGGACGTGTGCGCCTGCACCACCGGCATCCCCGGTGAAGGCATGGACCTGACGAAGGCGGCCCTGTCGCCCTGGGACGACTCGGGGCTGACGCCGCCCGTCGTGCCGGGCGCCCTCCAGGTCGAGTCGTTCCGGTCCTCCTGGCGCCTGGTGGACGAGCGCGGCCGGCTGCCCCGGTCCCTCGATCCCGGCGCGCTCGGCGCACCCGGTGACTTCCACATCGTCGTAGCCGCCTTCCCCGGTCACCGAGTGACGGCGGCGGCCCTACCGCTGTGAAGCAGGCCCCCATGACAACAGCACGGACGGATTCCGTCGCCCGGCTCGGCTTCGGGCTCGACTGGCAGTACCGCGACCGCTATCCGCAGAGCATGGCCGACCTGCGCACCAGGTACGACGGCCGGCTCAGCCATGTCTCCTGCGTCTCCCTGCCCAGCGCCGCCGCGGCCCGGACCTTCGCGGCCGAGTGCGCCCGCGGTCTGCCCGTGGTGCACCATCTGCCCGGAGTGGCCCCGGCCGCGCCCGGCGGCCCCAACCTGGACCTGTTCACCCGCCTGGAGGCGGTGAGCGACGCCCTGGACGCGGTGTGGACGTGCGAGGACATCGGCCTGTGGTCGATCGGCCCGTACCCGCTGCCCTACTTCACCCCGCCGCTGTTCGAACGCGAGGTCGCCGACCATGTGGTGGACGGCATCCGGACGATGCGCCGGCTGAGCCGGTACCCGTTCGTCCCGGAGATCCCCTCCTGCACGCTCGCGGTGGGCCGGATGAGCCTCGGTGAGTTCTTCCACCGGGTCACCGACGGCGCCGACTGCGACCTGCTGCTGGACGTCGCCCACGTCTTCTCCTACGCCGTCGCCGTGCGCCGTCCCTACGAGGAGGTCCTGCGGTCGCTGCCGCTGGAGCGGGTGGTGGAGATCCATGTGGCGGGCGGTTACATCGACCCCACGTTCGACAACCGCTATCTGGACACCCACAGCCACCAGGTGACGCCCGCCGTCATCGACCTGCTCCAGGAGGCGGTGGCCGGCTCGCCCCGGCTGCGGGCGGTGACGTACGAGATCGGGGTGGGGCTCGGCGCCGACGACCTCGACGAGGACTTCGGGCGCATCGAGCGGCTGCTCGCCCAGAGCGGCTGGACCCCGTCGGTCGGCCTCGCCCCGGTGAGCGCGTCATGACCGGGGCACCGGCCGACGTGTGGCGCCTGCTGGACGGCGTCCCGGCCGAGGGGCTGGGCGCCGGGGTGCGGATCCTCGTGGTGAGCGACGGTGCGACCGCGGCCCCGGACGGCGCGGCCACCGACCCGCACACCGAGCGGGTGGCCGGCCTCGCCGCGCGGATCGCGCCCGCGGCGCACATCGGGTACGCCTCCGCCGCCGACCTCAAGGCCCCCACCCTCGCCGCCGACCTGCGGCGCATGGTGGGCGCCGACGGCGGCTGGGACGTCGTGGCCCTGCCCTGGTCGTCGGCCGAGCCGGACGCGGAGCGCATCGGGGTGCGGCGCGCCTTCGAGGAGGCCGCCCGGGACGCGGCCATGCCGCTGTTCGTCGCCGCCGCCGGACACGACGGTCCGGGCCGGCTGCGCTTTCCCGCCTCCTGTCCCTCGGTACTGGCGGTCGGCGTGACCGGAGCGGACGGCGCGCCCACCCCGTACTGCGGCACCGACCTGGTCGGCCGCAAGCCGCAACTGCTCATCCCGGACGCCCCCTACCCCACCGGCTCCACGACCGGCGGCTTCGAGCCGATGCGCGGCACCTCGGCCGCCGTCGGCCTGGTCGCCGGACTCGCCGCCGCGCTGCTCGCCCGACTGCGGCGGGACGGCCGCGGCGTGCCGTCGGGCCTGCTGCGGGCCGCGCTGCTGGCCTCGGCGGGGGCCGGCGGGCAACTGGCGGGGTCGCCGCTGGTGCGGCGGCTGGGCACCGACGGGGATGTCGTACGTACGTTCATACTGTCCTCGGAGAGCCGGCGGCTGCGGCTGCGGGCCGACGGGGACGGGGCGCGGATCGCCGTCACCACGGCGGGCACGGCCGAGACGGTGCCGGGCGGCGACCGGCCGCTGTGGCTGCCCAAGGCCGCCACGGTGTCCGTGCGGGCCGGGGACGAGCACACCACCGGCGCCGGGTGGCTGGTGCACACCCCCGCCGCCTCCGGGGAGCTCACCGTCGAGTGTGCCGAGCCCGCCACGGCGTTCGTCGCCGTCGGCGGGGTGGACGCCGTCGAGGTCGAGGAGACCGAGGGGGAGGCGGGCGAGGAGCGTGCGGCGCCGGTGATCCTCGGCCTGTCCGCCAGTCACGACGCCTCCGCCTGCCTGATGAGCGGCGGGGTGCCCCGGGTCGGCGTGCAGCAGGAGCGGGTCACGCGCCGCAAGCACGACGGGGTCGGGTACCTGGACTCCCGTGCGGCGGCCGACTACTGCCTCGGCTCGGCCGGTGTCGACGCCGGCGACGTGGACGCCTTCGCCTTCAACGCCCAGCCGCTGCTGCCCGGTTACGTCGGCCTGTCGGTGCCGTCGGCGGCGGCCGGATTCGACCTCTTCGACCCGTTCGACGAGCGGGTCGTCTATGTCTCGCACCATCTCGCCCACGCCTTCTCGGCGTTCTGGACCTCGCCGTTCGAGGACGCGGTGGTCGTGGTCTGCGACGGCTCCGGCGGCTCGGTGCTCGGCGCGGACGATCTCCTGGTCAGCGGGCCGGAGTTGCAGGACTACCTGGACCTGAGGATCGAGGGGCGGCTGCCCCGGGTCCACGTCTTCTCCGTCTACCACTTCGACCGCGACGGCTACCGGCTGCTGTTCCGGGAGTGCGCCGACTCCTTCAACGTACGGGTCGGCTCGTCGTCCATCGGCGAGACGTACGCGGCCGTCAGCCAGTACGTCTTCGGGGACTGGCAGGAGGGCAGCGGCAAACTGATGGGGCTCGCGCCCTGGGGCAAGCCGCACAACGCCGGGCCGAGTCTCCTGGAACAGGGCCCGGACGGGCTGCCGCACTTCCGGAGCGACTGGAAGGACCGGCACCGGCTGCGGCCCGGCAGCGGCAGCCCGCTGGACCACGCCGACCTCGCCGCCCGTGTCCAGGCCGACCTGGAGGAGGCGCTGGTCGCGCGGGCGCAGCACGCCATGTCGCTGGTCCCCGGGTGCCGCAACCTCGCCTACGCGGGCGGGGTCGCGCTGAACTCCGTGGCCAACGACCGCATCGCCCGGGAGAGCGGCGCCGACCGCTTCTTCGTCGTCCCGGCCGCCAGCGACGCCGGAATCTCCCTCGGGGTCGCCGCCGCCGCGCACTTCCGCCTCACCGGATCGACCCGCCGGGACGTCGGCGAGTTCGACGACTACCTGGGCCACCCCTACACCCAGGACGACCACGACAGCGCGATCGGGCTGGTCGGGGACCGGGTGACCGTGGAACCGCTCGGTCTGGACGACCTCGCGGACCGGATCGCCGCGGGCGAGGTGGTCGGCTGGTTCCAGGGCGGGTCGGAGTTCGGGCCGCGCGCGCTCGGGCACCGGTCGGTCTTCGCCGACGCCCGCAGCCGGGACACCTGGGACTTCATCAACGCCCAGATCAAGTTCCGGGAGGACTTCCGGCCGCTGGCGCCCATCGTGCCGGAGGAGGTCGCCGCCGAGTACTTCGAACTCGACGCCCCCTCACCGCACATGCTGCGCGTGGTCCGGGTCCGGGAGGAGTACCGGTCCTCCCTCGCGGCCGTCACCCACGTCGACGGCACCGCCCGCGTCCAGACCGTCTCCCGCACCGCCAACCCCCTCGTCCACCGGCTGCTGCACCTGGTCGGCGAGCGCACCGGGTTCCCGGTGATGGTCAACACCTCGCTCAACCGGCGCGGCGAGCCGATGATCGAGACCCCGGGCCAGGCCCTGGACATGCTGCTGGCCACCCACCTCGGCGGCATGGTGCTCGGCGACCGGTTCGTCCGCCGGCTCGCCGGCCTCGGTACGGCCCTGACCGCGGACACCTGCGTCGACCTCGCCCCGGGCGCCCGCCTGGTCTGGGAGCAGGACGGCGCCGGCACCCTGCTGCGGATCACCGGCGGGGCCGAGGGCAAGGCGGGCCTGCATCTGCCCGAGTGGGCGTTCACCGCGCTGACCCGGGCCGCGTCCGGGCGCCCTCTGGGGGACTACCTGCCCGCCTGTCTGGAGGGCACGAACACCGGACCGGACGCCGCCCTGGCCTTCCTGACCGCCCTGCACGCCCGCTGTCTGCTGGTGGTCACCCGGGAGGCGCGCCGTGACTGACCTCGCGACCGCCGATCCGCTGGCATGGCTGGCGGAGACGGCCGGGGACCCCGCGATGGTGTCGTGCGGCACCTCGCACCGGTCCGTGCCGGCCGCCGAGGCCGTCGGGCGGGTGTGGCCGCTGCGGTACCGGCTCGGCATCAGCCGGGTCACCGACCTCACCCCGCTGGACGTGCTCGGCATCCCGGTGTTCAGCGTGACCCGGCCGGGCGCCCGCGCCGGGCAGATCACCCTGTGCCAGGGCAAGGGCAACGGCAAGCAGGAAGCCCTCGCCTCCGCCCTGTTCGAGGCCCTGGAACGGCACTGCGGCTCACTGGCCCGGCCCGAGCTGACCGCCCGGCCCTCCGAACTCCGCGCCGCCGGGCGGGACTTCCTCGGCGCCGCCGACCTCGGCCTGCCGGGCCTGCCCGACGAGCCGCTGGAGTGGATCCGGGGCACCGACGCGGCGGACGGCACGGCGGTGCTGGTGCCGGCCGCCGACGTGGTCTTCCCGTACTACGCGCCACCGGGCCTCGCCCGGCCCGTACGCCCCAGCACGACCGGGCTGGCCTCCGGCGCCACCCTGGCCGAGGCCGTGCTGCACGCCCTGTACGAGGTCGTCGAACGGGACGCCACCTCCCGCTATCTGCGCGGCGGTCCGGGGCGGCTGGTCGGGCTCGACACGATCACCGGGGCGCCCGAGACGGAACTGCTGCGCAAGTACGCGCGGGCCGAGGTCGACACCGTGATCATCGACCTCACCGGGACGACCGTCCTGCCCACCTTCGCCGTCTTCCTCTCCGACCCGGGCGCCGCCCAGGCCCATCTGGCGGTGTCCGGCTTCGGCACCCACCGCAACGCCGGCGTGGCGCTGCGCCGGGCGCTGACCGAGGCCGCGCAGGCCCGGGCCACCGCGATCCAGGGCAGCCGGGAGGACCTCGACCGGGTCGCCGACGTCTACCGGGCGGACCCGGCCGCGCAGCGCTCGGCGTTCCTGGCCCGCGCGCTGGCCGCCCGGGCCCACGGCGTCACCGACCTCCGCGACCTGCCCGACCCGCCGCCCACGTCGACGCGGGCCACGCTGCGGGACGTCGCCGCGCGGCTGGCGGAGGGCGGCTACCGGCGGGTGGTGTTCACCGACCTGACCCTCGCGGAGTTCGGACTGCCCGTCGCACACGTCGCGGTGCCCGGGATGGTCGACTCCGTGGTGGATCCCGGCAGAAGCCATCGTGTGGCCGCACCACACAACACCACCAGGAGCGATCGTGTGGCCCCATGACACAGCACAGCCCATCGTCTTCGGCGCCGCCTCCGTCCACCCGCTGGACCCGTCGCTGCTGGCCGCCGTCGACCTGCGACCGCCCGTACGCCGGGGCGACCTGGCGCCGCTGCTGGACCTGCGGCCCGGCACCGTGCTCCTCGTCGACGGACTGTTCGGCGGGTCCATGGCCGTCACGCCGACCGAGTGCCGGGAACTGCTGGACGCGGGCTGGACGGTGGTGGGCGCCTCCAGCATGGGCGCGCTCCGGGCCGCCGACCTGTGGCCGCTGGGCGCGATCGGCATCGGTGACGTCTTCACCCTGTACCGGCTGGGCGTCCTCACCTCGGACGCCGATGTCGCCGTCGCCCTGGACCCCGACGCCGGGCACGCCGAACTGACCGTGTCCACCGTCCATGTGCGGGCCGTCCTGGCAACCGCCGTCGGCTCGGGTGTTCTCGCCCCGGCCCTGCGGTCGGCGATGTCCGAGGCCGCCGAGGAACTGCACTGGGCGGAGCGCTCCTGGCCGGCCTGCCGGGCGGTGTGGCGGGCCCTGGGTGTGCCGGAGCCGGTGGTCGCCTCGGTGCTGCGGCTCGGCCGGGAGACCGCCCTGCACCCGAAGGTGCGCGACGCGGAGACCGCGCTGCGCTCCGTCCTGGCCCGCGCCTGGCTCGGCGACCGTGTCGACCCGGTACGGCGCTGCCCGGCCTGTCAGGAACGGCTCGACGGCACGCTGTTCTGCCCGACGTGCGTGTCCGAGGCGCACGAGACCTGTCTGTGAACGTCCGCCGCACATCATGAAGGGAGTCCGATCATGCGGGGAGCACTGGGAGCACTCGCCGGCCGGCTCGGTGTCCGGCCCACCGGCCCCCTGGAGCGCAGGCTGCTGACCACGGTCGCGATCGACGCGACGGGCGGTGGTCTGTTCCTCGCCGGTGCCACGCTCTTCTACACGCGGGTGGCCGGGCTGTCGGGGGGCCAGATCGGGATCGGCCTGTCCGTCCTCGGCGTCGTCGCGCTGGCCGCGACCGTCCCGAACGGCGCCCTGGTCGACCGGCTCGGGCCGCGCCGCGCGCTGGTCGCGCTGCACCTGTGGCGCGCGGTGTGGTGCTCCGCGCTGGCGTTCGTGCACACCTTCTGGCAGTTCCTCACCGTGCTGGTGCTGCTGGGACTGGCCGAGTACGCCGGGATGCCCGCTCTCCAGGCGTACGTCGGCGCCGCGTTCGGCGACGGGCAGCGGGTCGGTGTCATGGCCCGGGTGCAGGTGGTGAAGAACACCGGGTTCCTGGTGGGCGCCCTGCTCGCGGCGGTGGCGGTGGGCAGCGGCAGCGCGTGGGGGTACCGGTCGCTGCTGCTGGGCGACGGGCTGTCGTTCGTGATCGCCGCCGTGCTGATGGCGGGGGCGCGCGAGGTGGGCGGCAAGGCGCGCGGGCGCGGGCAGCGCACCGCGCTCGCGCCCTTCCGGGATCTGAGGTTCCTGGCGCTGACCTGCTGCAACGGCTTCCTCCAGCTGAACCTTTCGGTGCTGGTGATCGGCATCCCGCTATGGGTGTCCCGGGCGACCGAGGCGCCCCCGGCGATCGCCCCGCTGCTCATCGCCGCCAACACCGTCATCGCGATCGCGCTCCAGGTGCCGATGAGCCGGGGCGCCGAGACGGTGCCCGGCGCGGGACGGCACATGCGGCGGGCCGGGGTGTCGCTGGCCCTGATGTGCGGGGCGCTGACGCTGGCCGCCCGGGTGCCGACGGCCGTGGCCGTGGCGCTGCTGCTGGCGACCGTGGTGCTGCACACGCTGGGCGAGATCTGGCATGCCGCGGGCGGCTGGGGGCTGCAGTTCGCGCTGTCCCCCGAGGAGGAGCGCGGGAGTTACGCCGCCGCGTACAGCCTGGGCCCGACCGCCGAGGGGATGGTCGGGCCGTCCCTGGTGGCCGGGGGCGTGGTGGCCGCGGGGGCGGCGGGCTGGGCGGCGCTGGCGGTGCTGTTCCTGGCCGCCGGCGCGGGTGCGCACGCCGTGGCGGTACGGGCCTCGGCGCCCGCGCCCGCCGCCGGGGTCACGGAGTCGGGTCGTCGTCGTGCAGGATCCGCTGGAACAGCAGGTGATCCCGCCACGTCCCGTTGATGTGCAGATAGCGCGGGGCCGTACCGATGTGCTCGAAGCCGCACTTGGCCAGCACGCGTTGGGAGCCGGTGTTGTCCAGGACGGTGGTGGCCTCGATGCGGTGCAGGCCCACGGTCTCGCGGGCGTCCCGGCACACCGCCTCCACGGCGGCTGTCGCCAGTCCGCGCCCCTGGTGGTCGGCGGCGATCCAGTACCCGAGATAGGCGCTGCGGAAAGGGCCGAGGACGATTCCGGACAGGGTGATGGTCCCCACGATCCGGCCGTCGGCGGATTCCAGAACCCTGGGCACGATCCGCTTTTCGGCGAATTGCCTCAGCCGCTCCTCGAGCAGGGCCGCCTGAGTGCCTACGGTGAAGAATTCCTCGGTGCGGCGGGGTTCCCACGGTGCGAGATGCTCGCGGTTCTCGACATATGCGGCGGCGAGTGCCGGGGCGTCGCCTTTCGTGGCGAGCCGCAATATCACACCGCCGGGTAATTTTTCGGCCGGAATGTCCATGGGCTCACCTTAGCGGCGTCAGGCCGTGCGCAGGAGGTGGGTGTCGACGAGCACCTGGCAGAGCTCCAGGCGCTCGCGCGGCTCGGCGAGGCCGCACGCCGCGAGGTCCCGCGGCTCGAACACGTCGGCGACCACGAGGTGCCGTACCGCCCGCTCGTGGTGCGCGGGCAGGACGACCGTGCGGCGCCCGAGGACGACGTACAGCTTCGGGGTGCCGGGGCGGGTGAACAGCGCGCACGGCACGGTGCGCCGGCGCCGCAGCCGGGTGGTGTCGGTCACGCCGAGCACTCCGAGGGCGTGGTCGGCGGCGAAGGCGCCGGGGACGCGGTCGGTCAGCTCGGTCAGGAAGTTCCGCAGGTGCGCAGAGTGGACGCGGTCCGCCTCCGTCTCCTCCAGGGCGGTGCGCAGGCTCGCCATCAGCCGGTCGGTGTCGGGGGCCAGGGCGTCGCCGTCGTGCAGCCAGCCGACCGGCAGCTCGGCGTCCAGCCTCTCGGCCGGCAGGGCCTGCTCGACGAGCTGGGTGAGCGAGGTCCGCAGCACGTCCCGCCAGGTGTTCGGGGTGACGCTGACGGTGACATGGACCGAGCGGGCGTGCCGGGTGTGGGCGCGGTGCGGGGTGCCGCGCGGGACGTACAGGACGTCGCCGGGCCGCAGCACCAGGTCGGTGACCTCGGGCTCGATGCCGTGCCGGCGCTGCCAGGGGCTGGCCTCAAGGTGCCAGTCCTTCTCGCCGGACGCCTGGAGCACGAACACGTCGGTCGGATCGGAGTGCAGGTCGAAGCCCTGTGCCGAGGCGGGCGTGAGATAGACGTTCGCCCGGCACCGGTGGCCCAGGGCGAGCTCCAGCGCACGGCAGAACTCGGTGACCGGCGGGTGGTACCAGTGGGTGTTCTCCAGGATCAGCGTGGCTCCCGCGCGTACGGCGGCCGTCACCTCCGCCGGGCTCGCCGCGCCGCGCGTGAGCATCTCCAGCAGATGCTCGTTCTCGGTCATCCGCTGGTCGACCGGGCGCGGGTAGACCTCCCGTACGGACCTCAGATACGACGAACGCGGCAGGACCTCCCCGTTGCGCACGAGCCGGATCATGTCCGCCCGCAGCAGCGGCAGCCCGGTGAGCAGCCGGTCGATGTCCTCGGCGCCGATCAGATCGCCCTCCGGAATTCCGGCCGCCGTGACGTGGGCTCTTTTTCCCCACACCGAGGCGGTGAATTCGGTGACGTCGCCGGTGCAGTGGCGCAGCACCTCCTCGTCGAACGGGAGAATGCGAGCGGATTCCCCGGAAAGGGGGATCAGCTTTTCCGGGTCGGCACGCAAGGATGCGGTGGTGACCACCCGGACCGTCGACGCCTTGGGCTCATGGGCCAGCATTTTCGACAGGCTAATGACGTGGCGGGCCGTCCATCAACCATGCCGGCCCGCCACGAGATCCGGAATCCAGGGAAATTCAAGCCACCGGCAGCGAATCGAGGAACAGCGCCCCCGCGAGCAGTCCCGCGCTTCCCCGGGGGCTCCACGCGCGCGTGTGCAGGTCGGCGTCGAAGGCGGCCAGCGCCTCGGCGCCCACGGGGGTGGCCGTTCCGCCCGCCTCCAGGATCCCCCGGGCGCCCGCCTGCACCTGCCGCAGGCCCAACGGACCCGCCCTGTAGAGGAGTTCGGTGTCCTGGAGGGTGGACATCACGGTGAGCAGGGCGTCCAGGCGCGCCTGGGCCTCGGTGGCGCCGGCCGAGCGGGCGGCGGCGAGCGCGTCCAACGCCCGCCGCACATGCGGGAATCCGGCCTTCGCCTCGCCCCGGGCCCCGGCCGCGCCGTACTTGGCCGACACGGAGGAGCCGCGTGACGCCCTGAGCGGGGCGCGGCGGTCGGGGTGCGCGGCGATCCGCTTGGCCACCGTCAGCACGTCCCGTGCCCCGGGCCTCGGCCCCAGCGCGGCAGCGGCGACCAGCAGGCCCAGCGCCCACAGGGCGCCCCGGTGTCCGCCGCCCGCCAGACCGACCGAGTGCTCGGTGCACCGGCCGATCGCCCCCAGCTCCGCCCGCAGTGCCGGCGTGACCTCACCGGTGCGGCGGGCGGAGGCGGCCATCGCCGCGAGGCCGGGTGTCAGCGCCTTGGCCGACCAGCGCAGGGCACGGTGGTCCCGGCGGGTGGTCCGGGCGGTCAGGTCGCGCGGATCGGGCAGTCCCGGCTTGGGCGCCAGGGCCAGCTGCCTGGTGAGCGCGTCCACTGCGGCTTGCGCCAGCGTGTCGTCCTCGCGGCTGCTCATGGCCGTACCTTACGAGGACGCGGACGCCGTCGGGGAGGCGCTGTCGCTCGGGGCACCGCTCGGCGGGGCACCCGTCGGGGTGTCGCTGGGCGCGCCGCTCGGGGGCGTGCCCCCACCGCCGCTGCCGGCGCCGGTGTTCTCGGCGTCGGGGTCGACGCCCAGGGTGATGTAGCCCTTGTAGCCCTTGGACGGGTCCTTCTTGTGCACGCGCTCCAGGGTCAGCAGGCCGCTGGAGGCGCCGCCGCCGTCGTAGACCATGTCGTCGGCGAGCTCGGTGTAGGTGCCGGTGTGCTTCGAGTACGGCTCCAGCGTGAAGATCTCCTCGGCGATGTCGTCGGCGAAGAACAGCTGGCCGGTGTAGTTGACCTTGCCGCCCTCGTAGGTGCCGTCCTCCTTCTCGCCGCCGGTGTGCACCTTGAGGTGGATGTGGCAGGTGCGGGGCGTGTACCAGCCGGGGAAGATCGTCTCGAACTTCACCACCCCGTTGGCGTTGGCGATCTGGTAGCCGCGCAGATAGGTGCTGTCGTCGGCGGTGGAGCCGTCCTCGCTCTCCGCGGGCGCCGAGCCGCCGGGGTTGGCGGTGGTGTAGCCCGAGTAGTAGCCCCAGGCGTCGCAGTGCCAGATCTCCACGGCGGCGCCGGAGACCGGGGTGCAGCCGTCGGTGGCGTCCACGACGGTGAGCCGGAGCGTCAGCGGGACGCCGCTCTTGCCCTCGGTGATGTCCTTGCGCACCAAGGCACCATCGAGGTAGTACGGCCCTTCCGTGACGCTCGACATCAGCTGCATGCAGGTGCCGCCGGTCGAGGTGGCCGAGGCGGAGGCGCTCGCCGTGGCCTCGGTGGCCGTGTCGGCGAAGGCCGACTGGTAACCGGCGACGGCGAGGCCGCCGGCCGCGACCGTACCGCCGGTCACCGCGAGGGCGCGGCGCCGGGTGATGTTGTTCTTGTGTTTTCCCGTCATGGCCGAGGAACGTACGAACTCCGCATGTCAGGGACATGAGCCGTGGCTGGCAGAAAGCTGTGAGCCGCCCGGCCGGGCGTCTAGACCGCCACCAGCGGCGCGTCGTCGCGCCACTTGAGCATCTTGTCGAAGCTGACCACCGTCCCGCCCCGGCCGGACTTGGGGCCGATGTGGACGTGGTCGGCGAGTTCCCGGATGAGACACAGGCCGCGGCCGTGCTCGGCGTCCGGGCACGGGGGCCGGGTGACCGCGGCGCCGGGGGCGAGTCCCGGGCCGGAGTCGGTCACCTCGATACGGCACTTCTCGCCGTCGAGGTAGGCCGTCACCCGGTATTCCTCCGAGGCGCCGCGCGCACCGTCACCGCCGTGCTCGACGGCGTTCGCGCAGGCCTCACTGAGGGCGACGGACAGGTCGTACGAGATGTCGGGGTCGACGCCCGCGGTCTCCATCGTGCCCAGCAGCAGCCGTCGGGCGAGCGGGACGCTCGCGGCCTCGCGCCGCAGATGGAGTGACCACCAGATGCTCATGCTCCAGCCTCCTGGCTGCGGCTCGACATACCGATACGTATTGCCGCCCGTGGCGGTCCGTAAGCACACCGTCGGCGTGACTCCGCCCATACGGTGGATGCGGCCGGGGACGAATCGGTGTATGAGGGGCGGCTGTGCGACGGCCGTCTTCCGGACCTGCCGTAAGGCAGGTGTGAGGACAGTGCGATGATGAGCCCGCCATGACTGCCCCCCAGCCGCGCACTACGCGCTCCGGAGCGGAACTCCGGATTCTGCGGGCCGCGGTGTTCGCCGCGGTCTGCGTCGTGCTGGCTGCGGCGGGGCACACCCTGGCCGCCTGCGCCACCGTCCCGCTGTGGACGCTGGGCGCGGGATTCCTGGGCTCCCTCGTACTGGTGGCCCCGCTCGCCGGGCGGGCCCGCTCACTGCCGGGGATCGCGGCGCTGCTCGCCGTGGGGCAGACCGCGCTGCACACGCTGTTCGGGCTGGCCGAGCAGGCCACGGCCGCTACGGCCTCCGGCGCCGCGTCCATGGGCTCGATGAGCTCCATGGGCTCGATGTCCGGGATGAGCGACCAGGCCCTCGTGGCCCGGGCCGCACGGCTGGTGTGCGGGTCGAGCGCGGCTGCCCTCAGCCCCGCCCATGCGTACCGGCTCCTCGTCGACGCGCATCTGGCCGCCCCCGCGGCCCCGCACCCGGGCATGGACATGAGCGCCATGCACCACGCGGCGGACGCCACCGGCGCCTCCGCGTCCCTGCTGCCCTCGCTGCCGATGGTCCTCGGCCACCTCCTCGCGGCCGTCGCCGTCGGCTGGCTGCTGCGCCGTGGCGACCTGGCCGTGCTGCGCCTGCTCGACCTGTCGACGCACGGAATCACTGAGGGAGCGCTCGTAAGGTCGCTGCGCGCGGCCCTCGCGCTGGCATGCGCCCTGTGCGCCGGGCTCCCGCCCGTTCCCGACCCGCGCGCACGGGCCCGTCGTACCGCCACGGACGACTCGCCCGCCCCGCAGACCACCGCACTCCAGCACACGGTGATCCGGCGCGGCCCGCCGTCGGCCGCCGCACTCGTCCTCGCCGCCTGACGCGACGCGAACGCCACTCCGCACACATCCGTAAGGAGAGGGACCGCGGTCGCGCCTCGCGCACGCATACCCCTCTTCACCACCGGAACTCACTCAGAGTGGAGTGCTCCACGCCATGAAGGCTTCTCGTCTCGCCGCCGCCGCTGCCGTCGCCGGCTCCTCCGTCCTCGTCCTCTCCGCGCCCGCCTTCGCGCACGTCAGCGTGCAGCCGGAGGGCACGGCCGCCAAGGGCGGCTACGCGGTCGTCGACTTCAAGGTGCCCAACGAGCGCGACGACGCCTCGACGACCAAGCTCGAGGTCAGCTTCCCCACCGACCACCCGCTGGCCTCGGTGATGCCGCAGCCGATCGACGGCTGGAAGGTGAAGGTCACCAAGTCCAAGCTGGACAAGCCGCTGGAGATGCACGGCGAGAAGATCAGCGAGGCGATCACCAAGGTCACCTGGACCGCCGACGGCAAGGGCATCGAGCCCGGCTACTTCCAGAAGTTCCCGCTGTCCGTCGGCGCCCTGCCCGAAGACACCGACGAACTGGTCTTCAAGGCGATCCAGACGTACTCCAACAAGGAGGTCGTCCGCTGGATCGAGGTCCAGCAGGACGGCCAGGAGGAGCCCGAGAACCCCGCCCCGGTGCTCGAACTGGCCGCCGCCTCCGAGGACGAGCACTCCCACGGCTCGACCGCCGCCGAGGACGCCTCCGACGAGAAGGAGGAGAAGGCCGAGACCGCCGCCGCCTCCGACGACTCCTCCTCCGGCGGCAGCGACACCACCGCGCGCGTGCTCGGTGTGGTCGGCATCGTCGTCGGCGCGGCCGGTGTCGCCTACGGCGTGCTCGCCGGACGGCGCCGGGCCGACGCCTGAACCCCCTGATCCGTGCCGCGCACAGGGGCCCGTGCCAGGCTTGGCACGGCCCCGGTGCGGGCCGGAGCTCTCACATCTGGGACATTTCTCTATGCGCAAGAAGACGTTCGCCGCGGCCTCGCTGCTCGCCGCGGCCACTCTGACCCTCTCCGCCTGCGGCAGCGGCGACGACGGCAAGTCACCCATCGCCGTGGTCTCCGAGGAGTCCGGCTCGGACAAGGCCGCCACCGTGCTCGACCAGCCGTTCGAGAAGCCGGACCTGGTCCTCACCGACACGCACGGCAAGAAATACGACCTCCGCAAGGAGACCCAGGGCAGGCCGACCCTGATCTACTTCGGCTACACCCACTGCCCCGACATCTGCCCGCTGACCATGAACAACCTCGCGGTCGCCAAGAAGGCCCTGCCCAAGGCCGAACAGGACAAGCTGCGGGTGGTGTTCGTCACCACCGACCCCGCCCGCGACACCCCGTCCGAACTCGGCAAGTGGCTCAAGGGAATCGACTCCCAGTTCATCGGCCTGACCGGTGACTTCTCCACCATCCAGGCCGGCGCCCGCGCCCTCGGCATCACCATCGAGCCGACGAAGAAGGACAAGAACGGCAAGACCGTCTCCGTCCACGGCACCCAGGTCGTCGCGTTCTCCCCGAAGACCGACGGGGGCTACCTCCTCTACGGCGAGGGCACCACGGTCGGCGACTACACCAAGGACCTCCCCAAGATCATCAAGGGAGCCAACCCGTGAGGCGTCCGGCCCTGGCCGCGATGACCCTCCTGGCGGGCGCGCCGGCGCTGGCGGGCTGCGGCGGCTCCGGCGACGGCGCCGCCAAGGCGGAGCTGTCGGTCAGCTCCTCCTACATGCCGCAGCCGGTCTCGGCCGACATGGCGGCCGGGTTCCTGACGATCACCAACAAGGGCGGCACGAAGGACGAGCTGACCTCGGTCACCAGCGACGCGGCCGGCGAGATCACCATGCACCACACCGCCGGCGGCGCGATGCGGGAGGCCACCTCCTTCGCCGTCCCCGCCCACGGCCGGCTCGTGTTCAAGAGCGGCGGCGACCATCTGATGTTCGAGAAGCTGAAGCACCGGCCGAAGCAGGGCCAGACGGTCACCCTGAAGCTCACGTTCGCCAAGTCCGGGCCCCTCACCGTCGAGATGCCGGTGAAGTCCGCCACGTACAACCCGTCGACCGGACACTGAGGGAGGGACCATCTTGACGCGGACCATCACCCCCCGCCTGCGCACCCTGGTGCTGCTGTTCCTGGCCGTCACCGGCGCGCTGCTGGCCGGTGCCGGGCCGGCCTCCGCGCACGCCGCGCTGACCGGCAGCGACCCCTCACAGGGGGTGGTGGTCAAGAAGGCGCCCACCCAGGTGTCGCTGACCTTCTCCGAGAAGGTCGCCATGAACGACGACTCGCTGCACGTCCTCGACCCCAAGGGCAAGAAGGTCGACGTCGGCAAGCCGTCCAACATCAGCGGCACCACGTACGCGGTGCAGCTCAAGAGCGGCCTGGCCGACGGCACCTACACCGTCGCCTACCAGGTCGTCTCGGCGGACAGCCACCCCGTCTCCGGCGCCTTCACCTTCTCCGTCGGGGCCCCCTCCCAGACCACCGTCTCCGTCTCCGACCAGACCGCGGGCGGCGGGGCCGTGGGCCGGCTGTACGGGTTCGGGCGGTACATGTCGTACGCCGGCTACATCGTGCTGGTCGGCGGCGCGGCCTTCGTGCTCGCCTGCTGGCAGCGCGGATCCGGGGTACGGGCCCTGCAGCGGCTGGTCGTCGGCGGCTGGGTCACGCTCACCGCCGCCACCCTCTGGCTGCTGCTCCTGCGCGGCTCCTACACCGGCTCCGGGAAGGTCGCCGACATCTTCGACCTGGAGCTGCTCGGGCAGGTGCTGCAGACCAAGACCGGCGCCGCGCTGGTCTCCCGGCTGCTGCTGCTCGCCGCGGCGGCGCTGTTCGTCGCCGTCCTCTTCGGGGCCTACGACAAGCGGGAGGACGACGAGAGGCGCGACCTGACCTTCGGCCTGGCGATCGGCGGCACCGTGGTGGCCGCCGGGCTCGCGGCGAGCTGGGCGATGGCCGAGCACGCCTCCGTCGGGCTCCAGGCGGGCATCGCCATGCCGGTCGACGTGGTGCACCTGCTGGCGGTCGCCACCTGGCTGGGCGGGCTCACCGCCCTCCTGGTCGCGCTCTACCGGGCGCCCGCCGAGACCCCCGTGGAGAGCGCGGCCGTGCACCGCTTCTCCCGCCTCGCCTTCGGCTCCGTCCTGGCGCTGGTCGCGACCGGCACCTACCAGTCCTGGCGCCAGATGGGCTCCTGGTCGGCGTTCACCGACACCCGGTACGGGCAGCTGCTGCTGGTCAAGATCGGGCTCGTGGCGCTGCTGGTCGGCATCGCGGCGGTCTCCCGGCGGTGGACGGCACGGCTCGCCGACACCGCGCCCGCCTCGACGGCGGCGAAGGGGGCCGAGCCCTCGAAGGCCAAGGCCGAAGTGAAGGAGCGCGTGACCGCGCCCGCCTCCGGCGGGAACGCCGAGCGCGCCGCTCAGCTCGCCCGGCAGCGCGCCGCCGAGGACTCCGCCCGGCAGAAGCGGCTGCGGGACGCCGACCCCGACCGCTTCGGCCTGCGCCGCTCGGTCCTCGCCGAGGCGGGCGTCGCCGTCGTCCTGCTCGCCGTCACCACCGTGCTCACCCAGACCGAGCCGGGCCGCACCGAGCAGGAGGCCAAGGCGGCCACGTCGTCGTCCTCGTCCTCCTCCTCGTCGTCCGCCGGGGCGCTGACCCTGGACATGCCGTTCGACACCGGCGGCCAGGACGGCAAGGGCGTCGTACGGCTCGACTTCGACCCCGCGCGCGTGGGCGGCAACGAGATGCACGTCTACGTGCAGCGGCCCAACGGCCGGGCCTTCGACGTCCCCGAGGTGAAGGTCGCCTTCACGCTCACCGCCAAGAAGATCGGGCCGCTGCCCGTCAACCCCGACCACGTCACCACCGGACACTGGGCGGCGAACGGGGTGCAGATCCCCATGGCCGGCGAATGGAAGATCGCCGTGACCGTGCGCACCTCCGACATCGACCAGGCGACCGTCTTCAAGAACGCGCAGATCGGCTGAACCCCACCATGCCCGACCAGTCCATCCCGCAGGCTCGCACGCCCGACACCGCCGCGGCGGAGCCCGTCCTCGGCGACTCCCCGCGCGACGGCATCTCACGGCGCAGGCTTCTCGGCACCGCCGGTGCCACCGGGCTGGTGCTCGGCGCGGCGGGCGGGGCCGCGGGGTACGCCGCCGCCCCCGCCGCGGCCACGCCGCTGAGCTCGGTGGGCGCCGGCCGGGCGATGTTTCACGGGAAACATCAGCCCGGCATCACCGAGGGGCTCCAGGCCCGGGGCCATCTCGTCGCCTTCGACCTGGCGGCGGGCGCGGGCCGCAAGGAGGCGTCCGCGCTGCTGCGCCGCTGGTCGGCGACGGCCGAGCGGCTGATGGCGGGCGAGGCGTCCGCGCACGACGACACCGACGTGGCCCGGGACGCCGGCCCGTCCTCCCTGACGATCACCTTCGGCTTCGGGCACAGCTTCTTCGGCCGGACCGGCCTGGAGAAGCAGCGCCCGGTCTCCCTCGACCCCCTTCCCGACTTCTCCTCCGACCACCTCGACAAGGCGCGCAGCAACGGCGACCTCTGGGTGCAGATCGGTGCCGACGACGCCCTGGTCGCCTTTCACGCGCTGCGCGCGATCCAGAAGGACGCGGGCGTCGCGGCCCGCGTCCGCTGGCAGATGAACGGCTTCAACCGCACCCCCGGCGCCACCGCCCATCCCATGACGGCCCGCAATCTGATGGGCCAGCTCGACGGCACCCGCAATCCGAAGCCGGCCGAGACCGACTTCGACAAGCGGATCTTCGTCCCGGCGTCCGGCTCGGCCGACCCCGCCTGGATGGCGAACGGCTCCTACGCCGTCGTACGCCGGATCCGCATGCTCCTCGACGACTGGGAGAAGTTGTCCACCTCCGCCCAGGAGGCGGTCATCGGGCGCCGCAAGTCCAACGGCGCGCCCCTGTCGGGCGGCACCGAGACGACCCCGATGGACCTGGAGAAGGCGGACGCGGGCGGCGACTACGTCGTCCCGCTCAACGCCCACGCCCGGATCACCCGGCCCGACCAGAACGGGGGCGCGGCCATGCTCCGGCGCCCGTTCTCCTACCACGACGGCATCGACGCCGACGGGACGCCCGACGCGGGCCTGCTGTTCGTCTGCTGGCAGGCGGATCCGCTGCGCGGCTTCGTGCCGGTGCAGCGCAAGCTGGACCGGGGCGACGCGCTGTCGAAGTACATCCGGCACGAGGCCAGTGGGCTGTTCGCGGTGCCGGGCGGCGCCGGCCGTGGAGAGTACGTCGGACAACGCCTGCTGGAGGGTTAGGTCACGCCGATTCACCCCCGGCGGGGGCAGTCCTGAGACACCCGGGCCGGTTTTCGTGGCGGCCATTAGGGTGAGGACATGCCAGCGAGCTATGCGTATCTCGGCCCCGAGGGCACCTTCACCGAAGTCGCCCTCCGCACGCTTCCGGAGGCGGCCACCCGGGAGCTGATCCCGTATGTGTCGGTGCAGTCCGCGCTGGACGCCGTGCGCGGCGGAGAGGCCGAGGCCGCCTTCGTGCCGATCGAGAACTCCGTCGAGGGCGGTATCACCACCACTCTGGACGAGCTGGTGGCGGGCGCGCCGCTGATGATCTACCGCGAGGTGCTGCTCTCGATCACCTTCGCGCTGCTGGTCCGGCCGGGCACCAAGCTGTCCGACATCAAGACGGTCACCGCCCACCCGGCCGCCCAGCCCCAGGTCCGCAACTGGCTCAAGGCCAACCTGCCCGACGCCCTCTGGGAGTCCGCCGCCTCCAACGCGGACGGCGCCCGGCTGGTCCAGGAGGGCCGGTACGACGCCGCCTTCGCGGGCGAGTTCGCGGCGGCCCGGTACGGCCTGGAGGCCCTGGAGACCGGGATCCACGACGCGGAGAACGCGCAAACCCGGTTCGTGCTGGTGGGCCGCCCGGCCCGGCCCGCGGCCCCGACCGGCGCGGACAAGACGTCCGTGGTGATCTGGCCGCGCGACGACCATCCCGGCGGGCTGCGCGACCTGCTCGGCGAATTCGCCACCCGGGGCATCAACCTCATGCTGCTCCAGTCCCGCCCGACCGGCGCCGGAATCGGCAACTACTGCTTCTGTATCGACGCCGAGGGCCATATCTCCGACCGCCGGGTGGCCGACGCGCTGATGGGCCTGAAGCGGATCTGTCTGCAGGTACGATTCCTCGGTTCGTACCCGCGTGCGGACATCACGCCGGACACCCCTCTGCCCACGCTGCCGGGGACGTCGGACGAGGCGTTCATGGCCGCCGCGAGCTGGGTCGCGCGGTGCCAGGACGGGCGGTTCTAGAGTTATCCACAGGAGTTATCCACAGGCGAGCTTCTCGACCTGGGGACAAGTCGACACGGAAGCGCCACTCGGTCGACAAATCGGCCTACAGCCCGCACCCCGGGCCGACCTCGCTCGCATCACCCTTCGTCCATCCGTTTCCTTTGGTTCATCTTTTGGGGCGACCTTTTTCCACCCGAAAGCGGGTGTCAGGGCAGTTTGAACCGGGAATTCCTCACTCCGGTCACCACTTCCGGAGTGATCAATTCCGGTGTCCACAGGTCTTCCGCACAGCCTGTGGATAACTCTTCGGAGGGTGTGGATTCCTGTGGACAACGGAGGCCTCAAATCCCGTTTCCGACAAGGGAGTCGAGTCAATCCCCCGCCTCCCGCATGCCCCGTCCCAGGGAGTGAGACGATGTTTATTGACACGCTGCGCAATTCCCCCACAACGGTACGTAAGCCGCAGTTCACGGCAGTTCGGAATACCGAGTCGTGGGCCGGAACGCCGCACCGGTAGCCTTGACCGCGTGATTGACCTTCGCCTGCTCCGTGAGGACCCCGACCGTGTGCGCGCGTCCCAGCGCGCCCGTGGAGAGGACGTCGCGCTCGTCGACTCCCTCCTGTCCGCCGACGAGCGGCGCAGGTCGTCCGGCGTCCGCTTCGACGAGCTGCGCGCCGAGCAGAAGGCGCTCGGCAAGCTCATCCCCAAGGCCTCCGGGGACGAGAAGGCCGAACTGCTCAAGCGCGCCGAGCAGCTCAAGGCCGACGTCAAGGCCGCCGACGCCGAGCGCGACGCGGCCGACACGGAGACCCAGGAGCTCCTCCAGAGGCTGGGCAACCTCATCCACCCCGACGTTCCCGTCGGCGGCGAGGAGGACTTCGTCACGCTGGAGACGCACGGCACCATCCGCGACTTCGCCGCCGAGGGCTTCGAGCCCAAGGACCACCTGGAGCTCGGCCAGGTCCTCGGCGCGATCGACGTGGAGCGGGGCGCCAAGGTCTCCGGCTCGCGCTTCTACTTCCTGACCGGCGTGGGCGCCCTGCTGGAGCTGGCCCTCGTCAACGCGGCGATCGCCCAGGCGACGGCCGCGGGCTTCACCCCGATGCTGACCCCGGCGCTGGTCCGCCCGCAGTCCATGGCGGGCACCGGCTTCCTCGGCCAGGCCGCCCAGGACGTCTACCACCTCGACAAGGACGACCTGTACCTGGTCGGCACCTCCGAGGTGCCGCTGGCCGCGTACCACATGGACGAGATCATCGACGCGGACCGGCTGCCGCTGCGCTACGCGGGCTTCTCGCCCTGCTTCCGCCGCGAGGCCGGCTCGCACGGCAAGGACACCAAGGGCATCTTCCGCGTCCACCAGTTCGACAAGGTGGAGATGTTCTCCTACGTGGCTCCCGAGGACTCGCAGGCGGAGCACCAGCGCCTGCTGGAGTGGGAGAAGCAGTGGCTGACCTCGCTGGAGCTGCCGTTCCGCGTGATCGACGTCGCCACCGGTGACCTGGGCGCCTCGGCCGCGCGCAAGTTCGACTGCGAGGCCTGGATCCCGACCCAGGGCAAGTACCGCGAGCTGACCTCGACCTCGGACTGCACCGAGTTCCAGTCCCGGCGCCTGCAGATCCGCGTCCGCGAGGGCAAGCAGGTGCGCCCGCTGGCCACGCTCAACGGCACGCTGTGCGCCGTACCGCGCACGATCGTGGCCATCCTGGAGAACCACCAGCAGGCCGACGGATCGGTGCGCGTGCCCGAGGTGCTGCGTCCGTACCTGGGCGGCCGGGAGGTCCTGGAGCCGGTGGCCAAGTGAGCGCCGGTTTCCCCTACGGACTCGTCGCCACCGACCTCGACGGAACGCTCCTGCGCTCCGACGAGTCGATCTCGCGACGCACCCGTGAGGCGCTCGCCGCGGCCACCGCGGCGGGCGCCGCCCATATCGTCGTCACCGGCCGCTCGGCCCCCTGGACCCGGCACATCCTCGACGACCTCGGCTACGACGGCCTCGCGGTCTGCGCCCAGGGCGCCCAGGTCTACCACGCCGGCGAGCACCGCCTGCTGACCTCCGTGACCCTGGACCGGCAGCTGGCGGGCGTGGCCCTGGCCAAGATCGAGGCCGAGGTGGGCCCGCTGTACCTGGCGGCGAGCCGCGACGGCCTGGACGGCGAGGTGCTGGTGGGCCCCGGCTACGCGGTCACGGGCCGGCTTCCGGCGACTCCGTTCACGGACGCGTCGGACCTGTGGACCGCCCCGCTGAACAAGATCTACATCCAGCACCCCACCCTCTCGGACGACGAGCTGGCCGAGGCGGCCCGGCAGGCCGCGGGCGGCTTCGTCACCGTGGCGATGGCGGGCGAGGGCATAGTGGAGCTGCTGCCGCTGGGCCTGTCGAAGGCCACGGGCCTCTCCCTGGCGGCCCGCCGCCTGGGCCTGAAGGCCGCCGACACGCTCGCCTTCGGCGACATGCCCAACGACATCCCGATGTTCGCCTGGGCCGCCCGGGGCGTGGCCATGGCCAACGCCCACGAGGAGTTGCGGGCGGTGGCGGACGAGGTGACGTCCTCCAACGAGGAGGACGGGATCGCCGTGGTGCTCGAACGCCTGCTGGCGTAGCTGCGGGCGGTCGTGCCGCTGGGGCGGCACGGGTCGGCACAGCGGCGTCTCGTAGCGCCGAGTTGCGCGACCTACCCGCCCGCCCCAGCGTCGGGTGCCTCTCTGAGAGGCGGTGACTGGGAAGGCGGCCCACGCGAGCGCAGCGCATCGCGTGCTCGAAGCGACCGCCCCGGGCAGCTTCCCCGTGCGGGGCGGACTCGGACGGAGCGGGTAACTACTCCGGAGCCCGCCGCGGGCTGCCCTGACGGGAGCCGGACGTACTGTCGTGCATGGACATCGCCCGGCTCCTCTCCCAGAACGTGGCACCGGTCCCCCGGCCGGTGGCTGCGACACCACCACTGTGCCGTCCACGTCGGTTGGGTGCCACCGAATTAAACGGCGTTACCGGCGGCGCCACTTCCGGCGGCGCGCCCTGCTGAAGAACCACCCCGCGGGCGGCTCGTCCGACCGCCAGGGCTGTGGCTCCGGCGACTCGGCGCGCCAGCGGGCGGCGAGCATCCGGGCACGGGCGGACGGCTCGGTGGTCCCGGCCGAGCGTATGAACTCGTCGTCCAGGACGATCCCGTCCCAGTCGTCGTTCCGTGGCGCCTCGTCAGCCATGCCCGTGCCTCCCAGCAGCGCATCCCCTGGACCAAGTCTGCCCGGACGGAGATGAGGCCCCCGTCAAGGCCGTTGCTCCTACTCCTCGCCCGCGAGCGTCAGCGACCGCAGCTTCTGCCCGGCGTACCAGGTGGCCAGCACGGTGACCGCCACCAGCAGCACCGTCGCCGTGGTCAGCCCGACGTCCGAGGTCACGAGATCGCCGCCGGACACCTTGTGGGCCACCGCCAGCGACCACTGCTGGACGCTGAGCGTGCGGGCCCCGGGCACCAGGGAGCCGAACAGGGCCTCCCAGACGAGTGCGTAGACCAGCCCGAAGACCACCGCGTGCCGGGAGACCGTGCCCAGCAGCAGGAAGAGCGCGGCGTACGCGATCGAGGCGACGAGCGCGGCCACCGTGTACGCGACGGCGACCTGCTGGCCGTTGCCGTTCAGGATCAGGCCCGCGACCATCGTGGGCACCGCGGAGAACACCATGGTCACCGCGATCGCGACGATCAGCTTGGTGAAGATGATCGTCGGCCGCTTCAGCGGCTTGGACAGCAGGTAGACCACGGAGCCGTCGTCGATCTCCGGGCCGATCGCGCCGGTGCCCGCGATGACGCCGATGATCGGCACCATGGTGGCGAGCGCGAACCCGCCCAGCACGTCGGAGGCGGTCTGGTCGTCGGCTCCGACCAGGGCGCGCACCATCACGGCGATCACGATCAGCAGCAGCGGCAGCGCGCCGAGGATGAGGGCCCGGCGGCGGCCGAGCAGGGCCCGGTAGGTGAGCCGGGCGACTGTGGGGTCGTACATCTTGGCCTCCTACGCCGCGACGAGATACGAGAAGACGGACTCGAGGGACTCGTCGGACGGCGAGACCGTCAGCAGGCGGATGCCCTGGTCCCTGGCCACCTTGGGCAGCAGGGAGGTGAACCGCCCGAAGTCGACGGCCTGGATGCGCAGGGCGCCCTCCGCCAGGTCGACCTCGATGCCGGACGTCGACGGGTCGGCGATCAGCGCCGCCGCGAGCGCGCGGTCGTCGCTGGAGCGCACCAGGTAGCGGTGCGGGCGGTCGGTCATCAGGCGGCGGATCCGGCGGAAGTCACCGCTGGCCGCGTGCCGGCCGGCCACGACCACCTCGATGTGCCAGGCGAGCTGCTCGACCTCCTCCAGGATGTGGGAGGAGAACAGCACCGTGCGGCCCTCATCGCCCATCCGCCGCAGCAGTTCCATCAGCTGCATGCGCTGGCGCGGGTCCATGCCGTTGAACGGCTCGTCGAGCAGGAGCAGGGACGGGTCGTGCACGAGGGCGCTGGCCATCTTCACGCGCTGCCGCATGCCCTTGGAGTAGGTGGCGATCTTCCGGTCCTGCGCGTACTCCATCTCGACCGTGGCCAGCGCCTTCTGGGCCGCCTTCGCGCCCAGTCCGTGCAACTCGGCGTTGGCGACGACGAATTCGCGGCCGGTGAGGAAGTCGTACATCGCCTCGCGTTCGGGGACGATGCCGATGTGGCGGTAGATGTCCTCGTTGCGCCACACCGGCTGCCCGTCGAGGGTGACCGTGCCGGTGGAGGGGGCCAGGAAGCCGCCCATCATGTTGATCAGGGTGGACTTGCCGGCGCCGTTGGGGCCGAGCAGGCCGGTGACGCCGGGGCCGATGGTCATGGTGATGTCGTTGACGGCGACCACGTTGCCGAACCAGCGGGAGACGTGGTCGAGGGAGAGCGTGGTCATCAGAGCCCCAGCTTCTTGTAGCGGCGCGTCAGGAGGCCGTAGGCGGCGGCGATCAGGCCCAGGCAGACGAGGACGTAGACCACTCCCGCCCCGGTGGACGGGCTGTCGCCTCCGGGGGCGGAGGAGGTGGCACCGAGGAAGGCGGACTGCACCCCGTCGATGAGCGTGACCGGCGAGAACAGGCCGATCCAGGGGACCGCGCCGCTGCTGCCCTGGGTGTCGGCGATGGCCTGGAGCGTGGTGACCGCGCCGTAGGAGATGGTCAGCACGGCGATGACGGCCGCGATGCCGAAGCCGCGGCGCGGGGTGACGGCGGCGATGACCAGGCCGATGCCGGCGAAGAGCAGCGAGAGCAGTGCCATGGAGACGAGTCCCTGGGCGAATTCCTTGGTCTGGTGGGCGAAGCCCATCTTGGCGAGCAGCGAGCCCACGTACATCACGAGCAGCGGGGCTCCGGTGAGGATGAACATCGCCGAGGCCAGCGCCGCGAACTTCGCCTGGACGTAGTCGGCGGTCTCGATGGGCCGCGAGAAGTACAGCGGCACGGTCTTGAAGCGCAGGTCACGGGAGACGGACTGGGGTGCCTGCGAGGCGATGTACAGGCTGATGACGGCCTGCATGATGATCGCGTAGCGGGTGTAGGACACCGGCAGTTCGTGCGCCTTGGTGGCGACGGCGACGGCGACCATGATGGCCGCGGGCACGCACATCACCGCGAACAGCAGCATCGGCAGCACCTTGGACTTCACCGAGCGGCCGAGCCCGTAGGCGCCGCGCAGGGACTGCGCGTACAGGGACCGGCGGGCGTAGCCGCGGCCCAGGCGGGGGCCGTCGTAGCTGCGGTAGCCGATGTTGTGGATGCGGGTCTGGTCACCCGAAGGCGTCGCTACGGGGTGCTCAACTGCCATGGCCGACCGCCTCCTTCCGCTGCTCGTCGCTGTCCCGGAACACCTCCGAGATGTGGTGCCTGCGCTGCTCCATGCGGACCAGGCCGAGGCCGAGGTCGGCGACGACGTCGCGCACCAGGTCGTAGGTCTCCTCGCCCCGCGCGGTCAGCAGCAGCACATGGCCGGAGCCGGGCAGGCCGGTGCCCTCGTCGTGGGTGTCCACCCCGCGCGCGTGGAGCGCCTCGCGGACCGCGCGGGTGCCGTCGGGGTGGTCGTCGGTGTCGGTGACCTCGATCGCGAGGGTGGTCGTGGTCTGCGTGAAGTCGGTGGTGGAGCTGGAGCGCAGGAGCTTGCCGCCGTCGACGACCACGACGTGGTCGCAGGTGCGCTCCAGCTCGCCGAGCAGGTGCGAGGTGACCAGGACCGAGATGCCGAAGTCGGTGTGGATGCGGCGGATCAGGCCCAGCATCTCGTCACGGCCGACGGGGTCGAGGCCGTTGGTCGGCTCGTCCAGGAAGACCAGCTGCGGGTCGTGCACCAGGGCCTGGGCGAGCTTCACACGCTGCTTCATGCCGGTCGAGTAGCCGCCGATGGGGCGGTAGCGCTCCTCGTACAGGCCGACGTGGCGCAGGGTGTCCGCGGTGCGCTCGCGCGCGGCTGCCGGAGGCAGGCCGGACATACGGGCCATGTGCACGACGAACTCGGTGGCCGAGACGTCGGGCGGCAGGCAGTCGTGCTCCGGCATGTAGCCCACCCGCTCGCGGATGGCGGCGCCCTCGGTGGCGACGTCGAGTCCGAGCACCTCGGCGCGGCCCTCGGTGGCGGGGGACAGACCCAGCAGGATCTTGATCAGCGTGGACTTGCCGGCTCCGTTGGCACCGACGAGCCCTGTCACACCGGGTCCGACGTCCACAGAGAGCCGGTCAAGCGCGGTCACCCGGGGGAACCGCTTGCTCAGGCTTTCGGTCACGATCACAGTCACGTCTTAGACCGTAGTGACGCGGGCCACGCCGGACGTCAGCCCGGAGAGCCGTCTTGGCGTCAGCCTCCAGTCGTACGGGACCTTAGGGGTCACCCTGAGGTCTCACGCCCGACCAGGCTGTTGACGCTCGGTCTAACAACTGGAACGCTCGCCTGAGGCCGAGTTTTCGGACACCCGGTACGACCGGAGCGGATGGCTGACGGCGGACGGAGGCGCGGGGTGACGGCACTGAGGGGCGCGCGGGAACGCACGGTGCGCACGGGCGGGGTCGAGCTGTGCGTGGCGGAGCTCGGGGACCCGGACCGGCCCACGGTGGTGCTGGTGCACGGCTACCCGGACAGCAAGGAGGTCTGGTCGGAGGTGGCCGTCCGCCTCGCCGGCCGGTTCCACGTCGTGCTGTACGACGTCCGGGGCCACGGCCGCTCGACGGCACCCCGGCCGCTGCACGGCGGCTTCACCCTGGAGAAGCTCACGGACGACTTCCTGGCGGTCGCGGACGCGGTCAGCCCGGACCGGCCGGTGCACCTGGTGGGGCACGACTGGGGCTCGGTGCAGTCCTGGGAGTTCGTCACCGTCCGGCGGACCAAGGGCCGCATCGCCTCCTTCACCTCGATGTCCGGGCCGTCCCTCGACCACTTCGGGCACTGGATCAACGCGCGCGTGAAGCGCCCGACGCCCCGCCGCGTGGGCCAGCTCCTCGGCCAGGGCGCCAGATCCTGGTACGTGTACCTGCTGCACACCCCCGCCCTGCCCGAACTGGCCTGGCGCGGCCCTCTGGGCAAGAGCTGGCCGGCGATCCTGCGGCGGACGGAGAAGGTCTCCGGCGGCGACTACCCCACCCCGTCCCTGCCCACGGACGCGGCGCACGGCGCCTGGCTGTACCGGGACAACGTGCGCTTCCGGCTGCGCCGGCCGCGCCCGGACGCGTACGCGCACGCGCCCGTGCAGCTCATCACGCCCCTGGGGGACGCGTTCCTGTCGGAGCGGCTGTACGACGGACTGGAGCGATGGGTTCCGCGGCTGACCCGCCGCACGCTCCCGGCCAGGCACTGGATCCCGCGCACCCGGCCCGACCAGCTGGCGGCCTGGATCGAGGAGTTCGTCACGGGCGTCGAGGAGGGCCGTGACGAGGCGCGGCCCACCGGCCGGCACGCCGAGCGCTTCGCCGGTCAGCTGGTCCTGGTGACCGGTGCGGGCAGCGGCATCGGGCGGGCCACGGCGCTGGCGTTCGCGGAGGCCGGCGCGCGCGTGGTGGCCGTCGACCGGGACGCGGAGGCCGCCGCCCGCACCGCGGACCGGTGCCGTCTGCTCGGCGCCCCGGGCGCCTGGGCGGAGCCGGTGGACGTCTCCGACGAGCGGGCCATGGAGAAGCTGGCCGAGAAGGTCGACGCCGAGCACGGCGTGGTCGACGTACTGGTGAACAACGCGGGCATCGGCCTGGCGGGCTCGTTCTTCGACACGACACCGGACGACTGGCGCAGGGTCCTGGACGTCAACCTGTGGGGCGTCATCCACGGCTGCCGCCTCTTCGGCGCGCGGATGGCCGAGCGCGGGCAGGGCGGCCACATCGTCAACATCGCGTCGGCCGCCGCCTACCAGCCCTCCCGGGCGCTGCCCGCCTACAGCACCTCCAAGGCGGCGGTGCTCATGCTGAGCGAGTGCCTGCGGGCCGAGCTGGCCGGCCGGGACATCGGCGTGACGGCGGTCTGCCCCGGCTTCGTCAATACGGGCATCACGTCGACGGCCGTCTTCGCGGGCGTGGACGCCGAGGAGCAGAAGCGGCGCCGGAAGCGGGCCGCCCGCCTCTACCGCCTGCGCGGCTACCCGCCGGAGAAGGTCGCCGCCGCCGTCCTGGACGCGGTGGTCCGCGACAGGCCCGTGGTCCCGGTGACACCGGAGGCCCGCGGCGCGCACCTGCTGTCCCGTCTCCTGCCCGGGGCGCTGCGTGCGCTCGCCCGGGTGGAGCCGCGCTTGTGATCTCGGTGAAGTCCCCTGGAATAGCGGTCAGTTGTCCACAGAATCACCAACGGGGCTGTGGATAACCGAAGTTGGCTGTGGATCAAACCTCACCGGCAAAACAAAATGCGTGATTCCCGTCTCGCCCGCCATGCTGAGGGGATGGACGAAAGACGCACCGTGAAGGTGTCGAAGTACCTCTCCAAGCATCTGCGTCACCAGCCGGAGCGGATCGGTCTCACCCTCGACGAGGGCGGCTGGGTCGAGATCGGCGCACTGATCACCGCGGCCGGCGCGCACGGCTTCCGCTTCACGCGGGAGGAGCTCGACCACGTGGTGGCCGTCAACGACAAGAAGCGGTTCGCGGTCGAGGGCACCCGGATCCGCGCCAGCCAGGGCCACAGCATCGAGGTCGATCTCGGTCTGCCCCCGGCGACCCCGCCGCCGTACCTCTACCACGGCACCGTGGCGCGCAGCCTGGACGCGATCCGCACCGAGGGCCTGCGGCCCATGAACCGGCACGACGTGCACCTGTCGGCCGACCGCGAGACGGCGCGGCGGGTCGGCGCCCGCCGGGGCCGCCCGGTCGTCCTCCCGGTCGACGCCGCCGCCATGCACCGCGACGGCCATGTCTTCCACGTCAGCGCCAACGGGGTGTGGCTCACCCAGGCCGTGCCGCCCCGGTATCTGCGGTTCACCGAGGCGCACGGTGGCTGAGCCGCCGCGCACGGTGACCGTTTCGTCCGTTGTCGGTGGCGCCCTTTAGTCTCGGGGGCATGAGTCTGCGTCTGAGCACCGTGATCCTTCCGTACCGCCGCTGGAGCGAGGGCGGCCGTTCGGCCTGGACGCGGGCCGAACAGCTGGGCTTCCACACGGGGTACACGTACGACCACCTGTCCTGGCGCAGCTTCCGCGACGGCCCCTGGTTCGGTGCGATACCGACGCTGACCGCCGCCGCCTCCGTCACCGACCGGCTCCGTCTGGGCACGCTGGTGACCTCGCCGAACTTCCGGCACCCGGTGACGCTGGCCAAGGAGCTGATCTCCCTCGACGACATCTCCGGCGGCCGGGTCACCCTCGGCATCGGCGCGGGCGGCACCGGCTTCGACGCCACCGCGCTCGGGCAGGACCCCTGGAGCCCGCGCGAGCGCGCCGACCGGCTCGCGGAGTTCGTCCCGCTGCTCGACCGGCTGCTGACCGAGGACGGCACGGACGGGGTGTCGTACCAGGGCGACTTCTACTCGGCGCACGAGGCGCGCAACATACCCGGCTGTGTGCAGCGCCCCCGGCTGCCCTTCGCCGTCGCCGCCACCGGCCCCCGGGGCCTGAAGCTCGCCGCCCGGCACGGACAGGCGTGGGTGACCACCGGCGACCCCAAGCTGTACGCGGAGGGGACGCCGGAGCAGTCGGTCCAGGCCCTGCGCGGGCAGGTGGGGAAGCTGGCCGACGCGTGCGCGGCGATCGGCCGGGACATGGCCGGGCTGGACAAGATCCTGCTCACCGGCTTCACCCCGGACCGCGGCCGGCCGCTGCGGTCCCTGGACGCCTTCGTGGACTTCGCGGGCCGTCACCAGGAGCTCGGCTTCACCGAGATCGTGGTGCACTGGCCCATCCCCGACTCGGACTTCGCCGCCGACGAGAAGGTCTTCGAGCAGATCGCCATGGAGGCCCCGGCACAGCTGCGCTGAACCGGGCCGAGTGCGGTCCGTGAGCCCGCGGTGACTCGTCCGTGCGACGCCCCGCACGGCCGTCTGGACACATGCGCGAGAATGACCCGGTGACCTCAGCGACTCGACAGCCCGAGACCCCGGCCGCCGCCGTCCCGCCGCGGCTGATCGCCACTGATCTCGACGGCACCCTGCTGCGCGACGACAAGTCGGTGTCCCCCCGGACGGTCGCCGCGCTGGCGGCCGCCGAGGAGGCGGGCATCGAGGTCTTCTTCGTCACCGGCCGCCCGGCCCGCTGGATGGACGTCGTCAGCGAGCACGTCCACGGTCACGGCCTGGCGATCTGCGGCAACGGCGCCGCCGTGGTCGACCTGCACGGCGGCCCCGGCACCCACCGCTTCGTGAAGGTGCGCGAGCTGGCCAGGCCGAACGCGCTCGACGCCGTACGGCTGCTGCGCGACGCGGCCCCCGGCACGGTGTACGCGGTCGAGCAGACGTACGGCTTCCACCAGGAGCCCGACTACCCGAAGCTGCACATGGAGATACCGGACGACCTCGCGCCGGCCGAGGACCTGCTGGCCCCGGACGGAGCGGCCCCCGACGAGCCGGTCCTGAAGATCCTGGCCTACCACCCCACGCTGGACCCCGACGCCTTCCTCACCGCCGCCCGCCTCGCCATCGGCGAGCGGGCGACCGTCACCCGCTCCAGCCCCAGCGCCCTGCTGGAGATCAGCGGCCCCGGTGTCTCCAAGGCCAGCACGCTCGCCCTGTGCTGCGCCGAGCGCGGTATCTCGCACGAGGAGGTCGTCGCCTTCGGTGACATGCCCAACGACGTCGAGATGCTGACCTGGGCCGGCCAGTCGTACGCCATGGGCAACGCCCACCCGGCCGCCGTGGCCGCCGCCTCGGGACGGACGGTCGCCAACAACGAGGACGGGGTCGCCGTCGTCATCGAGCGGATGCTGGCACAGCGGCTGTAACACGCGCCCGGCTCAGCGCGTCCGCCGCCGCCTCGCGCCGCGCCATCGCGCGCAACGGACCGTCCACGGCCGCCAGCTCGGCGTACGGGCCGCGCTGCACCACGCGTCCCCCGTCCAGCACGAGCACCTCGTCCACGGCGTCGAGGCCGGCCAGCCGGTGCGTGATGAGCAGCGTCGTACGGCCCTCGGTGGCGGCCAGCAGGTCGGCGGTGAGCGCGTCGGCCGTCGGCAGGTCCAGGTGCTCGGCGGGCTCGTCGAGCACGAGCACCGGGAAGTCGGCCAGCAGCGCCCGGGCCAGCGCCAGCCGCTGCCGCTGCCCGCCGGACAGCCGCGCCCCGTGCTCACCGACCAGCGTGTCCAGCCCGTCGGGCAGTCCGTCCGCCCAGTCCAGCAGCCGAGCCCGGGCGAGCGCGTCCCGCAACTCGGCCTCGGTGGCGTCCTTCTTCGCCAGCAGCAGGTTCTCGCGCACCGAGCTGTCGAAGAGGTGCGCGTCCTGGGCGCACAGCCCGACCAGCCGGCGTACGTCGTCGCCGTCGAGCGCCCGGGCGTCGACACCGGCGAGCGTGTAGGAGCCCGCCTCCGGGTCGAGGAACCGCAGCAGCACCTGGGCGAGGGTGGTCTTGCCGGACCCGGACGGCCCGACCACGGCGACGCGGCGCCCCTTCTCCAGCCTCAGACCGAACCCGGCGAGCGCCTCCCGGTGCTGCCCGGCGTGCCGGGCGGCCAGTCCCTCGACGACGACCGGGAACGGCGACCCGGGTGCCTGCCGGGGCCGCTCCGGCTCCCGTACGGGCTCGGGCGCGTCCAGCACCTCGTACACGCGCTCCGCGCTGCGGCGCACCCGCTGCCGGTACCGCACGGCGAGCGGCATGCCCTGGACGGCCTCGAAGGCGGCCAGCGGGGTGAGGACGACCACGGCCATCGCCACGCCGTGCAGCCGGCCCCCGGCGACCGCCTGGGCGCCCAGCAGGGCGGTGGCGGCCACGGTCAGGCCGGAGCACAGGGCGGTGAGCCCGTCGCCGAGCGCGGTGGCCGTGGCGGCCCGGCGCGCGATCCGGGTCAGCGTGCCGTCGGCCCGCCGCGCCTCGTCCGTACGAGCGGGGAGGGCTCCGGCGACCGTCAGTTCCGCGGTGCCGGTGAGCAGGTCGGTCACCCGGGTCGCGAGCACTCCGCGGGCCGGCGCCAGCCGCCGCTCCGCGCGCCGGGCCACGGCGCCGGTCAGCAGCGGTACACCCGCCCCGGCCGCCAGCAGGCCCGCGGCGAGCGCGGCCCCGGCCTCGGGCAGCAGCCACGCCGTGAAGCCGACGGTGGCGGCGGACACGGCCACCGCGACACCGGCGGGCAGCAGCCAGCGCAGCCAGTAGTCCTGGAGCGCGTCCACGTCGGCGACCAGCCGGGTCAGCAGGTCGCCCCGGCGGGTCCGCCTCAGTCCGGCGGGGGCCAGCCGCTCCAGCCGCCGGTACACGGCGACCCGGGCGTCGGCCAGCATCCGCAGCACGGCGTCGTGCGACACCAGCCGCTCCGTGTACCGGAACACCGCCCGTCCGATGCCGAAGGCCCGCGTCGCCGTCACGGCCACCATCAGGTACAGCACGGGCGGCTGCTGCGAGGCCCGCGAGATGAGCCACCCGGAGGTCGCCATCAGCCCGACGGCGCTGCCGAGCGCCAGGCAGCCGAGCAGCGCCGCGAGCGCGAGCCGCCCGCGCCGGGGGCCGGAGAGGGCGCGGACGCGGCCGAGGACCGCGCCTGTGGACGCCGGGAGGTCCGCTTCCGAGTCGTGCTCCGCGAAGATGGCGTCCGGCGTCTGCTCCGCCGCGGTCGCCTCGGTGGTACGGGGCCGGGAAGCCATGGATGCCGGTGCTTCGGTCTCCGCCAGCCGCACCACCCGGTCCGCGATGCCCAGCAACGCCGGCCGGTGCACCACCAGCAGCACGGTCCGCCCCACCGCCAGCCGCCGCACCGCCGCCACGACATCGGCCTCGGTCGCCCCGTCCAGCGCGGCCGTCGGCTCGTCCAGCAGCAGCACGGGCCGGTCGGCGAGGAAGGCGCGGGCCAGCGCGAGCCGCTGGCGCTGACCGGCGGACAGCCCCGCCCCGTCCTCGCCGAGCACCGTCGCGGCGCCCTCGGGCAGCGCGTCCACGAACTCCAGCGCCCCCGCGTCCCGCAGCGCCCGCCGTACCGCGACGTCGTCCGCCCCGGGCCGTGCCAGCCGTACGTTCTCCGCGATCGTCCCCGCGTACAGATGCGGGCGCTGCGGCACCCACGCGATCCGCGACCGCCACTGCCCGGGGTCGAGGCCGGCGAGATCGGCTCCCCCGATCCGCACCCGCCCCGCGTCCGGCCGCACGAAACCCAGCAGCACGTTCAGCAGCGTCGACTTGCCCGCGCCGCTCGGCCCGGTCAGCGCCACCGTCTCACCGGGCTCGACCGTGAAGGACACGTCCGTCACGGCGTCCGCCGACCGCCCGGGGTAGCGGACGGTCACGCCTTCGAAGGCCACCGCGCCCGACGGCACCGCTCCGCTCCCGGACGCCGGAACCGGCGTCTCCAGCACGGCGAAGATGTCCTCGGCCGCCGCCAGCCCCTCCGCAGCCGCGTGGTACTGCGCACCGACCTGGCGCAGCGGCAGATAAGCCTCCGGCGCCAGCACCAGGATGACCAGCCCGATGTACAGGTCCATGTCGCCGTGGACCAGCCGCATGCCGATCGTCACGGCGACCAGCGCCACGGACAGCGTCGCCAGCAGTTCCAGCGCGAAGGAGGAGAGGAAGGCGATCCGCAGGGTCCGCATGGTCGCCTGCCGGTACTCGCCGGTGATCCGCCGGATGGAGTCGGCCTGCGCCTTGGCCCGCCCGAACACCTTCAGCGTGGGCAGCCCGGCCACGACGTCGAGGAAGTGCCCGGACAGCCGGGACAGCAGCCGCCACTGACGGTCCGTCCGGGACTGGGTGGCCCAGCCGATCAGCACCATGAAGAGCGGGATGAGCGGCAGCGTGCAGACGATGATCGCCGCCGACACCCAGTCCTCGGTGACGATCCGCGCCAGCACCGCGACCGGCACGACCACCGCGAGCCCCAACTGCGGCAGATAGCGCGAGAAGTAGTCGTCCAGGGCATCGACACCCCGTGTGGCCAGTGTGACCAGCGAACCGGTCCGCTGTCCGCCCAGCCACCCGGGACCCAGCGCCGCCGCCCGTTCGAGGAGCCGCCCGCGCAGTTCCGACTTCACCGCCGCGCTCGCCCGGTGCGCGGCCAGTTCGGTGAGCCAGGAGACCAGCGCCCGGCCGATCGCGACGGCCACCAACAGCAGCAGGGGGGTGCCGAGTTCACCGGCCGACCGGCCGTGCCGGAAGGCGCCGACCACCACTTCGGCGACGAGCATGGCCTGGGCGATGACCAGGCCCGCTCCGATGGCGCCCAGGCCGACGACCGCCACCAGGAAGAGCCGGGTGGCACGGGCGTACCGCAGGAGACGCGGATCGATTGGTTTCACGTGAAACACACCTCAGTGCGCTGCTTCAGCGATGTGCTGCGTACCGATCCGCTTGCGGAACACCCAGTAGGTCCAGCCCTGGTAGAGCAGGACGACCGGCGTGGCGATCGCCGCGCACCAGGTCATGATCTTCAGGGTGTACGGGCTCGACGAGGCGTTGGTGACCGTGAGGCTCCAGTCCCCGTTGAGCGTCGACGGCATGACGTTCGGGAAGAGCGACAGGAAGAGCATCGCGACGGCCGCCACGATGGTGATCCCGGACAGGGCGAACGACCAGCCCTCGCGTCCGGCCTGGTTCGCCACCAGCGCCGCGACCAGCGCCGCGACCGCCACGATCAGGGCGACCAGGCTCTTGCCGTCACCGCTGTCGGCCTGCGTCCACAGCAGGAAGGCAGACGCCAGCACGGCCGCGACGAGGCCGACCCGCAGGGCGAGCTTCCGTGCCCGCGCCCGGATGTCCCCGAGGGTCTTGAGGGCGGTGAACACCGCGCCGTGGAAGGTGAACAGCGTCAGGGTGACCAGTCCGCCGAGCAGCGCGTACGGGTTGAGCAGGTCCACGAGGGTCCCGGCGTACTCGAAGTGGCGGTCGATCTTCACGCCCCGCACGATGTTGCCGAAGGCCACGCCCCACAGGAAGGCCGGGATCAGCGAGGTCCAGAAGATCGCCGTCTCCCAGTTGCGCTGCCAGTGCTCCTCGGGCCGCTTCGCGCGGTACTCGAAGGCGACGCCCCGGACGATCAGGCAGACCAGGATGACCAGCAGCGGCAGATAGAAGCCGGAGAACAGCGTGGCGTACCACTCGGGGAAGGCGGCGAAGGTCGCACCGCCCGCCGTGAGCAGCCACACCTCGTTGCCGTCCCAGACCGGACCGATGGTGTTGATCAGCACGCGCCGCTCGGGCCGGTCACGGGCGAGCAGCTTGGTGAGGATGCCGACCCCGAAGTCGAAGCCCTCCAGGAAGAAGTAGCCGGTCCACAGGACGGCGATCAGGACGAACCAGACGTCGTGAAGTTCCATGACTGTGCAGCTCCCTTGGCCCGAGGCCTAGTACGAGAAGGCCATCGGCTTGTCGGCGTCACGGGTGTCGCCGCCGATCTTCGTGGGCGGGTTGAGGTCGGCCTCGGTGAGCTCGGGCGGGCCGGCCTTGACGTACTTCACGAGCAGCTTGACCTCGACGACGGCGAGGACGGCGTACAGCGCGGTGAAGACGATCATCGAGGTGAGGATCTCGCCCTGGGAGACACCGGGGGAGACCGCCTGGCGGGTCTGCAGGACGCCGTAGACGACCCACGGCTGGCGGCCCATCTCGGTGAAGATCCAGCCCCAGGAGTTGGCGATCAGCGGGAAGGCCAGCGTCCAGATCGCGATGCGCCAGTACCAGGTGGTGAGCTTGGGGCCGAGTGCCTTGTTCGGCAGCAGGGCCAGACGCGGCACCTCGTCCTCGCCCACGCGCAGGTGCTGAGGCAGCAGGAACTTCTTCCGGGTCAGCCACAGCCCGGCCAGGCCGATGGCGAAGGACGACATACCGAAGCCGATCATCCAGCGGAAGCCCCAGAAGGTGACGGGGATGTTGGGCCGGTAGTCACCGGGCCCGAACTTCTGCTGCTCGGCCTTGTTGACGTCGTTGATGCCGGGGACGTACGAGCTGAAGTCGTCGTTGGCGAGGAAGGACAGCAGGCCCGGGATCTCGATGGCGACGGTGTTGTGGCTCTTCTCCACATCGCCGTAGGCGAAGATCGAGAAGGGTGCCGGCTTCTGGCCGTCCCACAGCGCCTCGGCCGCGGCCATCTTCATCGGCTGCTGCTTGAACATCACCTTGCCGAGGACGTCACCGCTGACCGCGGTGAGCAGGCCCGCGATGACCACCGTGACCAGGCCGAGCCGCAGCGAGGTCTTCATCTCCCGGATGTGCTTCTTGCGGGACAGGTGGAAGGCGGCGATACCGACCATGAAGGCGCCGCCGGTCAGGAAGGCCGCGGAGAGGGTGTGGAAGACCTGGCTGAGCGCGGTGTTCTGAGTCAGCACCGCCCAGAAGTCGGTGAGTTCCGCGCGTCCCTTCGCCTTGTTGATCCGGTAGCCGACGGGGTGCTGCATCCACGAGTTGGCCGCGAGGATGAAGTACGCCGACAGGATCGTGCCGATCGAGACCATCCATATGCACGCCAGGTGGATCTTCTTGGGCAGCTTGTCCCAGCCGAAGATCCACAGTCCGATGAAGGTGGACTCGAAGAAGAACGCGATCAGGGCCTCGAAGGCGAGCGGGGCGCCGAAGATGTCGCCGACGAAGCGGGAGTAGTCCGACCAGTTCATGCCGAACTGGAACTCCTGCACGATGCCGGTGACCACACCCATCGCGATGTTGATCAGGAACAGCTTGCCCCAGAACTTCGTCGCCCGGAGGTACTTCTCCTGCTCGGTCCGCACCCAGGCGGTCTGCAGCCCGGCGGTGAGCGCGGCAAGCGAGATCGTCAGCGGGACGAAGAGGAAGTGGTAGACGGTGGTGATACCGAACTGCCATCGCGCCAGGGTCTCCGGCGCCAGAGCGAGATCCACGTCAGCTCCTTGCTTGTGAACGCGTTCACATTCACAAGCAAGTATGCCGCATGCGCATTCGACCCCGGAGGGTGGGGGGTCCCTCGGTGAGAGCTCGCGAGGCGGATGCCGCCCCGCGAGCCCGTTCCGCGCCCTAGAGCTCCTTGCGGAACCCTTCCGCGACCTTCAGGAAGATGTCGTTCGCCTCGGTCTCCCCGACCGTCACCCGCACACCCTCACCCGGGAACGGCCGGACCACGACCCCGTGCCGCTCGCACGCCTGCGCGAACTCGACCGTGCGCTCCCCCAGCCGCAGCCACACGAAGTTGGCCTGGGTCTCGGGCACCCTCCAGCCCTGGGCGCGCAGCCCGTCGACCACCCGCGTGCGCTCGCACACCAGCGAGCCGACCCGGCCGAGCAACTCGTCCTCGGCGCGCAGCGAGGCGATCGCCGCCTCCTGCGCCAACTGGCTCACACCGAAGGGCACCGCCGTCTTGCGCAGCGCCGCGGCCACCGGCTCATGGGCGATGGCGAAACCGACGCGCAGCCCGGCCAGGCCGTACGCCTTCGAGAACGTGCGCAGGACGCAGACGTTCGGCCGCTTCCGGTAGATCTCGACGCCGTCGGGCACCTCGGGGTCCCGGATGAACTCCCGGTAGGCCTCGTCCAGCACCACCAGCACATCCCGGGGCACCCGGTCGAGGAAGCGTTCCAGCTCGGCCCGGCGTACGACCGTGCCGGTCGGGTTGTTGGGGTTGCAGACGAAGACCAGCCGGGTCCGGTCGGTGATCGCGTCCGCCATGGCGTCCAGGTCGTGCACATCGCCCGGCGTGAGCGGCACCTGCACCGACCGCGCGCCGCTGATCTGGGTGATGATCGGGTACGCCTCGAAGGACCGCCAGGCGTAGACGACCTCGTCGCCGGGTCCGCTGGTGGCCTGGATCAGCTGCTGGGCGACGCCGACGGAGCCGGTGCCGGTGGCCAGGTGGGAGACCGGGACGCCGAAGCGGTCCGACAGCTCGTCCATCAGGCCGGTGCACGCCATGTCGGGGTACCGGTTGAAGGAGCAGGCCGCCGCGGTCACGGTCTCCATCACCCCGGGCAGCGGCGGGTACGGGTTCTCGTTGGAGGAGAGCTTGTACGCGACCGGTCCCTCGGCCGCGGCGGGCTTGCCCGGCTTGTAGGTGGGGATCCCCGCCAGCTCGGCGCGCAGCTTGGGGCTCGTCTCGCTCACCGCAGTCCTCCTCGCGACCACCGGCGGACCGTCTGCGCCGCCGGCTTCCAATACTCCTCACCTTATGAGGATTCGATGCGCCTGCGTACAGGTGAGCGGTCACCTCGTACCAAGAGCGGAAGAATCACATCCGCCACACCGGCATCACGGGCATCACCACGCGAAGGCGTACGTATCGGGGGGCGCGCCTCACATATATCTACGCGCCGGTAGTTCACGCCGTGGCGCGCATCCCCCGTGCAGGTGAGTTGAGACCTCTTCGAGACATCGGACACTTGGCAGGTCCATCCGCGCCGACAAGACACGTCTTACCATTGGATCGTTCAACTACCTTTGTTTCAAAGGCGGTTGATGCTCCATGACCATGCAGAAACGTGCCTGTCAATGGGTGCATATGCGTCCGCACTACCCCACCGCATGAGCCCTACTATCGGCTCGCCATGACAGCAGCAGGGAAGCACCAGGTGAGCCGCGCGGAAACCTCACGTCGAGGCAGTCGGCCGGGCCGGGCGGGCATCAGAGACGTGGCCGCCGCCGCCGGAGTCTCCATCACGACCGTCTCCGACGCCCTCAACGGCAAGGGCCGGCTCCCGGACGCCACCCGCCGCCATGTCCGCGAGGTCGCCGACCGGCTGGGGTACCGCCCCTCGGCCGCCGCCCGCACCCTCCGTACCGGCAAGTCCGGCCTGATCGGCCTGACCGTGACGACGTACGGGGATGAACCTTTCACCTTCACCGAGTTCGCGTACTTCGCCGAAATGGCCCGCGCCGCCACCTCGGCCGCGCTCGCCCGCGGCTACGCCCTCGTCATCCTGCCCGCGACCTCCCGCCACGACGTGTGGTCGAACGTGGCCCTGGACGGCACGGTCGTCATCGACCCCTCCGACCAGGACCCCGTGGTCAGCGAGCTGGTCCGGCAGGGCCTGCCGGTCGTCTCCGACGGCCGCCCCGCCGGATCCCTCCCGGTCACCGCCTGGGTCGACAACGACCACGAGGCCGCGGTCCTCGGCATCCTCGACCACCTCGCCGCCGCCGGCGCCCGCCGGATCGGCCTGCTCACCGGGACGACCACCGACACCTACACTCACCTGTCGACCACCGCCTACCTGCACTGGTGCGAGCGGGTCGGCCAGGACCCGGTGTACGAGGCCTACCCGGCCCACGACCCCTGCGCGGGCGCCGTCGCCGCCGACCGGCTGCTCGCCCGCCCCGACCGGCCGGACGCCGTGTACGGGCTGTTCGACCCCAACGGCACCGACTTACTCGCCGCAGCCCGCCGCTACGGGCTGCGCGTCCCGGACGATCTGCTCCTGGTGTGCTGCAGCGAGTCGACCGTGTACGCCACCACCGAGCCGCCCATCACCACGCTCTCCCTGAAGCCCCGTCGCATCGGCACGGCCGTGGTGCAACTGCTCATCGACGCCATCGAGGGCGTGGAGTCGGACCAGCCGGTGGAGCAGGTGATACCGACCGAGCTGATCGTGCGCACGTCCTCCCAGCGACGCCCGCCCCGCACGACCGTCAGCCCGCCGCGCGCCCCGGAAGGGGCCTGACAGCCGGTCCGGACGGCGCGGCCGAGGCGGAGCGACCGGGGGAGCGCCGACGAGGCCCGAAGGGGACGGCAGGCGGCCGGCAACAGAGTCAGCGGTCGGCCGAACCCCTGCCCAAACGGGGCGAATGCCGCGGTGAACCGGAGTCTCGTGCCGATTCACCACCCCTGGGTCATCACATGGCGCGATCCGCATTCCTATGATGGGCCCACGACACCGCGGGCCGCTGCGACCAGGCAGTCCGAAGCGGTGCAGATGCGGCGCGATGGTGGAGGGGTCTGATGACTCAGGGGGCCGGTCAGGGACCCGAGGTGGAGCGGACGGCGACGTTGCGCGACTTCCGGGTGCCCGCGTATGTGCACGAGACCGGTCCGTACGGCCACAGCACCCACGCCGGCGACGCCGTCCCGCACGCCGAGGAGGCGTACCCCGAGGGGTACACGCCCACCGAGCGCGACCTGCCCGTCATCAATCGCGGCGACACGCTCCAGGTCTCCGTCGATCCGACGCCCGCACCGGCCGCCCAGCCCACCACCGGCCAGGGCCCGCTGTACGTCGTCGGGGACGTGCACGGCTATCTCGACGAGCTGATCGCGGCCCTCCAGGAGAAGGGCCTGATCGACGCCGCGGGGCAGTGGTGCGCGGGCACCGCCCGGCTGTGGTTCCTCGGCGACTTCACCGACCGCGGCCCGGACGGCATCGGCGTCATCGACCTGGTGATGCGGCTGTCGGCCGAGGCCGCCGCGGCCGGCGGCTACTGCAAGGCGCTCATGGGCAACCACGAGCTGCTGCTGCTCGGCGCCAAGCGGTTCGGCGACACCCCGGTCAACTCCGGTGCGGGCACCGCCACTTTCCAGGCCGCCTGGCTGCTCAACGGCGGCCAGAAGACCGACATGGACCGCCTCCAGGACCACCACCTGCAGTGGATGGCCCGCCTGGACGCCGTCGAGGAGGTCGACGGCCATCTGCTCGTGCACTCGGACACCACCGCCTATCTCGACTACGGCGACTCCATCGAAGAGGTCAACGACACCGTCCGCGAGACGATCACGCGCAATGACGCGGACGAAGTCTGGGATCTGTTCCGCAAGTTCACCAAGCGCTTCTCCTTCCGCGACGAGGGCGGCGCCGACGCCGTGCGCTCCCTGCTCGATACGTACGGCGGCACCCGCATCGTTCACGGCCACAGCCCCATTCCCTACCTGCTGGGCGAGACCGGCTCCGAGGAGGACGACGACGAGGGCACCGGCCCCGTGGTCGAGGGACCGCACGTCTACGCCGGCGGACTGGCCATCGCGATGGACGGCGGAGTAACCATGGCCGGAAAACTGCTGGTCCAGCAACTGCCCCTGGGTGCCTGAGCGTTCGCTCGGCAGGCATCCCCCCGGCGGCGTTCGTCGCAGGCAGGCAGCCAATTTCCGACAACCCCCTGTCACCGCGCGCCGTCGCGGCTCTACCATCGGTTTATCCGTAGCAGGCTCCCCTCCGTTTCTGCCCGACGGCTCGTCGACGTGCGAGCCCCAAGCCCTACGGAGCATCGGGGGATGCACATGAACAGCGTTCCGCAGCACCTGCTGAGCGAGGACCGCCAGGAATACGAGCGGATCCTCGATGAGGTGCTGCGCTCCGCACCACACCGCCCGGAACTGGCCGCTGTCGGACAGCGGCTCAACCCCGAACAACTGCGCACCATGGCGCTCAACGCCACCGCACTCATCACGGCCGCCGCGGCGGCCGAATACCAGCACTACGTGAAGGTCCGCGAGGAACTGCGCCGCCCGGCGCCGTCCACCCCGTCGTCCCTCTCCGTGTCCGGCTCCGCGCAGCCGGACACGGACCCGATGGGCCTCGCCGCCTCCCTCGGCGAGGCAGCCGAGGCCACCGGCGCGGGCGCCGTCGCCGTCGTCGCGGTCCTCGCCCCCGTCCTCGCAGGCACCTCGGCGGCGATCTTCCTGCTCGTCGGCTACATCCTGAAGATGCTGGACCCGGCACCGGCCTTCGCCCAGACCATGATCACTACCGGCTGGGTGTTCGGCGCCGTGACGGCGGCCGCGATCCTGGTCGCCGCCGCCGGTCTGCTCCTCACCGCACTGCGCAACAGCCCCTCGCTCGACGGCGGACCCCAGGGGGAGGCCGGCGAGGAAGTGGCCCGGGCCAGGGAGGCCTGGCGCGAGGCACTGCTGGAGCGCGGCATCCTGCCGTTCCTGGGGGACGCGCTCGCCGACCCCGGCACGGCCGCACCGCACCGCACGGCGCCACCGTCCGGTCGCATGCCTCGCCTCGGCTACGACCGCCCCGGCTTCAGCAGCCCCGACGACGGCTCCACCCCCGGCCCGCGCCCGAGCTTCAGCAGCCCGGACTACACGAGCCCGGACTTCGGAGGCCCGGAGCACCAGCCGGAATGACCCCGGCTTGCGCCCCCGGCGGGGGCGCAAGCCGGACACGCGGCCCGGCCCCGCTCAGTCCGCGATCGGCAGATAGACCCGGTTGCCCGCCGCCGCGAACTCCTTCGACTTCTGCGCCATACCCTCCTCGATCTCGGCCTGGCTGCCGCCGTGTTCGCGCCGGATGTCCTGCGAGATCTTCATGCTGCAGAACTTCGGCCCGCACATGGAGCAGAAGTGGGCCGTCTTGGCCGGCTCGGCCGGAAGTGTCTCGTCGTGGAACTCCCGCGCGGTGTCCGGGTCCAGGGCGAGGTTGAACTGGTCCTCCCACCGGAACTCGAACCGCGCGTCGGACAGCGCGTCGTCCCACTCCTGCGCCCCTGGGTGCCCCTTGGCGAGGTCGGCTGCGTGGGCGGCGATCTTGTAGGTGATGACGCCGGTCTTGACGTCATCGCGGTTGGGCAGGCCCAGGTGTTCCTTGGGCGTGACATAGCAGAGCATGGCCGTGCCCCACCAGGCGATCATCGCGGCACCGATGCCGGAGGTGATGTGGTCGTACGCCGGCGCGACGTCCGTGGTCAGCGGGCCGAGCGTATAGAACGGAGCTTCATCGCAGATCTCCTGCTGAAGGTCGATGTTCTCCTTGATCTTGTGCATCGGGACGTGTCCGGGGCCCTCGATCATGGTCTGTACGTTGAAACGCTTCGCGATCCGGTTGAGTTCCCCGAGAGTTCGCAGTTCCGCGAACTGGGCCTCGTCGTTGGCGTCCGCGATCGAACCCGGGCGCAGGCCGTCGCCCAGCGAGTACGTGACGTCGTAGGCGGCGAGGATCTCGCAGAGTTCCTCGAAGTTCTCGTACAGGAACGACTCCTTGTGGTGCGCCAGGCACCAGGCGGCCATGATCGAGCCGCCGCGCGAGACGATGCCGGTCTTGCGGCGGGCGGTCAGCGGGACGTACGCCAGGCGGACGCCGGCGTGGACGGTCATGTAGTCCACGCCCTGCTCGGCCTGTTCGACGACCGTGTCCTTGTAGATCTCCCAGGTCAGTTCCTCTGCCCTGCCGTCGACCTTCTCCAGTGCCTGATAGAGCGGCACCGTGCCGATGGGGACGGGGGAGTTGCGCAGCACCCACTCACGGGTGGTGTGGATGTTGCGGCCGGTGGACAGGTCCATGACCGTGTCGGCGCCCCAGCGGGTCGCCCAGGTCATCTTCTCGACCTCCTCCTCGATGGAGGACGTCACCGCCGAGTTGCCGATGTTGGCATTGACCTTGACCAGGAAACGCTTGCCGATGATCATCGGCTCGATCTCCGGGTGGTTGACGTTGGCGGGCAGTACGGCGCGGCCCGCCGCGATCTCCTCGCGGACGACCTCCGGGGAGACGTTCTCCCGCAGGGCCACGAATTCCATCTCGGGCGTGATCTCTCCGCGCCGGGCGTAGGCGAGCTGGGTGACCGCCGTGCCGTCCCGGCCCCTGCGCGGCTGGCGCGGCCGGCCGGGGAAGACCGCGTCGAGGTTGCGCAGACCGCCCCGGGGCGAGGTGTGCTTGATCCCGTCGTCCTCCGGGCGGACGGGACGGCCCGCGTACTCCTCGGTGTCGCCGCGGGCGATGATCCAGTTCTCCCGCAGCGGCGAGAGCCCCCTGCGGACGTCGGTATGGGCGAGTGGATCGGTGTACGGGCCGGAGGTGTCGTACAGCGTGACCGACTGCCCGTTGGTGAGGTGCACTTGACGGACCGGCACACGGAGGTCGGGGCGCGAGCCCTCCAGGTACCCCTTGTGCCAGCCGATGGACTTCCCGGCCTCCCCGTCGCTGGAGATCTGCGCGGAGGCAGGCGTGCGTGCGTCCTTGTTGGTCATGAGACCTACTCCCTACGCCGGCATTACCCGGTAACAGGTTCGGCGGTCGACGCAGCGATTTCCGTCTGCCGACGTTTCCTGTGAGACATCACTCGAAAAACGAGTGCCGTTCCACGTGAAACATCGCGAAGACGGAGGTCAGCGCCCTCTCAGCCCGGTGCTCCGAGCTCCCGCGTGTGCAAAGGCAGCTCCACGCTAGCGTCATCTGTGGCGCGGTGAACAGTGGGCCTCTCCCGTTCTTGCGATGATCGGGCGGTGACCACGACACAGCAGCCCCCGTTCCCGCCCCCCGAGCCGCCTGCCGGGCACGGGCACGACCACGGGCACGGGCACTCACACAGTCACGGCCACGCACCCGCCGCCCCTGTCTCCCGGCATCTGCGCAAGGTCATCGCGGCCGTCCTGATCCCGTTCGCGGCGGCGGTCGTGGTCGGGCTCGCGGTGCTCTGGCCCGGCGGAGCCCCTTCGCACGAGCGGACGGGGGTCGGCCTCGACCGGCAGACGCAGCAGGCCACGGTCTCCAAGGTCGTCGAGGTCAGCTGCAAGTCGGTGAACGCCTCCGGGGAGACCCCGACCGGCGACACCTCCACCGCCGAGGGCAGCTCCGCGCAACAGGAGGCGGACGGCACCTGCAAGAAGGCGACGGTCCGCGTCGAGACCGGCAAGGACAAGGGCCGTACGTTCACCGAGATCGTGCAGCCTGACCAGTCACGGCAGTTGCACGAGGGCGAGAAGGTCGTGGTCGCCTACGAGCCCTCGGCGCCGAAGGACCTGCAGTACTCGGTCACGGACGTCAACCGGCGCTTCCCGATGGCGTTGCTCGCCGGGATCTTCGCGCTCGCCGTCGTGCTCGTCGGGCGGATGCGCGGCGTCATGGCGCTGATCGCGCTGGCCATCAGCTTCCTGGTGCTCAACTTCTTCGTCCTGCCCGCGATACTGCAGGGATCGGACCCGCTGGTCGTGGCGGTGGTCGGGTCGAGCGCCATCATGCTGATCGCGCTCTACATGTGCCACGGTCTGTCGGCCCGTACCTCGGTGGCGGTCCTGGGCACGCTGATCTCACTGTCGCTGATCGGTGTCCTCGGCAAACTGTTCATCGACTGGGCCGCGCTCACCGGCAACACCGACGACAACACCGGCCTGATCCACGGCCTGTACCCGTCGATCGACATGAGCGGTCTGCTGCTCGCCGGCGTCATCATCGGTTCGCTCGGCGTCCTGGACGATGTGACGGTGACCCAGACCTCGGCCGTCTGGGAGCTGCACGAGGCCAACCCCTCGATGGGCCCGCGCGGGCTGTACCGGGCGGCCATCCGCATCGGCCGGGATCACATCGCGTCCGTGGTCAACACGCTCGTCCTGGCCTATGCGGGTGCCGCGCTGCCGCTGATGCTGCTGTTCTCCATCGCGCAGAGCGGCGTGGGCACGGTCGCCAACAGCGAGCTGGTGGCCGAAGAGATCGTGCGCACGCTGGTGGGCTCGATCGGTCTGGTGGCCTCGGTACCGGTCACCACGGCGCTCGCGGCCCTGGTGGTGGCGGCCGACCGCCCGGAGCGGGAGACGGCCGCGGCCACGGGTGCCGCACCGGCTCCGGCGCGCGGCGGCCGGGGCCGGCGCCGGAAGCGGTGATGCCGGTCGGAGTCCCGACCGGGGCCGCGGAAAAGCGTTACTGCAGCGTTCCGAGTGGTGCGGCGGGGCACCTGGCGCCCCTGCCGTAACGCTTCAGCCCGCGCTCTGCTCCTCCGCCAGGATGCGGTCCAGGGCCTCGTCGAGGTGGGCGTCGAAGTCGGCGAGCGCTCCCTCCTGCCCCAGCGGCACCAGCTTGTCCGTGCGGTCGAGGAAGGCCACCAGCGGGGGCGTCGAGGAACGGAACAGAGCCTGGTCGGCACCGACCTGAAGCCGGATCAGCACCTCGCCCAGCGTGTCGGCATCGGCGGGCGCGATGCGCACATCGCCGTCCCCGCACGGTCTGCCCACCCCGTCGATCAGTAGCTCGCGTCCGAACGCCCAGGTCACCGGGGCGTCACCGGGCAAATGGAAGGTCAGCCGCACGGCATAGGGATCGCAGGTCTCGTATCGCAGCTCCACCGGGATGCGGAAGGAGAGCTCCTCCGACACGAGAAAGCTCATCATGACTTCTGCCTGTACGGACTCGCGCATCGCCCATCCCGTCATAGGACACCGACTGGCCGGGAATGACCCCTTTGACAATGAGGAAATCTTGCTGAAAGTACACACTAGATCACAAGGAGTGAGTTTTCAGATACTGATAGAGATGGCGATCGAGCCGAGGTGCCGGCCGACCTCCGTCTGAAGCTGCCGGGCCGCGGGCAGCAGCCGATCGGCCTCGTGGGACGGCAGGGAGATGGCCATCGTGGCCGCCGTGGTGCCGACGGTGATCGGGATCGCGGCGCAGACCGTCCCCAGCGCGTACTCCTGCCGCTCCGTCACGGGTTCCATGCGCCGGCTCCGCTCCAGGCGCCGCAGCAGGGCGTGGTCGTCGCGCACCGTGTAGGGCGTGAGGGACTGCACGGGATAGCGGTCGAGGTGGTCGCGGCGGGCGTCCTCGTCCAGCTGGGACAGCAGACACTGGCCGATCGCGTGTGCGTGCCCGGTCTCGCTGAAGTCGGCCCATTCCTCGACCGCCGGGTTGCCCGGGGTGTCGGAGACGCACATGACTTCGATCTCACCCTCGCGGTACATGGCGTAGTACACCGGTACGCCGATCGAGTCCCGGCAGTGGGCGAGCGCGTCGGCGACCGTGCTGCGACGTTTCTGCTGTGCCCCGCTGCTGCTCAGCCGCTCGGCCGCTTCGCCGAGGAAGAACAGGCCCTTGTCGCGGCGCAGGTAACCCTCGTGCACCAGGGTGCGCAGCAGGTGGTACGCCGTGGGCAGGGCGAGCCCGGTCTCGCGGGCCAGTTGCTTGGCGGGGGCGCCGTACTCGTGCTCGGCGACGGCTTCCAGCAGGCGCAGCGCACGCTGCACGGAGCCGATGAGGGTGGCCGAGTGCGGCTGCTGGGGGATCGCCGTGGAGGGCGGCCGCTGGGCCGGGGGTGTGGCGGTGCGCCGCTGGGGCTGAGTGGGGGGTGCGTGTGGTTCTGGGGGTGCGGTGTCGACCGTGGCCAAGAGGTCACTCCCGAAGCGCGAGGGGGCAGCCCGTGCGGGGAGAACACGGGTGGGGTACGCCGCCCGCGGGGCTGGTCCCCGCGACGAATTCCGGACTCTAACCGTCCGCCACCGCCCGCGGACCGTCCGTACCGAAACTTCCCTCCCCCGAGGGAACCGGTGATTCCTGTTACCGGCACCGGCTCCCGCTACGGCTCACCAGTCGCTGCGGGAGGAGGAGCCCGCCATGAACTTGCGCACCACGTAGATGAGTCCGCCGACGAGGGCCACGAAGACCAGCGCCTTGAAGAGCAGTCCGATCACGATCCCGACCACGGTGGCTATCAGGCTGCCGAAAACCACCAGGGCGATGACCGGCACCGCGACCCACTTCACCCACCACGGCAGACCCGCGAAGATCTCTCGCATTGCCCTTGTCCCTTGCTCTCGAAGTCGTGATCTCGAAGTCGTGTCCTCGAAGTCCTGCCTCGATGCTAGGTCCGGGACCGGGGCCCGCGGGGGCCTCGCATCCCTTGTCCTCCCCTGATCGATCCCCTAGGGAATCACCGGGGCCGGCTTCAGGCTTCGGGGGGAGAGAACACCACCAGGACCCTGAGGTCCTCGCTGATGTGGTGGAACTTGTGGGCGACCCCGGCCGGCACGTACACCACGCTGCCGCGCGCCACCTGCGTGGTCTCCAGGCCGACGGTGATCGAGGCACGGCCGCTGACGACGAAGTACACCTCGTCCTGACGGTGCGGCGTCTGCGGGTCGTGCTCTCCGGCGTTCAGGGCGTACAGGCCGACCGACATGTTCCGCTCCCGCAGGAACTGAAGGTAGGCACCCTCGTTGGCGGCGCGCTCCGCCTCCAGTTCGTCCAGCCGGAATGCCTTCATATTTCTTGCCGCCCTCGCCCCACTGCTCGCAGCCGATCTCGTCTGCCACGATCAGACACATGAAGAATTTCGTAGTCAAGACGATCGCCAACGCGGGCGCCCTGGCGGTCGCCGTATGGCTGCTCGACAAGATCACCCTGACCGGTGACAGCACCGGTAAGAAGATCGCCACACTGATCATCGTCGCCCTGGTGTTCGGCCTGGTGAACTGGCTCGTCAAGCCGATCCTGCAGGTACTGACCTTCCCGCTGTTCATCCTCACGCTCGGCCTGTTCACCCTGGTGGTCAACGCGCTGATGCTGCTGCTCACCTCGTGGGTGTGCGACAAGCTCGACCTGAGCTTCCACGTGGAGGGCTTCTGGACCGCCGTACTCGGCGGCCTGATCATCTCGATCGTCTCCTGGGCGCTGCACGTCGTCCTGCCCGACGAGGACTGAGCCCGCCATGACCTACCGCGTCTGCTTCGTCTGCACCGGCAACATCTGCCGCTCCCCGATGGCCGAATCCGTCTTCCGCGCGCGCGTGGCGGAGGCCGGGCTCGGCGACCTCGTCGAGGTCGACAGCGCCGGCACCGGCGGCTGGCACGAGGGCGACGGCGCCGACCCGCGCACCGTCTCCGTCCTGGAGGAGCACGGCTACGACAGCGCCCACACCGCCCGCAAGTTCCAGGCGTCCTGGTTCGACCGCGTCGACCTGCTGATAGCCCTCGACACCGGCCATCTCAAGGCCCTGCGCCGCCTCGCGCCCACGCCGGAGGAGGCGGCGAAGGTGCGGCTGCTGCGTTCCTACGACCCGGCCGCGGGCGACGACCTCGACGTCCCCGACCCGTACTACGGGGGCCTGGACGGCTTCGAGGAGTGCCTTGAGATGGTGGAGGCGGCGAGCACCGGTCTGCTCGCCGCGGTACGCGACGAGGTGGAGGGACGGGCCGCATGAGCGAGTCGGGTGCGGACGGCGGCGGTACGGGCGCGCAGGACGGCACCAGGGGCGCCGAGCACGGCCTCTCCGGCGCCGGTGAGGGCACGCGCGCGGTGCGCGCCGGGCTGCCCGAGCCGGTCAGGCACGAGCCGACCCTGCCCGGCCCGGTGTTCGCCGCCCACTTCCACCTTCCCGGGGACCCCACTGGCCCGTACACCTACGGCCGCGACGAGAACCCGACCTGGACCCTGCTGGAGCGCGCCATCGGCGAGCTGGAGGCCCCGGGGCGGGACGGCGTGGAGACGCTGGTCTTCTCCTCCGGCATGGCGGCCATCTCGGCCGTGCTGTTCTCCCAGCTGCGCGCCGGGGACGCGGTCGTGCTGCCGAGCGACGGCTACCAGGCGCTGCCGCTGGTCCGCGACCAGCTGGAGGCGTACGGCATCGAGGTGCGCACCGCGCCCACCGGCGGCGACGCCCAGCTCGACGTTCTCGACGGCGCGAGGCTGCTGTGGATCGAGTCGCCGTCCAACCCCGGTCTCGACGTGTGCGACATCCGGCGGCTCGTCCGGGCGGCACACGCGCGTGGCACCCTGGTCGCCGTCGACAACACGCTCGCGACACCGCTCGGGCAGCGTCCGCTGGCGCTGGGCGCCGACTTCTCCGTGGCCAGCGGCACCAAGCAGCTCACCGGGCACGGGGACCTCCTGCTCGGATACGTCGCCGGCCGGGACGGCGAGGCGATGGCCGCCGTACGCCGTTGGCGCAAGATCGTCGGGGCGATCGCCGGGCCCATGGAGGCCTGGCTCGCGCACCGCTCCCTGGCCACGCTCCAGCTGCGGGTGGACCGGCAGAACGCCACCGCCCTGACGCTCGCCGAGGTGCTGCGGGAGCGGCCGGAGGTGACCGGGCTGCGGTATCCGGGGCTGTCCGACGACCCCTCGCACAAGATCGCCGCACAGCAGATGCGGCGCCATGGATGTGTCGTCTCCTTCACGCTGCCCACGCGCGCGCGTGCCGACCGCTTCCTGGGCGCGCTGCGGCTGGTGGACGAAGCGACGAGCTTCGGCGGGGTGCGCTCCACGGCCGAACGGCGCGGACGCTGGGGCGGGGACGCGGTGCCGGAGGGCTTCATCCGGTTGTCGGTCGGCGCCGAGGACCCCGAGGACCTGGTGGCGGATGTGCTCCGGGCGCTGGACGAGTCGGCCCACTGACCGCGTGGCGCATGCCGGCCGGGGGTTCGGCTCCGCACGGCGGACGGTCCGAGCCTCCCCCCTCTTGGCTCGGACCGTCCCGGTTCCGCGCGCGAAGAACCGCGCGACCCAGGCTAGTTGACTCTCTGTCAGTGTCCAATCACGCTAGCGACAGAGACCTATCGACTTATTTATAGTTGGTCCCTGCCTGGGGGCCGGGAAGGGGCAGGGAAAGGGGACGGCGTTCCATGGATCTGGCCTTGCTGCGCACCTTCGTGACCGTGCACCGGGCCGGTTCCTTCACCCGCGCCGCAGCGCTCCTCGGCCTCTCCCAGCCGGCCGTCACCTCCCAGATCCGCACCCTGGAGAGACAACTCGGCCGCCCGCTGTTCCTGCGCCAGGCCCGCGGGGTGACGCCCACGACCATCGGCGACGAGCTCGCCCACAAGGCCGCGCCGCATCTGGACGCGCTGGTGGAGATAGCCGAGACCGGGCTCGACGACGAGTCCTCGTCCCGCACCCTGCACCTCGCCGGCCCGCCCGAGTTCACCGCCGAACGCGCGCTCCCCGCCCTCACCGAGCTCACCGGCGACGACGGCCAGGGCTTCGAGCTGCGCGCCTCCTTCGGGACCGCCGAGGAGGCACTGGAAGGGCTCGCCGCCGGACATCATGATCTGGCCATCAGTACCGCCCGTCCGCGCGGTGCTCTGCTCACGGCTACTCCGCTGTGCGACGAGGAGCACGTCCTGATCGCAGCCCCGCGCTGGGCCGAGCGGATCGGCGCGGGAAAGTGCCGCCGCAAGGGCGCGGCAGCCCTGGAGAACCTGCCCGTCGTCGAGGTCCACGAGTCGCTGCCCTTCGTCTCCCGCTACTGGGCCTCCGTCTTCGACTCCCACCCTTCCGCCTCGGGCACCGTCATCGTCCCCGACCTGCGCGCGGTCCTGGCCTGCGCGACCGCGGGGGCCGGGCTGGCGGTGCTGCCCCGCTATCTGTGCGCCACCGCCGTCCAGCGGGGTGAGGTCATCGCACTGCACGACCCCGCCGTGCCCCCGTTGCGGACGTACTTCCTGGTGGTGCGCACCGGCACGCTGGCGATGCCCCATGTGGCGCGGGCGCACGAGTGGCTCCAGCGGGCGGCGGCCGACTGGTGCTGACCGGTGGGTGCCGCTGTCACGAGGTGCGGTCGGACGGTGGCGCTTTGCGATGTTTCACGTGGAACCAACCGGGCCACATTTCTCCCATGACCGTCCGACCCGTGGTCAAGCGCACCGCCCGTGCCGTTCTGCTCGACGGTGACAACCTGATCCTGATCAAGCGCACCAAGCCCGGCGTCGATCCCTACTGGGTCACTCCAGGTGGCGGGGTCGAACCGAGCGACACGACCGTCGTCGACGCCCTGCACCGCGAGGTGCACGAGGAGCTCGGCGCCAAGATCACCGATGTGGTGCCCTGCTTCGTGGACACCGTGGAGCACATCGGGGAGGACGGCGGCGCGACCGGCGTGAAGGTGCAGCACTTCTTCGTCTGCCGGCTGGAGTCCATGGACCCCTCACTCCGCCACGGCCCCGAAGTGGACGAGCCCGCGGGCGAGTACGAGATCGTCCGCGTGCCCTTCACCCGGGTGGGCATCGCCTCCGTGCATCTCGTCCCGCTGTCGCTGCGGCACTATCTGGACGGCAACATCGAGGGCGTACGCGCCATGCACGCCCCCGACCTGGGGTGACGGCTCAGTTCCCGACGACCACGAGCTCCTCGACCGAGTCGTGGCGGATCCGCTCCGACGGGATACCGACGTCCCTGAGCGCGTCGATGCCGCTGCGGATCATTCCGGGCGGGCCCGAGAGATAGGCGTCGTACGCGTTCCAGGGGCCGTACTCGCGTATGGCGTCGGGAAGCTGGAGGTGCGCCAGCTGGTCCACGATCGCGCGGACGGAGAGCCAGGGGTGGCTCTGCTGCAGCCGGAGCATGGTGTCGATGTCGTACAGGTCGTGGTCGGTGCGGGCGCCGTAGAAGACCTCGACCGGACGGCGCTCACCGCGTTCGGCGACGTCCTCGACCAGCGCCTTGATGGGCGCTATACCGGTGCCGCCGCCGAGACAGAGCAGGCCGCTGTCGGTGGTGTGGTCGACGGTCATCGAGCCGGTCGGCGGGCCGAGCCGGATGACGTCGCCGGGGCGGGCGCGGTGCACCAGGGCGTTGGAGACCCAGCCCGCGGGGACGGCCTTCACATGGAAGGTCAGCAGCCCGTCGGAGCGGGGCGCGGAGGCGAAGGAGTAGTGCCGCCAGATACGGGGCCACCAGGGTGTCTCCACGCTGGTGTACTGCCCGGCGAGGAAGGGGTAGGGCTGGTCCGGGCGGACGGTGAGGACCGCGACGTCCGGCGTCCTGAGGTCGTGCGTGACGATCTCCGCGTACCACCAGGCCGGCGCCCGCAGCTCGTCGGCCGCCGCGGCGTCGATCATGACCTGCGAGATCTTCGTGTACGCCCGCACCCAGGCGGCCTCCGCCTCCGCGTCCCAGACGGCGGAGGCGTACTTGCTCAGGGCGCCGATGAGGCACTCGCCGACGGCCGGATAGTGCTCGGCCCTGGTGCCGTACTTGCGGTGGCCGCGGCCGAGGTTCTGCAGGTAGTCGACGAGGACGGGGGTGTTGTCGATGTGCTCGGCCGCGGTGAGCAGTGCCTTGAGCAGCCGGTCCCTCTGGGTGTCCATCGCGGGCGGGAACAGCGACCGCAGGTCGGGGTGGCGCACGAAGAGCAGCGCGTAGAAGTACGAGGTGACCTTGTCGGCGACGGGGGCGACCTCGGCCATGGTCCGGCGGATGAGGAGGGCGTCCGGGGAGGCGTCCTCGGCGTCGGGCGCGGCGCGCTGGCCGGGGAGGTGGGGTTCGAAGTGCGGTCCGGGCGGTGGGGCGGGGGCGGCCTGGGCGGCCGGCGGCGGAGCTGTCGAGGTGGCGGGCGGCGGGGCGGACGGTCCGGTCTCCGGTATGCGCTCCTGGGCCGCCGGGGCTCCGCTCACGGCGGTGGGGAGGTCGTTCGGCGTCACGGGGGCGGTCGTCTCCCGATCACCGTCCTCAGGCACGGCCGACGGGTTGCGCGGCGTGAACCAGCCGCTTCCGCCGGATGTGCCGTTGTCCGCCGACGTGGTGGTCGGAGCGTCCATGGTGTGCCTCGCCTCGAACATCTTTCGGTCGGTCTGCGCACTTCCGGAATCGGAAGGTGCCTGCTTCCCCCGTGGACAGCTGCAGCATCCCGCTCGCGCGGATACCCCGGCCGCATACCCGGAAATGCGGGTCTTCGATCTTTCCGTCTCGTTAGGCTGCATTGGCCCTGCTCCCGGCACGCACGGGAGGTATGCACCTCGCCCCGGGCGTGAACCGGAGTCGACCCTACCGGCCGCCGCCGTGCACACAAGTCCCCCCTCGCTCCCCCACGAATCCGGCCGGGGTGGAACCAGCGATTCCCTCAATTACCGGGCGGGGCCGACCAATTGGTAGGCCTCCCACAGATCCCGGCCCGTGTAGGAGTGTGTCGCGAGACCGGAGAGATGCCCGTCCGCATTGACCGCGACCGATACCGGCACCGCGCTGAACAGGTCTTTGTCCGACATCGAGTCTCCGTAGGCGACACAGTCGGCGCGCGTCACCCCGAACTCCTCACACAACCGGTCCGCGATCCGTACCTTTGCCGCGGAGTTGAGGGCGCCGGCCGGGTCCACGGGCTCGGTGAACGGCACGGCGGGAAAGCGGGACCCGAACGCGGCATGCGCTCCCCAGTCCAGAAGCCGCTCCACGAAGAAGGAGGGCGAGAGCGACACCACCGCGCAATAGTCACCCGTGCTCCGGATCTCCGCCCAGACATCACGGATGCGGGCGAGCCAGGGAGCACCTTCGAAAGCGGCCACCACATGCGACTCGGTGAGCTCCGCCCACAGCGCCCGCACATGGGTCGCGTATTCCGGCGGTCCGATTCGCCCCGCCGCGATCTCCCGGTCGAGCGCCACCGCCTGGGCCTCCAAGCCGAGTTGGCGGGAAATTTCCACGGGTGCGGTGGTGCCGTGCAGCAAAGTGCCGTCGAGATCGAAGAGATGAAGCCTCGCCATGGCGCAGAGGCTAATGGGACAGCCGCGCCGCTTTTCGGCGGCCTGCCGGACGCTCGCCGTTCGCCGATGTTTCACGTGAAACAGCCGGTGTCTGTCCGCGCGCTGTGCAGATGACCACGGCATGGCCAAAAGCACGTGCGTGTGCCCCGAAACAGGTGGACGCCGAGGCCACTGGTCGGACAGCCTGACCTGCGTGCCGACTCCATCCCTCGCCGCTCTGCCCATCCGCCGCCTGACGCTGCGCGATCTCACCGCCTGCGCCGACCTGTCCGAAGACCGGGGGTGGCCACGGGAGGAACACAAGTGGGGCTTCCTCCTCACGGCCGGTCGGGGCTACGGCATCGACGACCCCGCCGGCGGACTGGTCGCCGCGTGCGTCGTCACGGAGTACGGCCCGCAGGACCGCCCCGATCTGGGTGCCATCGGCATGGTCCTGGTGGCCGAGCGGCATGCCCGCCAGGGCGTCGGGCGCCGGCTGATGCGCCACATCGTCTCCGCCATGGGGACCACCCCCCTGACCCTGCACGCGACGCCGTACGGCCGCCCCCTCTACGAGGAGCTGGGCTTCAAGGTCACCGGCCGGGCCGAGATGCTCACGGGGCACTTCACGCCGGGCGGGCCGGAACACCGGGTCACGACGCGTGCGGCCACCGCCGAGGACCTCACCTCGATCCTCCGGCTCGACGAGGAGGTGTTCGGCGCCGACCGCACGCACATCGTCACGCGGCTGCCCGCCTTCGCCGACCAGCTGCGCGTCGCCGAGGAGAACGGCCGGATCATCGGGTACGCGGGGGCCTGGCCCAATATGGACACCCAGGTCGTCGGCCCCCTGATCGCCCGGGACACGGAGACGGCGAAGGCCCTCCTCGCCTCGCTGGCCGCCCACACCGACCGGCCGCTGCGCACCGACATCGACGTACGGCACGAGGCACTGCTGGCGTGGGCGAAGGAGCGCGGGCTGGAGTCCGTCGCCTTCAACTCCGTCATGACGTACGGCGTCACGGATCTGCCCGGGGACTGGACCCGCCGGTTCGCTCCACTGACGGTGGCGGCGGGCTGAGCGACCGGCGTACGGGGAGCGGGATCAGGCGAGCGCCGCCACGGCGGCGAGGGCGAAGCCGTGGTCCTGCTCCGGCGTGCCGCCGCCGACGCCGATCGCACCGATGAGGCGGCCGTCACGGTGGACCGGGATGCCGCCCGCGATGAACAGCAGCGGCCGGTCCAGCGCGGTGGGCAGGGTGTGGAAGGGAGCGCCGGGCTGGACGGCGTCGACGAGATCGGCGGTGGGGGCGTTCAGCTGAAGCGCCGTATAGGCCTTGCGGGTGCTGGTCTCGCCGGAGATCAGCACGGCCCGGTCGTCCCGACGGAAGGCCAGCAGGTGGCCGCCCGCGTCCAGGACGCTGATGCTCACGGCGGCTCCAGCGGCCTCGGCCGCGGCACGGGCCGCGTGTACGAGGGTCTCGGCGTCGGGGGCGGTCAGCGGGGCGGCGGTGGTGGTGGTCATGCGGGGGTTTCTCCTAGCGGTGTCACAGAGGTCGTGCTCGGTGGTGCGGTGGCTCAGTGGTGGACGGTCGTCCGCCGCCCGGTGGGCGTGCCGGACGCCACCACGGTGCCGCGGGCGGTGTCACGGCGCTCGAGGGCCGCGGAGAGCAGGGCCAGGACCAGGGCCGCCGCGGCGAGTACGGCGCCGACCCAGTTGGGCGCGGTGTAACCGAAGCCGGCCGCGATCACCATGCCGCCCAGCCAGGCGGAGAGGGCGTTGCCCAGGTTGAAGGCACCGATGTTCACGGCCGACGCCAGCGTCGGGGCGCCGTGCGCCTGGTCCAGGACCCGCTTCTGCAGGGGCGGGACGGTCGCGAAGCCCAGAGCGCCGATCAGGGCGATGGTCACCGCTGCCGCGATCTTGTTGTGCGCGGTGAGCGTGAAGAGCGCGAGGACGACGGACAGGGCTCCCAGGGAGACGTACAGCATCGGCATCAGCGCGCGGTCGGCGAACCTGCCGCCGACCAGGTTGCCGCCGACCATGCCGAGGCCGAACAGAACCAGCAGCCAGGTGACGGAGCCGTCGGCGAAGCCGGCGACGTGGGTCATCATCGGCGCGATGTAGGTGATGGCCGCGAAGACGCCGCCGAAGCCGAGGACGGTCATCGCCATGGCGAGCAGGACCTGGGCGTTCTTGAAGGCGGCCAGCTCGTGGCGCAGGTGCGTGCCCTGCGGCCTGGGTATCTCGGGGACCAGCTTGGCGATGCCGCCAAGACCGACCACACCGAGGGCCGCGACGACGCCGAAGGTGACGCGCCAGCCGACGTGCTGCCCGACGAGCGTGCCCAGCGGGACGCCGACGACATTGGCGACGGTCAGACCGGTGAACATCATGGCGATGGCACCGGCCTTCTTGTCCGGGGCCACCAGGTCGGCCGCGACCACCGAGCCGATGCCGAAGAAGGCGCCGTGCGCCAGGGACGCGACCACACGTCCGATCAGCATGACCGCGAAGACGGGGGCGACGGCGGACAGCAGGTTTCCGGCGATGAACAGGCCCATCAGCAGCATCAGCATCCGCTTGCGCGAGACCTTGGTGCCGAGCACGGTCATCAGCGGGGCGCCCAGCACCACACCGAGCGCGTAGCCGGTGACCAGGAGGCCCGCGGTGGGGATGGAAACCCCGAAGTCACCCGCGACCTCGGGCAGCAGGCCCATGATCACGAACTCGGTCGTGCCGATTCCGAAGGCCCCGATCGCGAGGGCCAGAAGCGCGAGAGGCATGTGGGGTACACCTTCCCAGACGATTGCAGGAGCGCTTTGCGTGCGTTCACAATAGTTGCAGACGCTGGCTATATGCAAACGCGGTCTATTGCGGCGCTGCTCTATCCTGGGACTCAGCCGCTCCGGGACGGAGGAGAAAGCCTCATGACAGCGACGGACCCCGCGCTCACCGCTCTCGCCCAGGGCTGGTGCGCCCTCTCCCTGCTGCACGGGAGGATCGAGGCGCACATCGAGCGCGCGCTGCAGAACGGGCACGGTTTGAGCGTGCGCGAGTACTCCCTGCTGGACGTGCTCAGCCGGCAGCACGAGGGCGAAGGAGGTCATCTGCAGATGAAGCAGGTCGCCGACGCGGTCGTCCTCAGCCAGAGCGCCACCACCCGGCTGGTCACCCGGCTCGAGGACCGAGGTCTGCTCGAGCGCTACCTGTGCCCCACCGACCGCCGGGGCATCTACACCAACGTCACCGAGGCAGGCCTCAAGCTGCTCGAAGAGGCACGGCCGACCAATGACGCCGCCCTCCGGGACGCCCTCGACACGGCGGCCAGAAACCCCGAACTGGCGCCGCTGGTGCGCGTGGTGGAGTCTCTGAACGTGCCCGCGTAGGGTGCGCCCATGGGAGATCATTTCGAGATACGCGCCGCCGTCGCCGATGACATCCCCGCCGTCGTCGGCATGCTCGCCGACGACCCGCTGGGCGCCCAGCGCGAGTCACCGGACGACCTGGCCCCGTATCTGACCGCGCTGGAGCGGCTCAGCGCCGACCCCAACCAGCGGGTGGTCGTCGCGGCACGCGGGGGCCGTGTCGTCGGCACGCTCCAGCTCACGATCATCCCCGGGCTGTCCAGGCGCGGGGCCACCAGGTCGGTCATCGAGGGTGTCCGCATCCACGCGGACGAGCGCGGCAGCGGTCTGGGCACGCGGCTCATCGAGTGGGCGATCGACGAATCCCGGCGCCTGGGCTGCCAGTTGGTGCAGCTGACGTCCGACAACACGCGGACGGACGCCCACCGCTTCTACGAGCGGCTCGGCTTCACGGCCTCGCACGTGGGCCTCAAGCTCTCGCTCTGAGCACCAGAGGTGGCCTGTTTCACGTGAAACAGGCCGCCAGGGTCGGAGCCGGTTAGCGGATCCCCCGCCAGCCCTCGGGGTCCACACCACCGGGCACAGGAGCCTCCTCGTCGTACGGCTGGCGCGTGAACACGAACGATCCGAGGTCCAGATGGCTGAGGGCTCCGTCCGAGCGCCGTACGGCCCGCAGGAGCTCTCCGGCGTAGTAGCCCTCCAGGCCCGTCCAGGTACCGTCACCATGGGCCCTGAAGCGCGAGCTGCGGCCGTTGCCGGACAGCGGCCCCAGGGATACGAACCCGTCGGCCGTCACCCGCAGGGCGAACGCGTGCGTGCCCCAGTACCACTGCCCGGCCAACTCCAGCACGGACGGGTCGACTTCGGGCAGCGGCCGCCATGGCTCGGGGATCCGCGGCTCGGCTTCGGCGACGATACGGACGAGGTCGGCGCCCACTGCGGACAGCAGCGGGCCCGAGGTGCAGTTGGCCAGCACCACGGCACCGATATCGTCCGCCACGCTGATGGTGAGGTTCGCCAGAAAGCCCGGCAGCGAGCCGGAGTGCCCCACCAGCAGCCTGCCGTCGCGACGCTGGATCTGCAGGCCCAGACCGTAGGTGGCACCGTCCATCACGTCCGCGGCCTCGGCCGGCGCCGCGGGCGTCCGCATCTCCCGCACCGACTCCGCGCTCAGCACCCGGTCGTCCCCCTGGGCCAGGAAGACGGCGAACCGGGCCAAGTCACCGGTGGTGGACCACAGTTGACCGGCGGGTGCCATCCGACCGAGATCCTCCACCGGCTCGGGCAGCAGCGCGTCGGCCCACGGATGAACCGCCCAGCCACCCGCGTGCGGTGCCTGCGGCCGACCACTCGTGCGGTGCAGGCCCAGGGGCTCCAGGACCTCGCGCCGGAGCACCTCCTCCCAGGGAGCGCCGCGCATCTCCTCCACCAGTGCGCCCAGCAGCGTGTAGCCGGGGTTCGAGTAGTGGTGCCGCCTGCCGACCGGATGCAGCAGGGGCTGCGCACCCAGCACATCGCTCAGCTCGGGGCGAAGCGAGCCCGGGGTGCGCTCCCACCAGGGTCCGGGCGACTCCGCCGCCAGCCCGCCCGTGTGCGCGAGCAGTTCGGCGACGGTGGCCTCCCCGGCACCGGTGCCCGGCAGATGCTTCTCCAGCGGGTCGCCGAGATCGAGCACGCCCTCGTCGCGCAGCCGCAGCACCAGAACGGCGGTGAACGTCTTGGTGATCGACCCGATCCTGTACTGGACGTTCTCGTCCGGTCCGTGTCCGTCCACCGAGGTCCGCGACCCGTGCCACACGGCCCGCCCGTCCCGTACCACCGCTGCCACCAGCGAGGGTGCCCGCCCTTCGGCCTGCGCCACGGCGATCCGGTGCAGCAGTGCCCGCCGGGTGGCGGGAAGCAGTTCTTCAGGAGATGTCGTCATGCCCTCAGTCCATCCGGTGGGGCAGCGCCCGTCGAGTTGTTTTCACCGAGGGCGGGACGCCCTCCGCCTCAGGTCTGAGCCATGTCCACGAAGCGCGAGTAGTGGCCCTGGAAGGCGACCGTGATCGTCGCCGTAGGGCCGTTACGGTGCTTGGCGACGATCAGGTCGGCCTCGCCCGCGCGGGGCGACTCCTTCTCGTAGGCGTCCTCGCGGTGCAGCAGGATGACCATGTCGGCGTCCTGCTCGATGGAGCCGGACTCACGCAGGTCGGAGACCATCGGCTTCTTGTCGGTGCGCTGTTCGGGGCCACGGTTGAGCTGGGAGAGCGCGATGACCGGGACTTCCAGCTCCTTGGCGAGCAGCTTGAGGTTACGCGACATGTCCGAGACCTCCTGCTGCCGGTTCTCGGCCCGCTTGGAGCCGCCGGACTGCATCAGCTGGAGGTAGTCGATGACGACCAGCCGGATGTCGTTGCGCTGCTTGAGGCGACGGCACTTGGCGCGGATCTCCATCATCGACAGGTTCGGGGAGTCGTCGATGAAGAGCGGGGCGGCCGAGACGTCCGGCATACGGCGGGCCAGCCGGGTCCAGTCCTCGTCGGTCATCGTGCCGGAGCGCATGTGGTGCAGGGCGACGCGGGCCTCGGCGGACAGCAGACGCATCGCGATCTCGTTGCGGCCCATCTCGAGCGAGAAGATCACGCTCGGCAGGTTGTGCTTGATGGAGGCGGCCCGCGCGAAGTCCAGGGCCAGCGTCGACTTACCCATGGCGGGACGCGCCGCGATGACGATCATCTGGCCCGGGTGCAGGCCGTTCGTCAGCGAGTCGAAGTCGGTGAACCCGGTGGGTACGCCCGTCATCTCGCCGCTGCGCGAGCCGATCGCCTCGATCTCGTCGAGGGCGCCCTCCATGATGTCGCCGAGCGGGAGGTAGTCCTCGCTGGTGCGCTGCTCGGTGACGGCGTAGATCTCGGCCTGGGCGCGGTTGACGATCTCGTCGACGTCGTCGTCGGCCGCGTATCCCATCTGCGTGATGCGTGTGCCGGCCTCGACCAGGCGGCGCAGCACCGCGCGCTCGTGGACGATCTCGGCGTAGTACTCGGCGTTGGCGGCCGTCGGCACCGTCTGGACGAGGGTGTGCAGATACGCCGCTCCGCCGATCTTGTTGATCTCACCGCGCTTGGTGAGTTCGGCGGCGATGGTGATGGGGTCGGCGGGCTCGCCCTTGGCGTAGACGTCGAGGATCGCCTGGTAGATCGTCTCGTGGGCGGGCTTGTAGAAGTCGTGGCCCTTGAGGACCTCGACGACGTCGGCGATGGCGTCCTTGGACAGCAGCATGCCGCCGAGCACGGACTGCTCGGCACCGAGGTCCTGCGGCGGAACGCGCTCGAAGGACGAACCACCGCCCTCCCACCCGCCGCCGTCGCCACCCCGGTCGTGCTGCTCGTCACGGCCCCGGCCGCCGTTGCTCCGACGGGAGGCGGGCAGACGATCACTGGGACCGCTGTCGGCCCACGGATCGTCCAAGGGCTCGGAAATGCTCACCGAGCCACCTCCTCCCGTCCGCACGGCGGACCTCGCCGTGCCCTCATTTCTACGGCACGGCACTGACAACTAAAGAGACCCAACTCCGGTTCCGCCGCGTCGGTTTTGTGAGCTTTCCGAGGCCGGCGAAAGGAGCGGGCGCCGGACAACGGTAGGCCCGTCGGCACCGTCAGCCAATCTGGTTATCCACAGGCCATGTGGACGACGGCCCCGATGCTGTGGAGAACCCGCCGAAACCTGTGCACGACCCGGTGGACAGCCCTGTGAACAAGCCCTCGATTCTTTCACTCGAACCGCTCTGACCTGCACGTTTACCGTCCACTGGCTGTGCAGAAGAAAAACTTCCCCAGTCGGACCAAGATCGCTTCGAACGGTGTGCGGAAGCAACCGGAACAAGACGATCAGTAAGGGGTGCAGGCGGCTTGCATCTCTTACCTGTGGACGATTAGATTAGTGCTCATGCCACAGGCTTCCGTGATCCCCAGGGCCGGCCGGCGACGGCACGACCGCGAGATCGTCGCGCTGGCCGTCCCAGCCTTCGGCGCACTCGTCGCCGAGCCGCTGTTCGTCATGGCCGACAGCGCGATCGTCGGTCATCTCGGCACCGCCCAGCTCGCCGGCCTCGGGGTGGCGTCCGCCCTCCTCACCACCGCCGTGAGCGTCTTCGTCTTCCTCGCCTACGCCACCACGGCAGCCGTCGCCCGCCGCGTCGGAGCCGGCGACCTCGGAGCCGCCATCCGCCAGGGCATGGACGGTATCTGGCTGGCGCTGCTGCTCGGCGCCGCCGTCATCGCCCTCGTCCTGCCCACGGCACCGGCGTTCGTGGAGCTCTTCGGTGCCTCGGACACGGCAGCCCCGTACGCGATCACCTATCTGCGGATCTCGGCACTCGGCATTCCCTCCATGCTCGTCGTACTCGCCGCGACCGGTGTGCTGCGCGGACTGCAGAACACCAGGACCCCCCTCTACGTCGCCGTCGGAGGCTTCGTCGCCAACGGTGCCCTCAACGCAGGTCTCGTCTACGGCGCCGGCCTCGGCATCGCGGGCTCCGCCTGGGGAACCGTCATCGCCCAGTGCGGCATGGCCGCGGTCTATCTCACGGTGGTCGTTCGCGGAGCTCACCGGCACGGCGCCTCGCTGCGCCCCGACGCCGCCGGGATCAGGGCCTCCGCCCAAGCCGGCGTGCCGCTTCTGGTACGGACGCTGTCACTGCGCGCGATCCTGATGATCGCCACGGCTGTCGCGGCCCGCCTCGGAGACGCCGACATGGCAGCGCACCAGATCATCCTCTCCCTGTGGAGCCTGCTCGCCTTCGCTCTCGACGCCATCGCCATCGCCGGGCAGGCCATCATCGGGCGCTACCTCGGTGCCGACGACCCCCAGGGCGCCCGGGACGCCTGCCGCCGCATGGTGGAGTGGGGCATCGCAGCCGGTGCCGTACTCGCCCTGCTGGTGGTGATCAGCAGACCGCTCTTCCTGCCGCTGTTCACCAGTGACGGTGTCGTCAAGGACACCGCACTGCCGGCCCTGTTCGTGGTGGCGCTCTGCCAGCCGGTCTGCGGAGTGGTCTTCGTCCTGGACGGAGTCCTGATGGGAGCGGGCGACGGACCGTACCTCGCCTGGGCGATGGTGCTCACTCTGGCGGTCTTCACTCCCGTGGCGCTGCTCGTCCCCGCCCTCGGCGGCGGCCTCACCGCACTCTGGGGAGCGATGACGCTGATGATGACGGTACGCATGCTGACGCTCTGGAGGCGCGCCCGCTCCGGCCGGTGGATCGTGACCGGCGCGACGCTCTGACCGTTTCACGTGAAACCGACGTTTCACGTGAAACACAACGAAGAAGGGGCCGCACCCGTTGGGGTGCGGCCCCTTCTCTCAGCTGTTCAAGCCGAGCGCAGCGATCAGGCCGCGACGACCTCGATGTTGACCTTGGCGGCAACCTCGGGGTGCAGACGCACGGACGTCTCGTGGGCGCCCAGGGTCTTGATCGGAGCGGACAGCTCGATGCGGCGCTTGTCGACCTCGGGGCCACCGGAAGCCTTGATCGCGGACGCGATGTCGGCCGGGGTGACGGAACCGAAGAGACGACCGGCGTCGCCGGAGCGGACGGCCAGACGGACCCTGACGCCCTCGAGCTGGGCCTTCACAGCGTTGGCCTGCTCGATGGTCTGGATCTCGTGGATCTTGCGAGCGCGACGGATCTGCGCGACGTCCTTCTCGCCACCCTTGGTCCAGCGGATAGCGAACTTCCGCGGGATCAGGTAGTTGCGAGCGTAACCGTCCTTGACGTCGACGACGTCGCCCGCGGCACCGAGGCCGGAGACCTCGTGGGTGAGGATGATCTTCATTTGTCGGTCACCCTTCCCTTATCGCGCGGTGGAGGTGTAGGGCAGCAGCGCCATCTCACGGCTGTTCTTCACGGCCGTGGCGACGTCACGCTGGTGCTGCGTGCAGTTGCCGGTCACGCGGCGGGCACGGATCTTGCCGCGGTCGGAAATGAACTTCCGCAGCATGTTCGTGTCCTTGTAGTCCACGTACGTGACCTTGTCCTTGCAGAAAGCGCAGACCTTCTTCTTCGGCTTGCGCACAGGCGGCTTCGCCATGGTGATTCTCCTGTGTGATCAAGAAGTGTGGGTACGGCCCACCCTTGGCCCGAAGGCCTAGAAGGGGGGCTCGTCCGAGTAGCCGCCGCCGCTGCCGCCGGAGCCACCGCCCCAGCCACCGCCGCCGCCCTGCTGGCCACCGGCGGGAGCGCCGGTCGCCCACGGGTCGTCGGCGGGAGCGCCGCCGCCCTGCTGGCCGCCACCGGGGCCGCCGCCCCAGCCGCCGCCACCCTGGCCGCCGCCGCCGTAACCACCCTGGCCCTGGCCACCGCGGCCGGCGGTCTTGGTGACCTTGGCCGTGGCGCTGCGCAGGCTGGCGCCGACTTCCTCGACGTCCAGTTCGTAGACCGTGCGCTTGACGCCCTCGCGGTCCTCGTAGGACCGCTGCTTCAGCCGGCCCTGCACGATGACGCGCATGCCTCGCTGGAGCGACTCGGCGACGTTCTCCGCCGCCTGACGCCAGACCGAGCAGGTCAGGAAGAGGCTCTCGCCGTCCTTCCACTCGTTCGTCTGGCGGTCGAAGGTGCGGGGGGTGGACGCGACACGGAACTTCGCGACCGCCGCACCGGACGGGGTGAAGCGCAGCTCGGGGTCGTCGACAAGATTGCCGACGACCGTGATGACGGTCTCGCCTGCCATGGGGGAACCTCTCGGCGGGTTTGCTGCTGGCTGCTTGGTGCTACTCGAATCCCGGGATCAGCTGAGCGGGAGAGCTCAGTGGGTCTCGGGACGGAGGACCTTGGTCCGGAGGACCGACTCGTTCAGGTTCATCTGGCGGTCGAGCTCCTTGACGACCGCAGGCTCGGCCTGCAGGTCGATGACCGAGTAGATGCCCTCGGGCTTCTTCTTGATCTCGTACGAGAGACGACGACGGCCCCAGGTGTCGACCTTCTCCACCTTGCCGCCGCCATCACGGACGACGGACATGAAGTTCTCGATCAGCGGGGAGACAGCGCGCTCCTCGAGATCGGGGTCGAGGATGACCATCACTTCGTAGTGACGCATGTGGAACCCACCTCCTTTGGACTCAGCGGCCACGGTCGTTCCGTGGCAGGAGGGTTGTGATGCGTACGCAACGGTATCGGCCGCCACTGACAATCGGGGGCTCCTCGGGGGATCCCCTGCCGTGACGTGGGCAGACACCGGTGCAGACGGTACAGAGTACCCGCACCCGTGCTTCCGGTTGAAATCAGGCCGGGTGGACCGCCAATCTGTACACATCGGGTGTGTACGGCGCTACCGTGCGCCGCCTTCCGCAGGAGGTGCCCCATGGCACAGGCATTGCGACCCAACACCGCCGGATCCCTCTTCGCCACCGACGGCAAGCCCCATCCGCTCCAGGACGCCCTGACGGCGGTGACGCTGGTGCTCGGCCTGACGGCCTTCATCACGTCGTTCTTCAGCGGCCTCCACCTGCTCAGCTCCTGGGCCGGCCTGGTGGGGATCGTCGTCGGCGCGTACGGACAGTGGATCTCGGAGACCACGCGTGAGCGCTTCGGTCTGATCCTGGGTCTCGGTGCCTCGGGCGTCGGTTTCGGGCTCGGCATGGCGCACGGCGGCCTGTTCGGCGGGCTCTTCGGCTGACCCCCGTACGCTGTCCATCCGGCACCTCGACACAACTCCCGGACGTCCCGGCGGCCTACAGGCCGGGGCGAAGGTGCCGTACGCCCAGTCAGGGCGCTCGCGAGGCGCAGTAGGCTTCGGCGCGAGAGCCAGGAGCCCCTGTACCCATGGGGACACACCAGCCCGAGGAGCGCCCCGAATGAGCCTGACCCTGAGGACCATCAGCCGAGAGCAGCATCTGGCATTCATCCAGAGCCTGCCGTCGGCGAGCCACATGCAGGTCCCGGCCTGGGCTGATGTGAAGGCGGAGTGGCGCTCCGAGAACCTCGGCTGGTTCGACGGGCGGACCGGCCAGCTGGTCGGCGTGGGCCTGGTCCTCTACCGCCAGCTGCCCAAGATCAAGCGCTACCTCGCCTACCTTCCCGAGGGCCCGGTCATCAACTGGTTCGCGCCGAATCTGGACGACTGGATCCAGCCGATGCTGGCGCACCTCAAGCAGCAGGGCGCGTTCTCCGTGAAGATGGGCCCCCCGGTGATCATCCGGCGCTGGGAGGCCAACTCCATCAAGCAGGGCATCCAGAACCCGGACGTGAAGCGCCTGCGCGACATCGAGGCCGACTTCATCGAGCCGCGCGCCTTCGAGGTGGCCGACAAGCTGCGCCGGATGGGCTGGCAGCAGGGCGAGGACGGCGGCGCCGGCTTCGGCGACGTACAGCCCCGGTACGTGTACCAGGTGCCCCTCGCCAACCGCTCCCTGGAAGAGGTCCACAAGAACTTCAACCAGCTGTGGCGCCGCAACATCAAGAAGGCCGAGAAGGCGGGCGTCGAGGTCGTCCAGGGCGGTTACCAGGACCTCGAGGAATGGCAGCGGCTGTACGAGATCACGGCCGTGCGCGACCACTTCCGGCCACGCCCGCTGTCGTACTTCCAGCGCATGTGGACGGCCCTCAACACCGAGGACCCCAACCGGATGCGGCTGTACTTCGCCCGGCACAACGGCGTGAACCTGTCGGCGGCGACGATGCTGATCGTCGGCGGGCACGTCTGGTACTCCTACGGCGCCTCCGACAACATCGGCCGCGAGGTCCGGCCCTCGAACGCCATGCAGTGGCGGATGCTCCGCGACGCCTACGCGCTCGGCGCGACCGTCTACGACCTGCGCGGTATCTCCGACTCGCTGGACGAGACCGACCACCTCTTCGGCCTGATCCAGTTCAAGGTGGGCACGGGCGGCCAGGCGGCCGAGTACCTCGGCGAGTGGGACTTCCCGCTGAACAAGCTGCTCCACAAGGCGCTCGACATCTACATGTCGCGCCGCTGACGTCTCTCGCTGTTCGCTTCCACATCTCTGCTACACCGCAGCCACGAGAAAGGGTCCAGGTCCGGCCATGGCGCTCACGCTCTACGTCGACACCGCGCGCTGGCGGGCGCACCACAAGCACGTGCAGGAGCAGTTCCCGGGGCTCGTCCCGGTCTGCAAGGGCAACGGCTACGGCTTCGGGCACGAGCGCCTGGCGGAGGAGGCCACGCGGCTGGGCGCCGACGTCCTCGCCGTCGGCACGACGTACGAGGCCGCGCGCATCAAGGACTGGTTCGGCGGTGACCTGCTGGTGCTGACGCCGTACCGACGGGGCGAGGAGCCCGTCCCGTTGCCCGACCGGGTCATCCGTTCGGTGTCGTCCATCGACGGCGTGTACGGCCTCGTGGGCGCCCGTGTGGTCATCGAGGTGATGTCCTCGATGAAGCGGCACGGCATCAGCGAGCAGGACCTGCCGCAGCTCCACTCCGCCATCGAGAACGTCCGGCTGGAGGGCTTCGCCATCCACCTGCCGCTGGACCGCACCGACGGCTCGGACGCCGTCGAGGAGGTCATCGGCTGGATGGACCGGCTGCGCGCGGCCCGGCTGCCGCTGCACACGATGTTCGTCAGCCACCTCAAGGCCGAGGACCTCGCCCGGCTCCAGCAGCAGTTCCCGCAGACCCGCTTCCGCGCCCGGATCGGCACGCGGCTGTGGCTGGGGGACCACGATGCCACCGAGTACCGCGGAGCGGTCCTGGACGTCACGCGCGTCGCCAAGGGTGACCGTTTCGGCTACCGCCAGCAGAAGGCGGCCTCGGACGGCTTCCTGGTGGTCGTGGCGGGCGGTACGTCGCACGGGGTGGGCCTGGAGGCCCCGAAGGCCCTGCACGGCGTCATGCCGCGTGCCAAGGGCGTCGCACGGGCCGGTCTCGCCACGGTGAACCGGAACCTCTCCCCGTTCGTCTGGGGCGGCAAGCAGCGCTGGTTCGCGGAGCCGCCGCACATGCAGGTGTCGATCCTGTTCGTTCCGTCGGACGCGCCCGAGCCGAAGGTGGGCGAGGAGCTGGTGGCCCATCTGCGGCACACCACCACCCAGTTCGACCGGATCGTCGACCGCTGACCAGCCCCCCGGCAGCCGAAAGGCCGTACACGGGGTCCTCCCGGACCCGTCCGTGTACGGCCTTTCGCGCGCCTGGCCCACGCCCTGTTCGCTCAGAGCGAACTGCCTCCAGGAGGTAGCTGCTCCCGGTTGCCCCACTCCACCTGGGCGCCGTACGGCCCGTCGAGGTGCGCGGCGTGCCGCGGCGGGTGGGCCGCCGGACCGAGCACGAACGCGTCCTCCGCACCGTCGAGCACCCCGCCCGAGGGGTCGTCGTCGCCGGAGCGGCGCACCACGTCCCGCTCCGGCATGAGGATGTCCCGCACCACGATGGCGCACAGGTACAGGGTGCCCAGCAGGTGAAGCGCGATCGCCCACTGGTAGCCGTGCGTCGGCAGGCCCTTGTGAGCGTCCCCGCTGGTCGTGTACGCGAGGTACATCCAGATGCCCAGGAAGTACGCGACCTCGCACGCCTGCCAGATCAAGAAGTCCCGCCACTTCGGCCGGGCGAGCACGGCCAGGGGGACGAGCCACAGGACGTACTGCGGTGAGTAGACCTTGTTGGTGAGGATGAAGGCCGCCACCATCAGGAAGGCGAGCTGCGCGAAGCGCGGCCGGCGCGGGGCCGTGAAGGTGAGCACCGCGATACCCAGGAACGACAGCACCACCAGCAGCGTGGCGAAGAAGTTGACCGTGTCGGTGCTGGGCGGGTTGCTCGAGTTCTGGGCCCAGATCAGCCAGAAGGAGCCGAAGTCGACGCCCCGGTCGTGGCTGAAGGTGTAGAACTTCGACCAGCCGTCGAAGGCGAAGTACATCACCGGCAGGTTCACGGCGAGCCAGGCCACCACCGCGCCGCCCACCGCAGTGAAGTACGCCCGCCACCTGCCCGCGCGCCAGCACAGGACGAACAGCGGGCCGAGGAGGAAGACGGGATACAGCTTCGCGGCCGTGGCGAGCCCCAGGAGGATACCGAAGGCGACGGAGCGTCCCCGCGCCCACATCAGCATCGCCGCGGCCGTCAGGGCCACCGCCAGCAGGTCCCAGTTGATGGTGGCGGTCAGCGCGAACGCGGGCGCCAGGGCGACCAGCAGGCCGTCCCAGGGGCGCCGGGCGTGGGTGCGGGCGACGCAGACGGCGATGACGGCGGCGCACGCCATCAGCATCCCGGCGTTGACGAACCAGTACCACTGCTCCTGGTGCTGGATGCTGCCGCTGCTGGGCGTGAGCCATGCGGCCACCTCCATGAACACACCGGTCAGCACCGGGTATTCGAGGTACTGCATATCGCCCTGGAGCTTGTCGAAGTACGGCACCAGTCCGTCGGCGAAGCCACGCCCCTGGTAGAGGTGCGGGATGTCCGAGTAGCACGCGTGCGTGTACTGCGAACTGGCGCCGAAGAACCAGGCGCCGTTGTAGCAGGGGGCCTTCTGGACCAGGCCGAGGGCGAACATGCCGATCGCCACGAGCGCCACGACCCGTACGGGAGTCCACCAGGACGTCCCGAGCAGGGCGCGCCGCCCTAGGGGGCCGCCGATCAGCTCACTGCCGGCCGCGGCGACCTCGTCCTCCTTGGTCGGCCGCACCGGCTCGGACTCGTGCACGCTCGCGGGCGTCGTCTCTGCGCTGGGCATGGGGCACATCCTGCCGTACCAGCCTAGGAATACGCCGAGGGCCGCCGCACCTGGTGGTGCGGCGGCCCGTGTTTCACGTGAAACACCCTTGGCGGGCGAAATGACCGCCAACCGGTCGGAGCTCCGGTCTAGCCGGTCTGCCCGGCGAAGATGCCTCCATTGCCGTTGCCTCTGGTGTTGCCGTTTCCGGTGGTTTCCGTGGCTGTCGGCGAGGAGGTCACGCCTCCGTCCGTGTTGCCCCCGTCGGTGCCGCCGGTGTCGGAGCAGTTGCCCCAGCCGAACTGGCAGGACTCGGTCGGCGTGGGCGACGCGGTGGTCGGCGTCTCGCTGGGCGTGGGGCTCGGGGACTGGGTCGGGGTCTCGCTCGGCGGCGTGATGCTGACCGACGGCGTCGGCGACGGAACACCCGCCTCGTCCGCGATCTCACCGATCTCCTCCGCCTCCGGGAAGCCCGGGTCGGACTTGCCCTTGAGCGCGGCCTTCATGTACTCGGTCCACACCAAGGTCGGGATGTCACCACCGTGGATGGAGTCCGCTCCCGCCGTGCCGTTCATGGACAGCAGCTTGTGGTCCTTGGGGTTCTCCCGGAACATCGCGACCGACGTCGACAACTGCTGGGTGTAGCCGACGAACCAGGCCGACTTGTTGCTGTCGGTGGTACCGGTCTTGCCGGCCGCCGTACGGCCCAGGGCCTTGGCGTTCTGACCGGTACCGTTCTGGATGACGTTCTCCAGCGTGTCCGTGATGTTGTGCGCCACGTTCGGGTCCATGGCCGTGCTGATCTTCGGCTTCGTGAAGCCGGGCAGCTCCTGCCCGTCCTTCTTGACCCCGGTCACCGAGTACGGGTCCACGTGCTTGCCGGAGGCGGCGAAGGTCGCGTAGGCGTCGGCCATGCGGATCGCGCTGGGGGTCGACGTACCAATGGCGAACGACGGATTGAGATCCTGCGCCATGGTGTCGCTCAGGATGCCGGACGCCTTGGCGACATCGCGCACGTGCGTCATCCCCACATCCACACCGAGCTGAACGAACGGCGTGTTGATGGACTGCTCCATCGCCTTGCGCAGGGAGATGTAGCCCCAGGGGTGGTCACTCTCGTTGTTCTGGAAGAAGTACGAGTTGTCCTTGTTCAGGTAGTACGAGCCGTCCGGCTTTTTCACCTTGAGGTGGTCATTGCCGTTGTACTTGCTCAGCGGCGAGACGCCCACGCCGTCGGTCTTGTACGTGCCGTACTCCATGGCCGCTGCCAGCACGAACGGCTTCCACGTCGAACCGACAGGGACACCCTGGGTGTCGGCGTTGTTGGTGAAGTGCTCGTTCTCGTAACCGGCACCGCCGTAGAGCGCCACGATCGCGCCGTCCTTGGGCACCACCGAGGCCGCGCCGAACTGGACGTACTTGTCGAGCTTCCGCGTCTTCGGGTCGAGGCGCTGCTTCTCGATCTTCTTCACGGACGCGCTCAGGGCGTTGACCTTGTCCTTGTCGAAGGTCGTGTAGATCTGGTAGCCGCCCTTGTCGAACTGCGCCTCCGTGATGTCGGAGTGCGCCAGGACGTACTTCTTCGCCGTGTCGGCCAGGTAGCTGATCTGGCCGGTCATGCCCTTGGTCGCCTTGCGGCCCTGGGGCTTGGGGTACTCCTTGACCGCCTCCTGGTAGTCGGCATCGCTGAGGTGCTTGTCCTTGTGCATCTCACCGAGGATCCAGCGCCAGCGGTACTCGGAGCGTTTGGTGTTGGCCTCCTGCGACGCCGCCTTGTCGAGGTCCGGGTTGCCCGCCGGGTCGTAGTACGTCGGTCCCTTGAGCAGCGCCGCGAGGAAGGCGCACTGGCTCGGCGTGAGCTTGACCGCGTCCTTGCCGTAGTACGTCTGGGCGGCGGCCTGGATGCCGTAGGCGCCGCGGCCGTAGTACGAGGTGTTCAGGTAGCCCTGGAGGATCTGCTTCTTCTTGAACTTCGTCCCCACCTTGACGGAGATGAGCATCTCCCTGAACTTCCGGGAGACCGTCTGCTCCTGGCTGAGATACGTGTTCTTGACGAACTGCTGGGTGATCGTCGAACCACCCTGCGTATCACCACCCCGCGCCATGTTGGCCAGGGCCCGGGCGATACCCATGGGGTCCACGCCGGAGTCCGAGTAGAAGCTCTTGTTCTCGGCCGAGATCACCGCCCACTGCATGGCCTCGGGGATCTGGTCGATGGTGACGTTCTGCCGGTTGACCCCCGTACCGGTGGCCACCATCTGCTTGCCGTTGGACCAGTAGTAGACGTTGTTCTGCGACTGGGCCGCGATGTTCTCGCTCGGGACGCCCACCATGAAGTAGCCGACGCCGAACAGGGCGACCAGGCTGCCGACGAAGCCGATGAACAGCCCGGAGACGAGCTTCCAGGAGGGCGTCCAGCGGCGCCAGCCCCACTTGCCCGCTCGGGGGTAGTCGATGAACCGCTTCTTGGGAGGTGGTCCGCTCGCCCGGCCCCGCCCGGGACCGGCCGCCCCCGCGGCGTCCGGGGTTCTGCGGCGGCCGCCCTGGCTTCTCTGCGCCGCCCGGCGGGCCTCGGCGCGGCTCCCGTACTGGCGGTCATCACCTCCCGGCCCATAGGCGTCGGAAGGAGACCCGGTGGCGCCACGCGGAGCCGCACGGCGGCCGGAGGACGAGCCGGACTGGCCGCGTCGGGCCGCGGCACGTCCGCCCTCCTGCGGCTGCGGCTGTTTGCGACGGTGCTCGCTCATCGAACGATTACTCCTCGGGCAGGCGCACCCGTGCGCGCCTGGAAACGGCGGCTGGTTTCCGGTCCCCCCGAAGTACGGATGCGGTGGTTCCTGCATTCATCCGTACCGCACCGAGGACGATGACACTCCCCAGGCGTCACTTGGTTCCCGGCGGTATCCATGCCGCACAGACTACGCACCGTCAAAACCCGTCTAGCCCCGAAGTTCATACCAAACCGGGCAACTCGCCTCCTACGAATCGGTGATGTGATCCCGTTCACCGTCCCCCCTCTTGTCGCATGCGGAAGGCCGTTCTATCGTCTGGATGTATCGAGTCGATACATCAGCGCGAGATAAGCGAGAAGCGGAGAGGGGAGGCGACCATGAGCCGGCGTTCCGGGATCCTGGAGTTCGCCGTACTCGGTCTGCTCCGCGAATCACCGATGCACGGCTATGAGCTGCGCAAACGACTCAATACGTCCTTGGGTGTGTTCCGCGCCTTCAGCTACGGAACGCTGTACCCCTGCCTCAAGACGCTGGTCGCCAACGGCTGGTTGATCGAGGAACCGGGCAGCACGCCCGAGGACGCCCTCGCCGCTTCGCTCACCGGACGCCGCGCCAAGATCGTCTACCGGCTGACGGCGGAAGGTAAGGAGCACTTCGAGGAGCTGCTCTCGCAGACCGGCCCCGACGCGTACGAGGACGAGCACTTCGCCGCACGCTTCGCCTTCTTCGGGCAGACGTCGCGCGACGTACGCATGCGCGTGCTGGAGGGCCGCCGCAGCCGACTGGAGGAGCGCCTGGAGAAGATGCGCGCCTCCCTGGCGCGCACCCGGGAGCGCCTCGACGACTACACGCTCGAGCTCCAGCGCCACGGGATGGAGTCCGTGGAGCGCGAAGTGCGCTGGCTGAACGAGCTCATCGAGAGCGAGCGGGCCGGACGGGACCTCAAGGGTTCCGCCTCCGGGGGGACCGCTCAGCAGGACACCACATCTGGAGCGTCGGGCGGCCTGCCCCGGCCGGGGGACGACCCCCGGCCGGATCCGTCCGGCGACACCGCCACGTGAGTCCCACTCAGGGCCTCACTCGTACACACAGGGAGCAACCGGAATGGGTTCGGTTCGCGTAGCCATCGTCGGCGTGGGCAACTGCGCGGCGTCGCTGGTTCAGGGAGTCGAGTACTACAAGGACGCCGACCCGGCGTCCAAGGTCCCCGGCCTGATGCACGTCCAGTTCGGCGACTACCACGTCGGTGACGTCGAGTTCGTCGCCGCCTTCGACGTCGACGCGAAGAAGGTCGGCCTCGACCTCTCGGACGCCATCGGTGCCAGCGAGAACAACACCATCAAGATCTGCGACGTCCCGAACAAGGGCGTCACGGTCCAGCGCGGCCACACCCTCGACGGTCTCGGCAAGTACTACCGCCTGACCATCGAGGAGTCCGCCGAGGAGCCGGTCGACGTCGTCCAGATCCTCAAGGACAAGCAGGTCGACGTCCTCGTCTGCTACCTGCCCGTCGGCTCTGAGGACGCGGCGAAGTTCTACGCCCAGTGCGCCATCGACGCCAAGGTCGCCTTCGTCAACGCCCTTCCGGTCTTCATCGCCGGCACCAAGGAGTGGGCGGACAAGTTCACCGAGGCGGGCGTCCCGATCGTCGGTGACGACATCAAGTCGCAGGTCGGCGCCACCATCACGCACCGTGTGATGGCGAAGCTGTTCGAGGACCGCGGTGTCCGTCTCGAGCGCACCATGCAGCTCAACGTCGGCGGCAACATGGACTTCAAGAACATGCTGGAGCGCGACCGCCTCGAGTCCAAGAAGATCTCGAAGACCCAGGCCGTCACCTCGCAGATCCCGGACCGTGACCTGGGCGAGAAGAACGTCCACATCGGTCCGTCCGACTACGTGGCCTGGCTGGACGACCGCAAGTGGGCGTACGTCCGCCTCGAGGGCCGTGCCTTCGGCGACGTCCCGCTGAACCTGGAGTACAAGCTCGAGGTCTGGGACTCCCCGAACTCCGCCGGTGTCATCATCGACGCCCTGCGCGCCGCGAAGATCGCTAAGGACCGCGGCATCGGCGGCCCGATCCTGTCGGCCTCCTCGTACTTCATGAAGTCCCCGCCGGTTCAGTACTTCGACGACGAGGCGTACGAGAACGTCGAGAAGTTCATCCGCGGCGAGGTCGAGCGCTAGCCGACCGGCCACGCCGAAAACGCTCCTGCCAGGGCTGAGAGGGTCCCCGGGTTCTACGGCCCGGGGACCCTCCCTTGTGTGAGGCTGGGCCCCATGCCCGTCGTGCGTGACCTGCGTGTCCTGCTGCGCCTGCGGAACTTCCGGTGCCTGCTCGCCGTACGCCTGCTCTCCCAGGGTGCCGACGGTGTCTACCAGGTCGCGCTCGCCACCTACGTCGTCTTCGCCCCGGAGAAGCAGACCTCGGCCGCCGCGATCGCCTCGGCGATGGCGGTACTGCTGCTGCCGTACTCGCTGGTCGGCCCCTTCGCCGGGGTCCTGCTGGACCGCTGGCGGCGCCGCCAGGTCTTCGTGTACGGCAACCTGCTGCGCGCCCTGCTGGCGGCGGCCACCGCCCTGCTGATGCTCGACGGCGTCCCGGACGCGCTGTTCTACGTCTCCGCGCTGTGCGTCACCGCCGTCAACCGCTTCGTCCTCGCCGGCCTGTCCGCCGTACTGCCCCGTGTGGTCGACGCCGAGCGCCTGGTCATGGCCAACTCCCTCTCCCCGACCGCCGGAACGCTCGCCGCGACCGCCGGCGGCGGCCTCGCCTTCACCGTACGGCTGGCGGTGTCCGACTCCGATGCCGCGGTGGTCCTGCTGGGTGCCCTGCTGTACCTGTGCGCGGCCCTCGCGTCGCTGACCATGGCCGCCGGGCTGCTCGGCCCCGATCGGAAGGTGCCACGGCAACACCTGGGCGCGGTGCTCGCCGGCACCGCGCGGGAGCTGCTGGCGGGGGTGCGCCACCTCGCGTCGCCCCCGCGCCGGGAGGCCGCCTGGGCGCTGCTGTCGATGACGCTGATGCGCTTCTGCTACGGCGCGCTCCTGGTCATGCTGCTGATGCTGTGCCGGTACGCCCTCTCCTCGAACCCGGAAGACGGACTGCGCCTGCTGGGGCTGGCGTTGGGGATCTCCGGTGCGGGCTTCTTCGCGGCGGCCGTGGTGACCCCCTGGGCGGCCGGACGGCTCGGCCCAGGACGCTGGATCGTGGTGTGCGCCGCGTCCGCCGCGTTCCTGGAACCGGCTCTCGGCCTGCCTTTCGCCACCGTGCCCCTGCTGGCCGCCTCCTTCGTCCTGGGGCTGACCACGCAGGGCGCGAAGATCGCCACCGACACCGTCGTCCAGTCGTCCGTCGACGACGGCTTCCGGGGGCGGATCTTCTCCGTGTACGACGTGCTCTTCAACGTCGCCTTCGTCGGCGCCGCGGGGGTGGCCGCCCTGATGCTTCCACCGGACGGCCGTTCAGCGGTCCTGGTGGTTCTGGTCGCCCTGATCTACGGAGTGGTTGCTGCGACTATGGCCCGCTTTGGGTGCCGGTGAGTGTCACATCAAGGACACAGAGGCCCTCTCGGTTAGAGAGTTGTCAGTGGGAGCCGCTAACTTACGTGGGTCTTATTTCGCGCCATGCGCATCCACGTTCCAGCCATGCGCATCCACGTTCCAGGGGGACCCCGAGTGACTACTCCGCCGCCGCAGGGCCAGGCTCCGTACCCGCCGCAGGGCGGCCCGCAGCAGGGTCAGGCCCCGTACCCGCCCCAGCCCGGCTTCCCGCAGCAGGCCACCGCCCCCTACGCCCCGGTGCCGCCGGAGGCCCCGAAGCGCAAGGTCAGCTTTAAGACGATCAAGAACATCGTCCTCGTGCTGGCCGTCGCCGGGATGGCCATCGGCGGCTACATAGCCAGCCAGGACGACGCCGACACGGCGAAGGTCGGCGACTGCATGCACCGCGGCAGCACGAGCGACACCGACCCGGACCTCGAGGTCGTGGACTGCGGCTCGTCGAAGGCGCAGTACGTCGTGCTCGCCAAGATCAAGGGCTTGTACGCGACGGAGACCATGGCCTCGAGCAAGTGCGAGGCCGCGGCGAAGGACTTCCAGTACACGTACACCGAGTCCGGTGACGGCAGCGACTTCCTGCTCTGCCTGAAGGACAAGTAAGACCGAGGAAGGCCGGCAACCATGCCGATGCCGAGAGGGGCGGTGTTTCACGTGAAACACCGCCCCTCTTCATGTGCCGGCCGCATCGGAGGAGCGTGTTTCACGTGAAACATGCTCCTCCTCCATGGCCTCAGCTCTGCTCGGCCCACCACTCCTTGAGCGCCGCCATCGCGTCGTCGTGGCTCATGGGCCCGTTCTCCAGGCGCAGCTCCAGCATGTGCTTGTAGGCCTTGCCCACGACCGGGCCGGGGCCGACCCCCAGGATCTCCATGATCTGGTTGCCGTCGAGGTCCGGGCGGATCGCGTCGAGCTCCTCCTGCTCCTGGAGCTGGGCGATGCGCTCCTCCAGACCGTCGTAGGCGCGGGACAGTGCGGCCGCCTTGCGCTTGTTCCGTGTCGTGCAGTCGGAACGGGTCAGCTTGTGCAGACGGGTCAGGAGCGGGCCTCCGTCGCGGACGTAGCGCCGGACCGCCGAGTCCGTCCACTCGCCGGTGCCATAGCCGTGGAAGCGCAGATGGAGCTCGACCAGCCGGGAGACGTCTTTCACCAGCTCGTTGGAGTACTTCAGGGCCGTCATGCGCTTCTTGGTCATCTTCGCCCCGACCACCTCGTGGTGGTGGAACGAGACCCGTCCGTCCTTCTCGAAGCGGCGCGTGCGCGGCTTGCCGATGTCGTGCAGCAGCGCGGCCAGGCGGAGGGTCAGGTCGGGGCCCTCCTCCTCCAGCGCGATCGCCTGCTCCAGCACGATCAGCGTGTGCTCGTAGACGTCCTTGTGCCGGTGGTGCTCGTCGCTCTCCAGGCGCAGGGCGGGCAGCTCGGGCAGCACACGGTCCGCGAGGCCGGTGTCGACCAGCAGGGACAGTCCCTTGCGCGGCTGCGTGGAGAGGATCAGCTTGTTCAGCTCGTCCCGGACCCGCTCGGCCGACACGATCTCGATACGCCCGGCCATCTCGTTCATCGCGGTGACGACCTCGTCGGCCACCTCGAAGTCGAGCTGGGCGGCGAAGCGCGCGGCCCGCATCATCCGCAGCGGGTCGTCGGAGAAGGAGTCCTCGGGTGTCCCCGGGGTGCGCAGCACCCGCGCCGCCAGATCCTGCAGTCCGCCGTGCGGGTCGACGAACTCCTTCTCCGGCAGCGCGACGGCCATCGCGTTCACCGTGAAGTCTCGACGGACGAGGTCCTGCTCGATGGAGTCGCCGTACGACACCTCGGGCTTGCGCGAGGTGCGGTCGTACGCCTCCGACCGGTAGGTGGTCACCTCTACCTGGTAGCCGTCCTTCTGCGCCCCGACCGTGCCGAAGGCGATCCCGACCTCCCAGACCGCGTCCGCCCAGGGCCGCATGATCTTCAGTACGTCCTCGGGGCGGGCGTCGGTGGTGAAGTCCAGGTCGTTGCCGAGTCGGCCGAGCAGCGCGTCCCGCACCGAGCCGCCGACCAGAGCGAGCGAGAACCCGGCCTCCTGGAAGCGGCGGGCGAGGTCGTCGGCGACGGGAGCCACCCGCAGCAGTTCGCTCACCGCGCGCTGCTGCGCCTGACTCAGGGCGTTGGGAGTGTCTTCGTTGGCGTTCGGCACAACAGAAGAGGGTACGTGGCCCGGGCGCCCGGCAGCGCCCCCATTAAGCGCACGAGAACAGAGGCATGCGTTTCCTCACAAAGCCCGCCTTCGGCATTTACGTCCGTTCTCCTCTCTATACCGGAAATACGGGGCCGTCCGAGGCTCTCCCGCCGATCTTGCGGACCAGACCGCGGCACTTCCCCTCAGCGCACATCGTTACCATGCGTGGACGCACATTCCGACGACCACTGACGACGACGAGGGACGGGCGAGCGCGTGGCCGAGGCGGCAGACTTCCAGGGGATGACTCCCTCACCTGCCCGCCGCTGGTTGCGGCGCACCGGAGCACTGCTCGCCGGGGCGCCGCTGCTGGCCGGCCTGTTCCAGCTGCCCGCCGCCGCGCCTGCCCAGGCCGCCGCCGCCTCGGACACGGTGGACGTCTCCCTGGACACCCTCAGCCCCAACGCCCCCACCGACGGGGACACGCTGACCGTCTCCGGCACGGTGACCAACCACGGCAAGCAGGCGGTCACCGACGCCCACGTCGGTCTGCGGGTGGGCTCCCTGCTGGACACCAGGTCGGCGATCGACACCACCGCCAGTCACTCCGACGACCTCCAGACCTCCGTCGCCTCCGAGGTCGGCGGCAAGTACGTCCAGAAGTTCCCCAAGCTCACCCCGGGCGTCGCCCAGCACTTCAGCATCTCCGTACCGGTCGACAAGCTCGACCTCGGTCAGGACGGCGTCTACGAGTTCGGTGTCTCGCTCTCCGGCCGGACCTCCGCCCGGCCGTGGGACCAGGTGCTCGGCATCCAGCGGACGTTCCTGCCGTGGCAGCCGGACGAGGCCGACACCAGGACCAGGACCACGTATCTCTGGCCGCTGGTCTCCACCGCCCATGTGACGGCGAGGACGGGCGCCGGGGATCAGCAGCCGCCCGTCTTCCTCAACGACGATCTGGCCACGGACATCGCCCCGGGCGGCCGTCTGGCTCAGATGCTGGCGCTGGGCAAGGACCTCGACGTCACCTGGGTGATCGACCCGGACCTGCTGGCCTCCGTCGACGCGATGACGCGTACCTACAAGGTCCAGGGCGCGGGCGACACCACGACGCCCGGTACCCATCAGGCCGTCGCCAAGCAGTGGCTCGCCGACCTGCAGAAGGCCGTCGCCGGCAAGGAGGTCGTCGCCCTGCCGTTCGCCGACCCGGACCTGGCCTCCCTCGCCCACACCGGCACGAGCGTCACCGGGTCGCTGAGTCACCTCAAGGACGCCACCGACGTCGCCGCCACCACGGTGAAGTCCGTGCTGCACGTCACACCGAGCAACGACTTCGCCTGGCCCGTGGACGGCGCCGTCGACCCCTCGATCATGAAGGTCGCCACCTCGGCCGGCGCGGACAAAGTGATCGCCCGCAGCGACAGCCTCCGGGAGACCGGTGGCCTGCCCTACACGCCCTCCGCGGCCCGCCCGGTCGGCGGGGGCACCACGGCGGTGGACGCGGACGCCCGGATGTCCACGGCGTTCGAGGGCGACCTGACGAAGGCGGGCTCGGCCACGCTCGCCGTGCAGCAGTTCCTGGCCCAGAGCCTGGAGCTCGACCACCAGACGGACAAGCAGCGCAGCGTCGTCGTCGCCCCGCAGCGCATGCCGTCCGCCGCCCAGGCCCAGGCCATGGCCCAGGCCGTCAAGGCGCTCCAGGGCGGCAACTGGACGCAGTCGCAGGAGCTCACCGCGGCCGCCAAGGCCAAACCGGACCCCGGCGCCACCACCAGGATCCCGTCGACATCCGCATACCCCTCCGCGCTGCGCAAGCGCGAGCTGCCGCGGTCGGCCTTCGAGCAGATCGCGCGCACCGAGGACAAGCTCGAGAACTTCAAGGTGATCCTCACCGACGAGTCCCGGGTGGTGACCCCCTTCGGACGGGCCATAAACCGTGAGATGTCCACGTCGTGGCGGGACCGCAGCGGCTCGGCGGCCGGCTTCCGGCAGGGCGTGGAGACCTACCTCGACGACCTCGCCGAGCAGGTCAAGCTGATCGACAAGTCGGAGACGAAGCTCTCCGGCCGCAGCGCCACCATCCCGGTGACCGTCCAGAACAACCTCGTGCAGGGTGTCGACCACCTTCGCCTGCGGCTCACCTCCACGATGCCGACCCGCCTCAAGATCGGCGGCAAGGCCTATATGGAGCAGCCCGTCGAGGTCTCCGGCGGACACGCCCAGTCCGTGAAGTTCACCACCGCGGCCAATGCCAACGGCCGGGTGACGGTGATCGCCCAGCTGTACACGGAGGACGGGCAGGAGTACGGCGAAGCGGTGCAGTTCGACGTGAAGGTCACCGAGGTCACGCCCACCGTGATGCTGGTCATCGGCGGCGGTGTCCTGCTGCTCGTCCTCGCCGGATTCCGCATGTACACCCAGCGCAAGCGCGCCGCCGCCCGGCAGGCCGAGGACGACGGCCCCGACGAGGCGGGCGAGGACACCGACGGACCGGAGAACCCCGAGGGCCCCGGCGACCGTCTCACGCAGGAGTCCGACGCCCGCTCCCGGGCAGGCGACCCGGAGCAGCCGAGTGACCCGACACCGGACACCGCACCGGAAAGCACCGACCCGTCCTCGACGGGTGAGAGAGTGGACCGTTGAGCGATGTCGTGGCCGGTGGGCCCGGGGACGATGAGGTGGGGTAACCATGAATTCGCCGTACGACGGTGACCGCGGCCAGGCCGCGGCCGGCTCGGGCTACCCCGAGCCGCCGCCCGAGCCCGGCCAGGTGCCGCCGCAGCACGCGGCGGACATGTACCTCCAGGACGCCTACGAGCAGGACCCCTACCGGGCGCAGGACCTCTCCGCCCAGGACCCGGTCGCCGAGGCGCTCTACGACCGTGCCGCGCATCCCCCGCCGCCGCCCGGCACGTACCCGCAGCAGCAGCCGTACGCGCAGCCGGCCCAGTCGCCGTACGCCCCCGACCCGCGTGTGTGGGCGCAGACCCCGCCGCCGGAGCCGTCGGGCCCGACGCAGTACCTGCCGTACGGCGACGACCCCCGTACGACCCAGTTCGTGGGCGTCGACGACCTGGTCTCGCACTCCGGCGAGGAGTACCACGAGCCGGACGCCTTCGCGCACCTCTTCCGCGACCAGCAGCAGGGCGGCGGGCAGCCCTCGATGGACTCCCCGTCCGTACCCGGCCCGGCCGCCGCGCCGGGCGGTGCCGGCGGTACCCAGGAGCCCATGGGGCAGCACCCGGCGTCCCCGTACCCCGCCGCGGCCCACTCCGCGGGTCCCTACGCCTCGGCCTCGTACCCCCCGGCTCCGCCCACGGCCGACGCCTCCGGGTCCGGGCCCGCTCATGCCGCTCCCACCGGCCCGTCCGGCCCCACCGGCCCCGCCGCCTCCGAGGCCGCCGCTCCCGCCGCTCCGCCCGCCAAGAAGGGCGGCAAGGCCGCCGGTCTGCTGAAGTCCAGCGCCGTCATGGCGGCGGGCACGATGGTCTCCCGGCTCACCGGCTTCGTCCGCTCCGCGCTGATCGTCTCCGCACTGGGCCTCGGCTTCCTCGGCGACTCCTTCCAGGTCGCCTACCAGCTGCCGACCATGATCTACATCCTCACCGTCGGCGGTGGCCTCAACTCCGTCTTCGTACCGCAGCTGGTGCGGGCGATGAAGGAGGACGACGACGGCGGCGAGGCGTACGCCAACCGCCTGCTGACGCTCGTCATGGTGGCCCTGGCCGCGCTCACCGGGCTCGCGATGTTCGCCGCTCCGCTGCTGGTGCGGATGCTGTCCAACCCGGTCGCCACCAATCCGGCCGCCAACGATGTGGCGGTCACCTTCACCCGCTACTTCCTGCCCTCGATCTTCTTCATGGGCGTGCACGTGGTGATGGGTCAGATCCTCAACGCGCGCGGGAAGTTCGGCGCGATGATGTGGACCCCGGTCCTGAACAACATCGTCATCATCGTGACGCTCGGCATGTTCATCTGGGTGTACGGCAGCGCCGCCAACTCCCACATGACCGTCACCAACATCCCGGCGGAGGGCCAGCGGCTGCTCGGTGTCGGCGTGCTGCTCGGTCTGGTCGTCCAGGCCCTGGCCATGATCCCGTACCTGCGCGAGACCGGGTTCCGGCTGCGGCTGCGCTTCGACTGGAAGGGCCACGGCCTGGGCAAGGCCGCGATGCTCGCCAAGTGGACGGTGCTGTTCGTCCTCGCCAACCAGGCCGGCGCCATGATCGTGACCCAGCTGTCCACCGCCGCCGGTAAGGACGCCGGGGTCGCGGGCACCGGCTTCGCCGCCTACGCCAACGCCCAGCTGATCTGGGGCCTGCCGCAGGCCATCATCACCGTCTCCCTGATGGCCGCCCTGCTGCCGCGCATCTCGCGCTCGGCCGCCGAGGGCGACGGCGGCGCCGTCCGCGACGACATCTCCCAGGGTCTGCGCACGACCGCGGTCGCGATCGTGCCCATCGCCTTCGGCTTCCTCTCGCTCGGCATCCCGATGTGCACGCTGATCTTCGGCTCCTCGGGCACCAGCGAGGCCACCAACATGGGCTACATGCTGATGGCCTTCGGCCTCGGCCTGATCCCGTACTCGGTGCAGTACGTCGTCCTGCGCGCCTTCTACGCCTACGAGGACACCCGCACCCCCTTCTACAACACCGTCATCGTGGCCGCGGTCAACGCGGGCGTGTCGGCGGCCTGTTACTTCGTGCTTCCCGCCCGCTGGGCCGTGGCCGGCATGGCCGCCGCATACGGTCTCGCCTACGCGATCGGCGTGGGCGTCGCCTGGAAGCGGCTGCGCAAGCGGCTCGGCGGCGACCTGGACGGCGCCCGCGTCCTGCGGACCTACGCGAGGCTGTGCATCGCTTCCGTACCGGCCGCCCTGCTCAGTGGTGCGGCCTGCTACGGAATCGGCCACACTCTCGGCCAGGGCGTCATCGGTTCCTTCGCCGCGCTGCTGGCCGGCGGAGTCGTCCTGCTCGGCGTCTTCTTCGTGGCCGCCCGACGCATGCGCATCGAGGAGCTCAACTCCCTCGTGGGTATGGTGCGCGGGCGTCTGGGGCGCTGAGGAGGGGTACGCGCACAACCATCGTCCGCCATCGTGTGTCGTGCATAGCGGCGGACTGTGGGCACAATTGGTTTCGGCGTCGGACAGGGTGCAACGATGGGGAGGCAGGGAACGACGGTGGCGGAACGGAGCACGGCTGCCGTCGACGTGGCAGGCAACAGCGGTGACGAGCCGCTGACCGCCAAGGCGGACCAGTCCACGGCCGACGGGGTGGCCCAAGACCCGGAGCGGGACACGGACAGCGACGAGGCGGAGGTGAACGGCGGGACGGACGGTCCTGGAAAGGCATCGCCTCCAGAACTGCACAGCGGTCACAAGCTCGCCAGACGCTACCGCCTCGAGGAGTGCCTCACCCGTCTGGACGGATTCAGCAGCTGGCGAGCGGTGGACGAGAAACTCCGTCGCGCCGTCGGCGTCCATGTCCTGCCCGCGGACCACGCGCGGGCCCGTTCGGTGCTGGCCGCGGCCCGCTCCTCGGCACTGCTCGGCGATCCCCGCTTCGTCCAGGTCCTGGACGCCGTCGAGGAGAACGACCTCGTGTACGTCGTGCACGAGTGGCTGCCCGACGCCACCGAGCTGTCCACGCTCCTGTCCGCCGGGCCGCTGGAGCCGCACGACGCCTACCAGATGGTCAGCCAGGTCTCCTCCGCCATGGCCGCCGCCCACCGGGAGGGCCTCGCCCATCTGCGCCTCAACCCGAACGCCGTGCTGCGCGCCTCGACCGGTCAGTGGCGCATCCGTGGCCTGGCGGTGAACGCGGCGCTGCGCGGCATCAGCTCCGACACCCCGCAGCGCACCGACACCGAGGCGATCGGCGCCCTGCTGTACGCGGCGCTGACCCAGCGCTGGCCCTACGAGAACGACGCGTACGGCCTGTCCGGCCTGCCCAAGGACATCGGTCTGATCCCGCCGGACCAGGTGCGCGCCGGGGTCCACCGCGGGCTGTCCGAGCTCGCCATGCGCGCGCTCGCCAACGACGGGGCCACCGCCTCCCGGCACGAGTCGCCGTGCACGACACCGGAGGAGCTGGTGAAGGCGATCGGCGAGATGCCGCGCATCCGCCCGCCGGAGCCCGCGTTCACGGCGCCGCCCGAGTACCAGCGCACCACCTACCAGCAGGGCACGTACGGCCGCCCGTCCCCGCACCCCGGCGCCCCCCAGCCGATGACGACCCCGCCGCCCCCGCTCCAGAGCCGCACCGGCAAGGCCCTGAAGTGGGCGGTCTCCGCCCTTCTCATCGCCGCTCTGGGCCTGGGCAGCTGGCAGCTCGCGGACGCCCTGATGCACGGCAACAAGTCCGAGGACACGCCGACCACGCAGACCACGGACGGGGGCGGCAAGAGCCCCAAGAAGCCGACGCCCAGCAAGCCGATCACCATCAGCAAGGCCTGGGACTTCGACCCCTTCGCCGACCAGTCCGAGAAACCGGCCGACATAGGGAAGGTCTACGACAACAGCACTGCCACCTACTGGCAGACGGACTTCTACCTGAGCCCGGAATTCGGCAACCTGAAGTCGGGCGTCGGCGTCATCCTCGACCTCGGCAAGGTCCAGCAGGTCGGGAAGGTGACCGTCACCTTCGTGGGGGACACCTCGGTCGAACTCCGTAGCGCGGGCGCGGACGCGGGCTCCCGGCCGACCTCCTTCGACGCCTTCACCAAGGTCGCCGAGGGATCCGGGACCACCGTGCAACTCAAGCCCGGTAAGTCCCTCAAGTCGCGGTACCTCCTCGTGTGGTTGACCAAGCTGCCGTTGCAGCCGGACGACGGCAAGTGGCGTGGCAGGGTGGCGGACATCAAGGTGGCCAGCTGAGGCTGGATTCCTGCCGGGAAGTCCGTAAGGTTTGCCCCGAGGGGAGGGGCGGATGGCAGATGGCGCCCGATACGGCGACGCACGGGACGAGGATCTCCTCGCCCGCCACGTTGGAGGTGACCCCGATGCCTTCGGCGAGATCGTGCGGCGGCATCGGGACCGGCTGTGGGCCGTGGCGTTGCGGACGCTGGGGGACCGCGAGGAGGCCGCTGACGCGGTCCAGGACGCCCTGGTGTCCGCCTACCGGGCCGCGCACACCTTCCGGGGGCAGTCGGCCGTCACGACCTGGCTGCACCGGATCACGGTGAACGCCTGCCTGGACCGCGCCCGCAAGGCGGCGTCACGCAAGACCGCTCCCGTCGACGACACCGAACGCCTGGAACAACTGCTGGAACCGCACGAGGAGGCCTCCGCGCCGGCCGAGCGCAACGACCTGCACCGCCAGCTCCTCGAAGCCCTCGGCACCCTCCCTCCCGACCAGCGCGCCGCCCTCGTCCTGGTGGACATGCAGGGCTACCCCGTCGCGGAGGCCGCCCGCGTCCTGGACGTGCCGACCGGCACGGTGAAGAGCCGTTGCGCCCGAGGCAGAGCCAGACTCCTGCCACTCCTCTCCCACCTGCGGCCGGAAAACTCCGGGGACGGTAAAGAGCCGGTCCAGGAGCGGAACCGGACGCAGGGGACATCCGTCCCACCCGCAGCGGGATCTCAGGACACTGTGAAGGACGGAGGTGGTCGAGCGTGACTTCCACGACAGACACGGCCGGGCACCCGGACGTCGCGGAAATCTCCGACCTCACCGAGGGTCTTCTCCCGCCGTCCCGGACCGAGGACATACGGCGGCACCTTGAGGAGTGCGGGCTGTGTGCCGACGTCCACACCTCCCTGGAAGAGATCCGGGGGCTGCTGGGCATCCTGCCGGAGCCGACCTCCATGCCCGCCGATGTCGCCGCCCGCATTGACGCGGCCCTCGCCGCCGAGGCTCCGCCGACTCATGTTTCACGTGAAACACCGGCCCCGGCAGACCGCCCCGCCGGACGCCCGCACGCGGCGACCGGCCCGGGCCGCAAGGATCGCGGGCGTGGGCGTCGCCGCAGGACCGCCGTCCTGGGCGCCGTCCTCACGGCCGCCGTCCTGGGCGCCGGGACCCTGTTCCTGCAGTCACTCGGCCACGACAACAAGCCCGGCACGACCGCCCACGGCACGACCAGCTCCGCCGGTACCTTCTCCGGGAGCGACCTCGAGAGCCAGGTGGACGGCCTTCTCTCCACCGGCAAGAGCTCGCAGCGGGGCTCGGAGAAGCCACGCAAGGGGATCGAGTCCCAGCCCAACAGTCCCGGTTCGGCGGAAAGCCCCAACACCCTGATACAGACCTCCGTCCCCGTCCCGGACTGCATCCGGCTGGGCATCCACGGCGGCGGAGACGTCCTCGGCGCCAAGACAGGCACATACGAAGGAAAGAGCGCCTTCCTCGTCGTGCTGTCCGACACCTCCGACCGCACCCGGGTCACGGCCTATGTCGTCGACGCGTCCTGTGTGGGCCGACAGCCCGTCTCGCCGGGCAAGGTCCTGCTGAAGCAGTCCCTCGCGCGTCCCTGAACACGTCCCCGCACCCAGTTGTGCTTCGTCTCCCCCCAGCGCGGTATTCCGTACCGTGGGTGATCCCCGTGTGCCCGGACACACCGGGAATGCGCGCCCCTTAGGATCCGTTGGGTGGGGTGAGAGTTCTGAAAGGGGCTCCCACCGGTCGAATGACGCAGACCAGAGACAAGGAATCAAGCCGTGAGCGACGTCCGTAACGTGATCATCATCGGCTCCGGGCCCGCCGGCTACACGGCGGCGCTCTACACCGCGCGCGCGTCGCTGAAGCCCCTCGTGTTCGAGGGCGCCGTCACCGCCGGCGGTGCGCTGATGAACACCACCGAGGTGGAGAACTTCCCGGGCTTCCGCGACGGCATCATGGGCCCCGAGCTCATGGACAACATGCGCGCCCAGGCAGAGCGCTTCGGTGCCGAGCTCATCCCGGACGACATCGTCTCGGTCGACCTCACCGGCGAGATCAAGACCGTCACGGACACCTCGGGGACGGTCCACAAGGCCAAGGCGGTCATCGTCACCACCGGCTCGCAGCACCGCAAGCTCGGCCTGCCGAACGAGGACGCCCTCTCCGGCCGCGGCGTCTCCTGGTGCGCCACCTGTGACGGGTTCTTCTTCAAGGACCAGGACATCGCCGTGATCGGCGGCGGTGACACCGCGATGGAGGAGGCCACCTTCCTCTCCCGGTTCGCCAAGTCCGTGACGATCGTCCACCGCCGGGACACCCTGCGCGCCTCGAAGGCGATGCAGGAGCGCGCCTTCGCCGACCCGAAGATCAAGTTCATCTGGGACAGCGAGGTCGCTGAGATCCACGGCGACCCCAAGCTCTCCGGACTGAAGCTGCGCAACCTCAAGACCGGTGAGCTCGCCGACCTGCCGGTGACGGGTCTGTTCATCGCGATCGGTCACGACCCGCGCACCGAGCTCTTCAAGGGACAGCTGGACCTGGACGAGGAGGGCTACCTGCAGGTCGCCGCGCCCTCCACCCGCACCAACGTGACCGGTGTCTTCGCCGCCGGTGACGTGGTCGACCACACCTACCGCCAGGCCATCACCGCCGCCGGCACCGGCTGCTCCGCCGCCCTGGACGCCGAACGCTTCCTCTCCGCCCTCGCGGACGAGGAGCAGGCCGAGCCCGAGAAGACCGCCGTCTGACCCCCTTCTGCCCCACCGCACGAGCCAGTTAGGAGCCCCCCGTGGCCGACCTGAAGAACGTGACCGACGACTCCTTCGAGCAGGACGTCCTCAAGAGCGACAAGCCCGTCCTGGTGGACTTCTGGGCCGCCTGGTGCGGTCCCTGCCGCCAGATCGCGCCGTCCCTCGAGGCGATCGCCGCCGAGTACGGCGACAAGATCGAGATCGTGAAGCTCAACATCGACGAGAACCCGGGCACGGCTGCGAAGTACGGCGTCATGTCGATCCCGACCCTGAACGTCTACCAGAACGGCGAGGTCGCCAAGACCATCGTCGGCGCCAAGCCGAAGGCCGCGATCGTCCGCGACCTCGAGGACTTCATCGCCGAGTGACGTCTCACGTGAGAACCGAATGACGTTTCACGTGAAACACGAATGGGCCAACCCCTCGGGGTTGGCCCATCTGCGTCAGAGAGGTCGCAGCGCCGGTTCCTTCTGTACGGCCCCCAGCAGCCGGTCGAGCGCCATCTCCACGTCTTCCTTCCAGGAGAGCGTCGAGCGCAGCTCCAGCCGAAGCCGCGGATGCGTCGGGTGCTGTCGGACCGTCTTGAAGCCCACGGCCAGCAGATGGTCGGCCGGCAGCAGACAGGCCGGTTCCTTCCAGCGGGCATCACCGAACGCCTCGATCGCCTTGAAGCCCCGGCGCAGCAGATCCTTGGCGACCGTCTGGACCATCACCCGGCCGAGCCCCTGCCCCTGATACCCCGGCATGATGAAGCCGGTCATCAGCTGCACCGCGTCCGGCGACACCGGACTCGTGGGAAACGCGGTGGAGCGGGGGACATAGGCCGGGGGAGCGTAGAGCACAAAGCCCACCGGTACGTCGTCGACGTAGACGACACGGCCGCAGGAGCCCCAGTCCAGCAGGACGGCGGAGATCCACGCCTCCTTCTCCAGCGCGGCCGTGCCCTCCTTTATCGAGGCCTCACCGCTGACCGGGTCCAGCTCCCAGAAGACGCACGAGCGACAGCGCTTGGGAAGGTCCTGAAGGTTGTCCAGTGTGAGCGGTACGAGCCGGCGGCCCATGAAGGCTGTTCCTCGCTTCCTTCGCCCGCGGCCTCGCGAGCGGCTGTCAGAGCGCTCCGTTCCCTCAGCAGACTGCCGACGAACCCGCCGACCGCCCCGAGCCCCAGTCCCGCGCTCACCAGTCCGGTGCGGCTCACCGATCGCATGGCCCCCGCCTCCCACTCAGAGGTGCCGCCAGGTGGATGCGCCATACCCGATCGCATCGTATCCAGGATGCGATTCACTCGATACCGCCTGAAAGCAAAGAGCGAGCCGTGTTCCGGTACAGACCGGACACGACCCGCTCCGTCGGCCGACCGAAGGCTCAGCCTTCCGAGTCCTCGGCCTCGCCCTCCAGAAGGCTCTTCTGAAGCTCCAGCTTCTCGCCCGGAGCGAGCGCGCTGAGGATCCGATCGAGGTCCTCCGGAGAGGCGAACTCGACGGTGATCTTGCCCTTCTTCTGGCCCAGGTCCACCTTCACCCGGGTCTCGAAGCGATCCGACAGGCGCGTGGCTAGCTCGTTCAGGGCCGGGGAGAGCACAGCACCGGCCCGCGGGCCCTTGGCACGCTGAGCCTTCTGGGGCCGCGAGCCCATCAGCGTCACGATCTCCTCGACGGACCTGACCGAGAGTCCCTCCGCCACGATCCGGTGAGCCAGCCGGTCCTGCTCCTCGGAGTCCTCGACCGAGAGCAGCGCACGGGCATGCCCGGCGGAGAGCACCCCGGCGGCCACCCGCTTCTGCACGGCCGAGGAGAGCTTCAGCAGACGCAGGGTGTTGGAGACCTGCGGGCGGGAGCGCCCGATACGGTCCGCCAACTGGTCGTGCGTGCAGTTGAAGTCCTTCAGCAGCTGGTCGTAGGCAGCCGCCTCTTCGATCGGGTTCAGCTGCGCCCGGTGCAGGTTCTCCAGCAGCGCGTCCAGGAGGAGCTTCTCGTCCTCCGTGGCCCGCACGATCGCCGGGATCGCCTCGAGCCCGGCCTCACGGCAGGCCCGCCAGCGCCGCTCGCCCATGATGAGCTCGTAGCGGTCGGAGCTCAGCTGCCGGACCACGACGGGCTGGAGAAGGCCGACCTCCTGGATGGAGGTGACCAGTTCCTGCAGCGCGTCCTCGTCGAACACATCACGGGGCTGGCGAGGGTTCGGCGTGATGGAGTCGATGGGGATCTCGGCGAAGTGGGCGCCCACCGGAGGCGCGGGTACTTCCGCGACATCGTTGACCGACGGCTCCTCGGTCTCCTGGGAGACAGCCGGCAGCGTGGCCACCTTGGCGGCGGCCACTCCGCGGTCGGCCATGAGGACCGGAACCGCCGCGGGGGACGTGGATGCCGCACCCCCCACCGCGGCCGACGGCGGGTTCTGCTCCGTCGGGGCAGCAGGGATCAGGGCGCCCAGACCACGGCCCAGCCCCCTCCGTCGCTCACTCACTGGATCCCCTCCACCATGCTCGGGTTGCTCTGTGCGCCGATGTGAGCATGCGTCGGGTCGTAGCTGACCCCGACACCCTTCAGCGCGATTTCTCGTGCGGCCTCAAGGTAGGAGAGGGCACCGCTCGAACCTGGATCGTACGTCAGCACGGTCTGCCCGTAGCTCGGCGCCTCGGAGATACGGACGGAGCGGGGGATGCTCGTACGCAGCACCTCGTCGCCGAAGTGGCTGCGCACCTCGTCGGCGACCTGGGACGCAAGACGCGTCCGGCCGTCGTACATGGTGAGCAGGATGGTCGATACATGCAGGGTGGGGTTGAGATGTCCCCGCACCAGGTCGACGTTGCGCAGCAGTTGGCCCAGGCCCTCCAGCGCGTAGTACTCGCACTGGATGGGGATGAGGACCTCCTCGCCCGCGACCAGAGCGTTGACCGTCAACAGCCCCAGGGATGGCGGGCAGTCGATGAGGATGTAGTCCAGCGGCTGCTCGTACGCCTGGATCGCCCGCTGCAGCCGGCTCTCCCGTGCCACCAGGGACACCAGCTCGATCTCCGCACCGGCGAGATCGATCGTGGCTGGGGCGCAGAAGAGACCCTCGACATCGGGGACCGGCTGGACGACCTCCGCCAGGGGCTTGCTCTCGACCAGAACGTCGTAGATGGATGGGACATCGGCGTGGTGGTCGATGCCCAGGGCGGTGGAGGCGTTGCCCTGCGGGTCGAGATCGACCACCAGGACACGGCTGCCGTGCAGAGCCAGCGAAGCGGCAAGGTTGACGGTCGTCGTCGTCTTGCCGACACCGCCCTTCTGGTTGGCGACCACCATGATCCGGGTCTGCTCGGGCCGTGGCAGGCCTTCGCCTGCGCGACCCAGAGCCTCCACCGCCAGTTGGGCAGCACGACCGATGGGAGTGTCGTCCATCGGGGGCGGTGTTTCACGTGAAACATCCACCCCCATCGATTCGGTACGGGGACCGGGGACCGGATCGGTCATCGGTCCCGCGATGTTGGCGTCGGACCGCAAGGATTCACTCTCCTCGACTTCAGGCTCGCAATGAACAGAGCCTCCCATGTCTTCGGGGTCGTGAACCAGTGAGGCCTGGTGTTCTGTGGAGAAATCCACCTCTGTGGACAACTCCGTTACCTCTCCGAGTGAACCGAGAGGCTTCCGGTCCCGGGGTTCGGCCGCAGCGCGGCCGCGACTGATGATGCCGTGCAGCAGTGAGCGACGTTTCACGTGAAACACGATGCACAGCAAGCGCGCCCGGACTGTCGCGACACTCCGGCCTGCGTAGGTTTGGCAGCTTGTGTGGAGTACGTCTCGTCGTCAGGACGGATCAGCGTCCACTGATCCGTCCTTCCGTCCTTCCGTCGTCACCGACGCCTGCGCGTCCGCCCCGTACGCGCCGCCTTGGCCCGCTTGGCCGCGAAGCGCACACCGCCGGGGCTCTCCCCGACCTCGACCCGCACGACGGTGGACGGGGGGTCAACCACCCCTTCGCCGACCTGCAGGACGGACGTCGACACCGCACCGAGCTTGCTGAGCGCGGTGGCCGCGGCCTTCAGCTCCTCCTCCGCGGCGTCCCCCTTGAGCGCGAGCATCTCGCCGTACGGCCGCAGCAGTGGGATGCCCCAGGTGGCAAGGCGGTCCAGGGGGGCCACCGCACGGGCCGTCACCACGTGAACCGGCGGGACCTTGCCCATGACCTCCTCGGCACGGCCACGCACGACGGTCACATGGTCCAGACCCAGCAGCTCGACGACCTCGGTCAGGAAGTTGGTACGCCGAAGCAGCGGTTCCAGCAGGGTGATCTTGAGGTCGTCCCGGACGAGCGCCAAGGGAATCCCGGGCAGGCCCGCGCCCGAGCCGACGTCGCACACGGTGACGCCCTCGGGGACCACCTCCGAGAGCACCGCGCAGTTCAGCAGGTGCCGCTCCCAGAGGCGGGGCACCTCCCGTGGGCCGATGAGCCCGCGCTGCACACCGGCCTCGGCCAGCAGCTCCGCGTAGCGCACCGCATCGGCGAAGCGATCACCGAACACCTCGCGTGCCTGCTCGGGCGCAGGGGGGAGTTCCGCTGCCTCCGTCACGGGGACCGTCCTTCCGTACCGCATCAGCGCACCAGCGCCGACCCACCAGAACTACCAGGCTGACAAAATTCGGCCCCGCCTGCGCAACAGACGGGGCCGGGGAGACGTACGTACCGAATCAGTTGGGCAGCACGACGACGAAGCGCTGCGGCTCCTCGCCCTCGGACTCGCTGCGCAGACCCGCGGCCTTGACCGCGTCGTGCACGACCTTGCGCTCGAACGGGGTCATCGGCTTCAGCTTCACCGGCTCGCCGCTGTTCTTCGCGTCGGCCGCGGCCTTGGCGCCCAGCTCGGACAGCTCGGTGCGCTTCCTGGCGCGGTAGCCCGCGATATCCAGCATCAGCCGGCTGCGGTCCCCCGTCTCCCGGTGCACGGCCAGACGCGTCAGCTCCTGCAACGCCTCCAGCACCTCGCCGTCCCGGCCGACCAGCTTCTGCAGGTCACGGCCGCCCGTGTCGCTGATGATCGACACGGAGGCACGGTCGGCCTCGACATCCATGTCGATGTCGCCGTCGAGGTCGGCGATGTCCAGCAGACCCTCGAGGTAGTCCGCCGCGATCTCGCCCTCCTGCTCCAGGCGGGTCAGGGTGTCTGCACCCTCGGCGGCGGCGGAGGTGGTGCCTTCCGTCACGGGATGGGCTCCTTCTTACTTCTTGGACGGGGACTTGGGCCGCTGCGGGCCACCCTTGCGCTGGCCGGACTGGGCCTTGCTGCGGGTGCCGTTGCCGGGCTTCGAGGCTGCGGCCTTCTTGGCGGCGGCGGGCTTGGCGTCCTCGGGCTCGTCGGACTTCTCGAGCGACGTGGACGGCGCGGTATCGTCCGCCTGCCTGGGCCCGCCGGACTGGCGCTGGGACTTGCTCTGGCGCTTGGGCTGCTGCCGCTTGGCGGCGGCAGCGGTGGTCGCACCGTCCTCGGTCTGCACAGCGGCCTGGCTCTCGCCCTTGACCACGGATCCGTCGGCCTGGGCCACGAGGCCCGCCTTGCTCAGGGCGTTGATGAACTTGCGCTCGAACTCGTTGCGGTCACGGCCCTTGGCGACGATCGCCTTGATGATGGCCTTCTCGCTCCGGCGGCGGGTCTTGCCGTGGTGCGTCACGTGCTTGGTCAGACGCTCCAGGTAGGAGGCCTGGGCCTTGGAACCCGGGGTCGGGTTGTTGTGGATGACGTACATCTGCTGGCCCATGGTCCACACGTTGGTGGTCAGCCAGTAGACGAGGACACCGACCGGGAAGTTGATGCCGAAGACGGCGAACATGACGGGGAAGACGTACATCAGCATCTTCTGCTGCTGCATGAACGGCGTCTTCACGGTCGTGTCGACGTTCTTCGTCATCAGCTGGCGCTGCGTGTAGAACTGCGACGCCGACATCATGAGGATCATGACGACGGTCACGACGCGGACGTCGGTGACCGAGGCACCGAGCGCCTCGATGGTCGACTTGCTGTCCCGGAACTTCGCGGCCAGCGGAGCCCCGAAGATGTGCGCCTTCTGCGCGCTCTCCAGCAGGCTCTTGTTGATGACACCGATGGTGTCGCCCGACGCGATGCCGTTGAGCACGTGGTACAGAGCGAAGAAGAACGGGGACTGCGCCAGGATGGGAAGGCACGAGGAGAGCGGGTTGGTACCCGACTCCTTGTACAGCTTCATCATCTCTTCGGACTGACGCTGCTTGTCGTTCTTGTAGCGCTCCTGGATCTTCTTCATCTCGGGCTGCAGCGTCTGCATGGCCCGGGTCGCCTTGATCTGCTTCACGAAGAGCGGGATCAGGCAGATGCGGATCAGGATCACCAGGGACACGATGGACAGGCCCCAGGCCCAGCCCGTGTCAGCGCCGAAGATGGCGCCGTACACCGTGTGGAACTGGACGATGACCCAGGAAACCGGTGTCGTGATGAAGCTGAAGAGGCTGGCAATCGTGTCCACTAATCATGCTCCTTGGGCATGGGACGAGGTCTCTGCGGCCGGGCTCGAAGGAGGCTCGGAAGGAGCCGTCCCCTCGAGGGCCGGTTCGGCGGCGGAGGGCCCGCCCTTGCGTGCGCGCCAGGCGCCGCGCAGCATTTCGTGCCACCGCGGACGCTTGCGCGGCGGAACATGGTCCACACCGCCGAGCGACCACGGATTGCACCGGAGGATGCGCCAGGCCGTGAGTGCCGTTCCCTTGATCGCACCGTGCCGGTCGATGGCCGTGTAGCCGTAATGGGAGCACGACGGGTAGTACTTGCACACCGGCCCCAGCAGCGGACTGATCGTCCACTGGTACAGCTTGATCAGAGCCAGCAGCGGGTACTTCATCGCGCGCCCCCTCCCAGTAGCCGCTGTAGGGCGGCATCCAGGTCTCGGGCCAGCTGTGCGTGGTCTGCGTCGCCCGCTCCGGGCAGCGCTCGTACGACTACCAGGCTACCGGGGGGCAGCAGGGCGACTCGGTCACGCATCAGATGGCGAAGTCTGCGCTTCACTGTGTTGCGCACGACCGCGCCACCCACGGCCTTGCTCACGACGAAACCCGCACGCGTCGGGGGAGCGCTCTCCCCAGGCGCGTGCGGGTCCGTGGCACCGCTACGAAGGTGGACGACGAGGAGCGGGCGGCCTGCCCGACGACCCCGTCGTACCGCGGTCGCGAAGTCCTCGCGCCGCCTCAGCCGATGCTCGGTAGGCAGCACGACGTCATGACCTGATCGGATCAGGCGGACAGGCTGGCGCGACCCTTGCTGCGACGGTTCGCGAGAATCGCGCGGCCGGCACGGGTACGCATCCGCAGGCGGAAGCCGTGGGTCTTCGCGCGGCGACGGTTGTTCGGCTGGAAGGTGCGCTTGCTCACTCGGGGGCTCCAGAAATAAATCGGTAGTGGCGGGGTGCCGCCCTGGCTGTCACCGTGCGCCCACGAGTAGCTCGCGTCACGCCCGAGTGCACCGCTTCCCGATCACCTTCAGCGATCTGTGCCCATCGGAGGCAGGCGGCAGCAGCCATCGACAACTCGACCTGGTTACGGTACGCGGGGCTACGCCATTCGGTCAAACCGAGGGTCACGGAGAGACACTATCCACAGGCTGGGGACAACAACTTGAACCGTACCCGCCGCCCTGACTACCGTGACTGGACTCTGATTCGTTCCTTTATCCCCGACCCATCCGATTCACATCCCGACCCGTCCCCGAACCACACGTTCGAGGGACCTGTGAGAGAGCGTGCCCTGTGGCTGACGTACCTGCCGATCTTGCCGCAGTGTGGCCACGAGTACTGGAGCAGCTCCTCGGGGAGGGCCGCGGTCAGGGTGTCGAGGTGAAGGACGAGCACTGGATCCGGCGCTGCCAGCCGCTGGCGCTGGTCGCGGACACCGCCCTGCTCGCCGTACCCAACGAGTTCGCGAAGGGCGTACTGGAGGGCCGACTCGCCCCGATCGTCAGCGAGACCCTGAGCCGCGAGTGCGGCCGGCCGATCCGCATCGCGATCACCGTCGACGACTCCGCGGGAGAGCCCCCGGCCCCGCCCGCGCCGCCGGCCAAGCCGCAGCCGCGCTACGAGGAGCCCGAGCTCCCCACCGGGCAGTACGAGGGGTACGGCCGGCACCGCGCCGACGACCAGCTCCCCACGGCCCGGCCCGCCTACCCTTCCGAGTACCAGCGCCCCGAGCCCGGCGGCTGGCCGCGCCCGTCCCAGGACGACTACGGGTGGCAGCAGCAGCGCCTGGGCTTCCCGGAGCGGGACCCTTACGCGTCCCCGTCCCAGGACTCCTACGGTGAGCAGCGCCGCGACTCCTACGGCTCCGCGCCGCAGGACTACCGCCCGCAGTCGATGGACCGCCCGTCCTACGAGCAGCAGTACGAGCAGTCGTACGACAAGCCGCGCTCCGACTACGAGCAGCCCCGCCACGACCACGGTCAGCCGCGGTCCGACTACGAACCGTCCCGCGCCGACTACGACCAGCGCGACCCGGGCCGCCGCGAGCGTCCCGAGCCGCCGTCCGGCGCCGGCCATGTGCACCGCGGCGGACCGGTGGGCCCGAACCTGCCCACGACCGGCGCCCCCGGCCCGCTGGCCGCGCAGCCCGCGCCGGCCACCGGGCCCGGTGAGCCGACCGCGCGGCTGAACCCGAAGTACCTCTTCGACACGTTCGTCATCGGCGCCTCCAACCGCTTCGCGCACGCGGCCGCGGTCGCCGTCGCCGAGGCGCCCGCGAAGGCGTACAACCCCCTGTTCATCTACGGGGAGTCCGGGCTCGGCAAGACGCACCTGCTGCATGCGATCGGGCACTACGCGCGCAGCCTCTACCCGGGCACGCGGGTGCGGTACGTGAGCTCCGAGGAGTTCACCAACGAGTTCATCAACTCCATCCGCGACGGCAAGGGCGACAGCTTCCGCAAGCGCTACCGCGAGATGGACATCCTGCTCGTCGACGACATCCAGTTCCTGGCGGACAAGGAGTCGACGCAGGAGGAGTTCTTCCACACCTTCAACACACTCCACAACGCCAACAAGCAGATCGTGCTGTCCTCCGACCGGCCGCCCAAGCAGCTGGTGACGCTGGAGGACCGGCTGCGGAACCGTTTCGAGTGGGGTCTGATCACCGACGTCCAGCCGCCGGAGCTGGAGACGCGTATCGCGATCCTCCGCAAGAAGGCGGTGCAGGAGCAGCTCAACGCCCCGCCGGAGGTGCTGGAGTTCATCGCCTCCCGGATCTCGCGCAACATCCGCGAGCTGGAGGGCGCGCTGATCCGAGTGACGGCGTTCGCCTCGCTCAACCGGCAGCCGGTGGACCTGGGCCTGACCGAGATCGTCCTGAAGGACCTGATCCCCGGCGGCGAGAACGCGGCCCCCGAGATCACCGCGACCGCGATCATGGCCGCGACCGCCGACTACTTCGGCCTCACGGTCGAGGACCTGTGCGGCACCTCGCGCGGCCGCGCCCTGGTGACCGCGCGGCAGATCGCCATGTACCTGTGCCGCGAGCTCACCGACCTGTCGCTGCCCAAGATCGGCGCCCAGTTCGGCAACCGCGACCACACGACCGTGATGCACGCCGACCGCAAGATCCGCGCGCTGATGGCCGAGCGCCGCTCCATCTACAACCAGGTCACCGAACTGACCAACCGCATCAAGAACGGCTGACACCACCAACCGCAGCGCATGGAGGGCGCCCCTGGGGACATCCGGGGCGCCCTTTCCCATGGGGCCAGGCGCGGCGGAGCCAGGTCGCCCTGGGGCGGGGGCGCGGCGCTGGGCTGCTGGGGCGCTGGGTCGCAGGGCCGCAGGGCCGCAGGGTCAGCGAGCCACCGCGCCGGAGCCGCCCGCCCTCCGGGCTGTCGGCTGCCGGGGCACTGGGCTGTCGGCCCCGGCTGCGGGGGCAGCGAGCCACCGGGCGCCGGGACCACCGGCCCACTGGGGCGCTGAGCCGCCCGGGCTCTCGGCTGACCGGCCGCTGAGCCGCTCGGGCCGCAGGGGTGAGCCACCCGGGCTGTCGGCTGCCCTGGCTCTGGGCTGCCGCAGCATCGGGCCGTCGGCCCCGGCCGCCAAGCCGCAAGAGCAGCCAGCCACTGGGACGCCGGGACCACCGGCCCACCAGGGCTCTGGGCTGCCTGGGCTCTGGGCTGCTCGGGCCGCAGGGTCAGCGACCCGCCGCGACGCGAGCCGCCCGGGCTCTGGGCTACCGGGGCACTGGGCTGTCGGCTGCCCTGGCTCTGGGTTGCCGCAGCATCGGGCCGTCGGCCCTCGGCCGCCAGGCCGGGGCTCTCGGCTGACCGGCCGCTGAGCCGCCGGGGCACTGGGCTGCCGGGCCCACCGAGTCACCGAGCCACCGGAGAGATCTAGGCCTCCCCGGCATCAGCAGGCCATCCGGCAGGCGCGTCCGGCGTGCCGGGGCGTGGTGGCTCTCGCTGTGGGCGGCGGATGAGCGCATGCCGTGGCCCCGGGTGCCGGGCCCCGGCGAGGATGGATCGCCGACTGGGTCGTGCTCTTCGCGACCAGCGTCAGAGACCCGGTGTTCGAATAGGCGCCGGGTTACGGCCGCCCTCCACAGATTCGGGGACTTTTTCGCGTCCACACCCTGGGGACTGTGGAGTTGTCCCGAAACCGTCCACAGGCTGTGCTGTTGAAAGACCATCAGCCCAGCTCATGTGCCTGTGGATTGGTGGACGAAGGATCTCCACAGACTGTGGACGAAGCGGAGATCCACAGGCTGTGCACGGAGTTGTCCACCGGCAACCCACAGGCTGGGGCCGGTTGTCCCCAGCGATCCCCAGGTTCTCCACACCGCTGTCCACTGTTCGGCAACGCGACGCACCCGATCACCGGCCTGAGTGAAAGCCGTCACACCAAGGTGCCGGATTGGGCTGTGGGAAACGTGGGTAAATCTGGGGACGCAGCTGGGGAGAACTGCCCTCGGGCTGTGGGCGGAGTGTGCAGAACTTTCCGTTCTCCACAGAACCGCTGAGTTGTCCACCGCCTTCGCCCACAGGACCAGTGGACAAAATCTCCGCTCTGAGCTGGGCAAACGTGGTTATCCACGGTATCCACAGGCCCTACTACTACTCCCGACTAGAGAGAGCGGGAAATCCGTTTCGAAGCGGGGCCTGTGCACAACTCGCCGTCTCGAGCCCGGCTGCCCCTCGGAGCGACTTGACCCCGACAGGCACCTACTGTCAGTGCGGTGCGTCAGACTGGTCCCCGGTGTCCTGCCCGTCGCAGTGGGCGGTGACACCGAGTCGGAGGACTCAGTAGCAACAAGCAGGAGGCGGCTTACGGTGAAGATCCGGGTGGAACGCGACGTACTCGCGGAGGCAGTGGCCTGGGCGGCACGCAGCCTCCCGGCCCGTCCGCCGGCGCCTGTCCTCGCCGGCCTGCTGCTGAAGGCGGAGGACGGCCAGCTGAGCCTGTCCAGCTTCGACTACGAGGTCTCCGCACGCGTGTCCGTCGAGGCGGAGGTCGAGGAGGAGGGCACGGTCCTCGTCTCCGGCCGCCTGCTCGCCGACATCTCCCGCGCTCTCCCCAACCGCCCGGTGGAGATTTCCACAGACGGTGTACGGGCGACCGTGGTCTGCGGCTCCTCGCGGTTCACCCTCCACACACTGCCTGTGGAGGAGTACCCGGCACTGCCGCAGATGCCGAACGCGACGGGCACCGTCCCCGGCGAGGTCTTCGCCTCCGCCGTCCAGCAGGTCGCCATCGCGGCCGGCCGTGACGACACGCTGCCCGTCCTCACCGGTGTGCGCATCGAGATCGAGGGCGACACCGTCACCCTGGCCTCCACCGACCGCTACCGCTTCGCGGTCCGCGAGTTCCTGTGGAAGCCGGAGAACCCGGACGTCTCCGCGGTCGCCCTGGTCCCCGCCAAGACGCTCCAGGACACCGCCAAGGCGCTGACCAGCGGCGACAGCGTCATCCTGGCGCTGTCCGGCTCGGGCAAGGGCGAGGGCCTGATCGGTTTCGAGGGCGCCGGACGGCGGACGACCACGCGGCTGCTGGAGGGCGACCTCCCGAAGTACCGCACGCTGTTCCCGACCGAGTTCAACTCCGTCGCCGTGATCGAGACCGCCCCCTTCGTGGAGGCCGTCAAGCGCGTGGCCCTGGTCGCCGAGCGGAACACCCCGGTGCGGCTCAGCTTCGAGCAGGGCGTGCTCATCCTGGAGGCGGGCTCCAGCGACGACGCACAGGCTGTGGAAAGGGTGGACGCCCAGCTCGACGGCGACGACATCTCGATCGCCTTCAACCCGACCTTCCTGCTGGACGGCCTGAGCGCGATCGACTCCCCGGTGGCCCAGCTGTCGTTCACGACGTCCACCAAGCCCGCGCTGCTCAGCGGCAAGCCCGCGGTGGACGCCGAGGCGGACGAGGCCTACAAGTACCTGATCATGCCGGTGCGGCTGAGCGGCTGAGCTCACTCCCCCAGCAAAGCCCCAGGTGAGGGCGTACGCATGAGCGCGTATGCCCACAGGTGTGCGTGAGCGTCCGGGTTTAGGCTCGGACGCGGGTACGAAAGTTCCCCCATGCCACACCGCAACCTAAGGAACAACTGATGGAGCTCGGTCTCGTCGGCCTCGGCAAGATGGGCGGCAACATGCGCGAGCGGATCCGCCGCGCCGGCCACACCGTCATCGGATACGACCGCAACGCTGACCTCGCGGATGTCCACAGCCTGGAAGAGCTTGTGGGCAAGCTCCCGGGCCCCCGCGTGGTCTGGGTGATGGTCCCGGCCGGCGAGCCCACCCAGGCCACGATCGACGAGCTCGCCGAGCTCCTCGAGCCCGGTGACGTGGTCGTGGACGGCGGCAACTCGCGCTGGACCGACGACGAGAAGCACGCCGAGGAACTGGCCGCCAAGGGCATAGGCTTCGTCGACTGCGGAGTCTCCGGCGGCGTCTGGGGCCTGGAGAACGGCTACGCGCTGATGTACGGCGGCGACGCCGAGAACGTCGCCAAGGTGCAGCCGATCTTCGACGCGCTCAAGCCCGAGGGCGACCTCGGCGCCGTGCACGCCGGCAAGGTCGGCGCGGGCCACTTCGCGAAGATGGTCCACAACGGCATCGAGTACGCGATGATGCAGGCCTACGCCGAGGGCTGGGAGCTCCTGGAGAAGGTCGACTCCGTGGAGAACGTCCGCGAGGTCTTCCGCTCCTGGCAGGAGGGCACGGTCATCCGTTCCTGGCTGCTCGACCTCGCGGTGAACGCTCTCGACGAGGACGAGCACCTGGCCGGGCTGCGGGGCTACGCACAGGACTCCGGCGAGGGCCGCTGGACCGTGGAGGCCGCCATCGACAACGCGGTGCCGCTGCCGGCGATCACCGCGTCGCTGTTCGCGCGGTTCTCCTCCCGGCAGGAGGACTCGCCGCAGATGAAGATGATCGCCGCGCTGCGCAACCAGTTCGGCGGCCACGCCGTAGAGAAGAAGTAATCCACAGGGTCGCCCGGCGATCCACAACCCTGGGGGAGGTCGGCGAACGACCATGCACGTCACGCATCTGTCGCTGGCCGACTTCCGCTCGTACGCCCGGGTCGAGGTCCCGCTGGACCCGGGCGTCACGGCCTTCGTCGGCCCGAACGGACAGGGCAAGACGAACCTGGTCGAGGCCATCGGCTACCTCGCCACCCTCGGCAGCCACCGCGTCGCCTCCGACGCCCCGCTGGTCCGCATGGGCGCCGACCGCGCGATCATCCGGGCGCAGGTCAGACAGGGCGAGCGGCAGCAACTGGTCGAGCTGGAGCTGAACCCCGGCAGGGCCAACCGCGCCCGCATCAACCGGTCCTCGCAGGTCCGGCCCCGGGACGTGCTGGGGATCGTACGGACCGTGCTGTTCGCCCCCGAGGACCTCGCGCTGGTCAAGGGCGACCCCGGGGAGCGGCGCCGCTTCCTCGACGAGATGGTCACCGCGCGCTCCCCGCGCATGGCGGGCGTGCGCTCCGACTACGAGCGGGTCCTCAAGCAGCGCAACACCCTTCTCAAGTCGGCGGCGCTGGCCCGGCGGCACGGCGGACGCTCCATGGACCTGTCCACGCTCGACGTCTGGGACCAGCACCTCGCGCGCGCGGGCGCCGAGCTGCTCGCCCAGCGGCTCGACCTGATCGCCGCGATCCAGCCGCTGGCGGACAAGGCGTACGAGCAGCTGGCCCCCGGCGGCGGCCCCCTCGCCCTGGAGTACAGGCCGTCCGCGCCCGGCGACGCGCACACCCGCGAGGATCTCCACGCCCAGCTGATGGCGGCCCTGGCCGAGGCCCGCAAGCAGGAGATCGAGCGGGGCGTCACCCTCGTGGGCCCGCACCGGGACGATCTGGTCCTCAAACTCGGTCAGCTGCCCGCCAAGGGGTACGCCTCCCACGGCGAGTCCTGGTCCTACGCGCTGGCGCTGCGCCTGGCGTCGTACGACCTGCTGCGCGCGGAGGGCAACGAGCCGGTGCTGATCCTGGACGACGTCTTCGCCGAGCTGGACGCCCGGCGCCGCGAGCGTCTCGCCGAGCTGGTCGCGCCCGGTGAGCAGGTGCTGGTGACGGCCGCGGTCGACGACGACGTACCGCACGTCCTCGCGGGGGCGCGGTTCGCCGTGTCCGACGGGGTGGTGGAACGCGTATGACCGCGCAGGAGCCGAAGAAGGATCCCGCACCCTCCGGCGTCGACCTCGCGCGCGTGGCGCTGAGGGCGGCGAAGGAGCAGGCACGCGCGCGTGGGGACGCGGCCCAGCAGAAGAGGCAGGCGCGGCGCGGTGGTCTGCGCTCCGGTGCCCGTGCCGACGGCCGCGACCCGATGGCGCTCGGCGCCGCGATCAACCGGCTGATCACCGAGCGCGGCTGGGAGGCCCCGGCCGCGGTGGGCGGTGTGATGGGCCGCTGGCCGCAGATCGTCGGCGAGGACGTGGCCAAGCACTGCGTCCCGGAGAAGTACGACGAGGACGAGCGGGTACTGATCGTGCGCTGCGACTCCACGGCCTGGGCGACGAACCTGCGTCTGCTCGCGCCGACGCTGGTGGCCCGTCTCAACGAGGACCTGGGCCACGGCGCGGTGCAGATGATCAAGGTGTACGGACCGGGTGGTTCCGCCCGTCGCTACGGCCCGTTGCGCGCCCCGGGCAGCACGGGACCCGGCGACACATACGGGTGACAGACATCACACAAAAAACGTGACGGGGGCCGGGCGAGGGCCCGTCACGGCGGTCGGTCGTGCAACCGCACGCTCTTGCGAATCCCGACCTGGCCCCGGAGTAGCCAAGGGTTGACACCTCGAAGCGCTGAGTGCCGCTGTGAGCCTCTCGGAGCCCCCTTCCACATATCGGTACCCGGCCGAGACCGGTTCAGGGCGGCACATGCGGACTCAGGTACCGGCAAACCCCCATCACTGTCGGCGCTACCGGTAGACTGGAAGGCAATCCCGCCCCAAACGTGGGGACCGTCCGGGAAAAGCTGAGCAACGCTGATCAAGGCTTACCAACGCAACATGCCGCAGCCGCTCCGGCAACCCGCCGACGAGCCCGGCTCGTGCTGTGCCAGAAAGGGCGCTTCGTGGCCGATTCCGGCAACCCCAACGAGAACATCCCGTCCACCGACGCGGGCGCGAACGGCCCGGCGACCTCCTCGAACGGGGAGGTCACGGCCTCGTACGACGCCAGCGCCATCACCGTCCTCGAGGGTCTGGACGCGGTCCGCAAGCGACCCGGTATGTACATCGGCTCGACCGGTGAGCGCGGTCTGCACCACCTCGTGTACGAGGTCGTCGACAACTCCGTCGACGAGGCGCTGGCCGGGCACGCGGACACCATCGACGTGACGATCCTCGCCGACGGCGGCGTACGCGTCGTCGACAACGGCCGAGGCATCCCGGTGGGCATCGTGCCCTCCGAGGGGAAGCCGGCCGTCGAGGTCGTGCTGACCGTGCTGCACGCGGGCGGCAAGTTCGGCGGCGGCGGCTACGCGGTCTCCGGTGGTCTGCACGGCGTCGGTGTCTCCGTGGTGAACGCCCTGTCGTCCAAGGTCTCCGTCGAGGTCAGGACCGACGGCCACCGCTGGACGCAGGACTACAAGATGGGCGTCCCCACGGCCCCGCTCGCCCAGCACGAGGCCATCGAGAAGACCGGCACCTCGGTCACCTTCTGGGCCGACGCGGACATCTTCGAGACCACCGAGTACTCCTTCGAGACGCTCTCGCGGCGCTTCCAGGAGATGGCGTTCCTCAACAAGGGTTTGACGATCAAACTCACTGACGAGCGCGAGTCGGCGAAGGCCACCGCCGGGGCGGACGAGGCGGGTGCGGACGAGAAGGACGAGGTCAAGACCGTCACGTACCACTACGAGGGCGGCATCGTCGACTTCGTGAAGTACCTCAACTCCCGCAAGGGAGAGGCGGTCCACCCCACCGTGATCGACCTCGAGGCCGAGGACAAGGACAAGAGTCTGTCCCTCGAGGTCGCGATGCAGTGGAACAGCGGCTACAGCGAGGGTGTGTACTCCTTCGCCAACATCATCCACACCCACGAGGGCGGCACCCACGAGGAGGGCTTCCGCGCGGCCCTGACCTCGCTGATCAACAAGTACGCGCGCGACAAGAAGCTGCTGCGCGAGAAGGACGACAACCTCACGGGCGACGACATCCGCGAGGGTCTGACCGCGATCATCTCGGTGAAGCTGAGCGAGCCGCAGTTCGAGGGCCAGACGAAGACCAAGCTGGGCAACACGGAGGCGAAGACCTTCGTGCAGCGCGCGGTCTACGAGCACCTCAACGACTGGCTCGACCGCAACCCGGTCGAGGCCGCGGACATCGTCCGCAAGGGCATCCAGGCGGCCACCGCGCGCGTGGCGGCCCGCAAGGCCCGCGACCTCACCCGCCGCAAGGGCCTGCTGGAGTCGGCCTCCCTGCCGGGCAAGCTCTCCGACTGCCAGTCCAACGACCCCATCAAGTGCGAGATCTTCATCGTCGAGGGTGACTCCGCCGGCGGCTCGGCCAAGTCCGGCCGTAACCCGGAGTACCAGGCGATCCTCCCGATCCGCGGCAAGATCCTCAACGTGGAGAAGGCCCGGATCGACAAGATCCTGCAGAACCAGGAGATCCAGGCGCTGATCTCCGCGTTCGGCACGGGCGTGCACGAGGACTTCGACATCGAGAAGCTCCGCTATCACAAGATCATCCTGATGGCGGACGCCGACGTCGACGGCCAGCACATCAGCACCCTGCTGCTGACCTTCCTGTTCCGCTTCATGCGTCCGCTGGTCGAGGCCGGGCACGTGTACCTCTCCCGTCCCCCGCTCTACAAGATCAAGTGGGGCCGGGACGACATCGAGTACGCCTACTCGGACCGCGAGCGCGACGCGCTGATCGAGATGGGCCGGCAGCGCGGCAAGCGCATCCGCGAGGACTCGATCCAGCGCTTCAAGGGTCTCGGCGAGATGAACGCCGAGGAGCTGCGCGTTACCACCATGGACCAGGAGCACCGGGTCCTCGGCCAGGTCACCCTCGACGACGCCGCCCAGGCCGACGACCTGTTCTCGGTCCTCATGGGCGAGGACGTGGAGGCCCGGCGCCAGTTCATCCAGCGCAACGCCAAGGACGTCCGCTTCCTCGACATCTGAGTCGGTCTCAGCTGACCGCACCAGGAAGGATCTTCACCAGCAATGGCCGACGAGAACACCCCCGTCACCCCTGAAGAGGGCGGCGAAGTCGCGATGCGCGTCGAGCCCGTCGGGCTCGAAACGGAGATGCAGCGCTCGTACCTGGACTACGCGATGTCCGTCATCGTGTCCCGTGCGCTGCCCGACGTCCGTGACGGCCTCAAGCCCGTCCACCGCCGCGTGCTGTACGCCATGTACGACGGCGGCTACCGCCCCGAGCGCGGCTTCTACAAGTGCGCGCGCGTGGTCGGCGACGTCATGGGCAACTACCACCCCCACGGCGACTCCTCGATCTACGACGCCCTGGTGCGCCTCGCCCAGCCGTGGTCGATGCGGATGCCGCTGGTGGACTCCAACGGCAACTTCGGCTCCCCGGGCAACGACCCGGCGGCGGCCATGCGCTACACCGAGTGCAAGATGGCGCCGCTGTCGATGGAGATGGTCCGTGACATCGACGAGGAGACCGTCGACTTCACGGACAACTACGACGGCCGCTCCCAGGAGCCGACCGTTCTGCCGGCCCGCTTCCCGAACCTGCTGATCAACGGCTCGGCCGGTATCGCGGTCGGTATGGCGACCAACATCCCGCCGCACAACCTGCGTGAGGTCGCGGCCGGCGCCCAGTGGTACCTGGAGAACCCGGAGGCCTCGCACGAGGAGCTCCTGGACGCGCTGATCGAGCGCATCAAGGGCCCCGACTTCCCGACCGGCGCGCTGGTCGTCGGCCGCAAGGGCATCGAGGAGGCCTACCGCACGGGCCGCGGCTCGATCACCATGCGCGCGGTCGTCGAGGTCGAGGAGATCCAGAACCGCCAGTGCCTGGTGGTGACGGAACTGCCGTACCAGGTGAACCCGGACAACCTGGCGCAGAAGATCGCCGACCTGGTGAAGGACGGCAAGGTCGGCGGCATCGCGGACGTCCGCGACGAGACCTCGTCCCGTACCGGCCAGCGGCTGGTCATCGTCCTCAAGCGGGACGCGGTCGCCAAGGTCGTCCTGAACAACCTCTACAAGCACACCGACCTGCAGACCAACTTCGGCGCCAACATGCTGGCGCTGGTCGACGGCGTCCCGCGCACGCTGTCCCTGGACGCGTTCATCCGCCACTGGGTGACCCACCAGATCGAGGTCATCGTCCGCCGTACGCGTTTCAGGCTGCGCAAGGCCGAGGAGCGGGCGCACATCCTGCGCGGTCTGCTGAAGGCGCTGGACGCCATCGACGAGGTCATCGCGCTGATCCGGCGCAGTGACACCGTCGAGATCGCGCGCGGGGGCCTGATGGAGCTCCTGGAGATCGACGAGATCCAGGCCAACGCCATCCTCGAGATGCAGCTGCGCCGGCTGGCCGCCCTGGAGCGCCAGAAGATCGTCCAGGAGCACGACGAGCTCCAGGCGAAGATCACCGAGTACAACGAGATCCTGGCCTCCCCGCTCCGCCAGCGCGGCATCGTCAGCGAGGAACTGGCCGCGATCGTCGAGAAGTACGGCGACGACCGCAAGACCATGCTGGTGCCCTACGACGGTGACATGTCCATCGAGGACCTGATCGCCGAGGAGGACATCGTCGTCACCGTCTCGCGCGGCGGCTACGTCAAGCGGACGAAGACGGACGACTACCGCGCGCAGAAGCGCGGCGGCAAGGGCGTGCGCGGCACGAAGCTGAAGGAAGACGACATCGTCGACCACTTCTTCGTCTCCACCACCCACCACTGGCTGCTGTTCTTCACCAACAAGGGACGGGTGTACCGGGCGAAGGCGTACGAGCTTCCGGACGCCGGCCGGGACGCGCGCGGCCAGCACGTCGCCAACCTGCTCGCCTTCCAGCCGGACGAGGCGATCGCCGAGATCCTCGCGATCCGGGACTACGAGGCGGCGCCGTACCTGGTGCTGGCCACCAAGGCCGGCCTGGTCAAGAAGACGCCTCTGAAGGATTACGATTCGCCCCGCTCCGGCGGTGTCATCGCGATCAACCTCCGGGAGCGCGAGGACGGTTCCGACGACGAGCTGATCGGAGCCGAGCTCGTCTCGGCCGACGACGATCTGCTGCTGATCAGCAAGAAGGCGCAGTCGATCAGGTTCACCGCTTCGGACGAAACTCTCCGCCCGATGGGCCGCGCCACCTCGGGCGTCAAGGGCATGAGTTTCCGCGAGGGCGACGAGCTTCTCTCGATGAATGTTGTTCGACCCGGTACGTTCGTGTTCACTGCCACAGACGGCGGGTACGCGAAGCGCACCCGCGTCGACGAGTACCGCGTCCAGGGTCGCGGCGGCCTGGGGATCAAGGCCGCCAAGATCGTGGAGGACCGCGGATCGCTCGTGGGCGCGCTGGTGGTCGAGGAGAACGACGAGATCCTCGCCATCACCCTCTCCGGCGGTGTGATTCGTACGCGAGTCAACGAGATCAGGGAGACGGGCCGTGACACCATGGGCGTCCAACTGATCAACCTGGGCAAGCGCGATGCCGTCGTCGGTATCGCTCGTAACGCCGAGGCGGGGCGCGAGGCGGAGGAGGTCGACGGCGACGTGGCCGTCGACGAGCCCGCCGAGGGTGCCGCGACCACCGGCACGGACGAGGGCGAGGCGCCCTCGGCCGAGTAGCACGAGGAGAGAGTCATCGTGAGCGGAGCCACGGGCGCCGGGTCGGCCGGTACCTCCAGGGGTACGGAAACGGACGGCGGCGGCCGTGGCTCCGCCACGAGCGCCGCGCAGACGACAGATCCGCACACGACCAATCTGAAAGCGGTCAAGTCGTCGGCGACGGACTCGCCCTCGCCCGACACTCATGGATCCCAGGGGGGACCTGTGACGGACAGCAGAGGCTCGCAGCCCCAGCCCGCGCCCGAGGCGGCCTCGCCGCTGCCCGGTGAACGGCAGTCGCAGCAGGCCTCCGGCCCCTACCACCCGCCGCAGGCCTACCCGGCGCAGGGCCCCGGCAGCCCCGTACGCCGTCCGCGCACCGGCGCGCGCCCCACGGCGCCCCGCACCCGCAAGGCGCGGCTGCGGGTGGCCAAGGCCGACCCGTGGTCGGTGATGAAGGTCAGTTTCCTGCTCTCCATCGCGATCGGCATCTGCACGGTCGTGGCGTCTGCCGTGCTGTGGATGGTCCTGGACGCGATGGGCGTCTTCTCGACCGTGGGCGGCCAGATCTCGGAGGCCACGGGATCGACCGAGTCGAACGGCTTCGACCTGCAGGCCTTCCTGTCGCTTCCGCATGTCCTGATGTTCGCCACCATCATCGCGGTCATCGACGTCGTCCTCGCCACGGCCCTGGCCACCCTCGGCGCGTTCATCTACAACCTCTCCGCGGGCTTCGTCGGCGGCATCGAGCTGACGCTCGCCGAGGACGAGTGACAGTCCCCCGACAACCGATTTTGGGACTGCCCCGGTCGTGCGCTAATCTTCAGGAGTCAGCGCGCGGGACATACACCGCAGGAGCGCGGCGGGGCTATAGCTCAGTTGGTTAGAGCGCATCCCTGATAAGGATGAGGCCACAGGTTCAAATCCTGTTAGCCCCACATGCGAGAAGACCCCCGGTCCACTAGGGCCGGGGGTCTTTTGACACCCATGGTTGACACCATCAGCGACGGTCAGCCGATGAGCGCGCTCGCTGTCGCCGGATCCGGACACGGCCCTCGCCAGCACCCACCCGTGTCTTGTCTGTCTTCAGGACTCGCCGCAGGCGTCACGTAGACGTCGAAGGTTTGCCTCATGCTCATCAAGCCACTCAGGCGTTGGTTCGAGTCCCAGGGCCACCGTCAACCTGTCGGGATCGTGGACCGAGATGGAGAGCCAGCCGTTTTCGTGTGGGTGAAAGTACAGCTCCAGCCCTCGGCTTCCTCGCGGCCAGCTGGCGTCTTCACCAGCACTGAGGCGTCTCAGTGCTTCCTCCCAGTCTTCGAGGTGATCAAGCCAGATGTTGGTCTTCAAGCGGGCATTTACGAAATCCGTAGTTATAAGGCACTCGGCTTGAACCAGGGCGTGCCGGGCTTCGTGGGGCTCAACTGCACGCAGGACGAGGGAGACGCCTCGTCCGTCGGACAGATGTATCAAGTCAACAGGGACCCACTCGTCCATCCCACTCCCCTTTGTCGGTCGTGCATCCAGAGCTTGCGTGCACGATACGGGCAGTGTCCGACAGGAGTGACGCGGACATCGTGGGCATCCTGCCTCTGACGGGGCCGTCTGTGAGCTGGCCGAGGCTGACAGGCGTCGCCTGTAGCGGCCCCAGAACGCGGACCGCGTTATCCGAAGACCGACGCGAAGCCGCCCACAAGGAAGAACGCGAGGGAAGTGACAGGTCCCAGCCACTCCGGCCCTTGGCACGGCGGCGTCGCGGCGGCGCGACAGCTCCTGGGCGACGGCGTCCCGCTTGGCCTTGCCCGTCAGAGGAGCGACACGACAAGGGTGAGGGCAGTCCGCCCCTCCAGCGCCGTGATCAGGTGGTACGGGACAAGGTAGTGCGTGAACATGTTGTTCACGCGGAAGCGGTCCTGCCCGAACGATACGTAAGGGTTCAGTCCATTCGGACAGTCTCGCCCCCACGGCCTCGCCAGCGCCTACCCGCACGCGGTGCGTGTGACGCCGGAGGCCGGGCATGGCTGAGCCCCCGACCGGTCCGGTCGGGGGAGGCCTTCGCTGTGTCGGGGCTGTACGCAAGCTCGCCGATACGTCTTCGCGTCGTTGGTGCTGCTCAGGCCGTCACGTCTGCAGGGGCGCCGTGGGCTCGGAGGCGGTGCAGAGGGCCGGGTCGGTGAGGGGGCGGTGGCGGCGGCAGCGGGGCGTCTTTCCGTGGGCCTCGGCGTGGATGCGCTGTTTCATCGTGGGGGGCAGGGACCTGGCATGAGACCGGGCCCTGGTGGGCATCGCCGGCGCCGCGGTGTGGGGAGCGGCGCTGTTGCGCGTGGTCTCGGTCTGCGGTACCGCCGCGGCGGTGGGCGCCGTGGCGAGGCCGAGCGCCGTGCACAGCGCGAGGAAGGCGGTGACGATGGCGGTCCACAGCTTCATGACCTTGTTCTGGGCCATGGCCCCTCACTTTCACTTTCGGGTCGGGCGATTTGCGTACTTTGCTCATGATGTGTATGGGGGCTGCGAAGTGGTGGACCGACGCCCGTGGCGCGGCGATGTTCCGATGAACACCACTCGGATGGGCGTAAAGGGGAGGAATTATCCTAAAAATGGGGGAGCGGGACGGGCGCCGTTCGGCTTCCGCCGCTTCTACTGCGCTCACGCGGGCGGCAGTTGAGGGTCCCCACGCAGGTCACCGATCGATATCGGTCGGTGTGTATAGTCGGGCGCCAGAGGTCCCCTACGTCAACGAAAGACGAGGTCGCGCGGTGAAGAAGCTTCTCCTGGTCGCACTGGCCGCCATCGGCGGGCTCCTCGTGTACCGCCAGATCCAGGCGGATCGCGCCGAGCAGGATCTGTGGACGGAGGCGACTGACTCCGTGCCCACGGGTTCGTGAGTACCGACATCGGAAACACCGGAATCTGAGCAAGCCCCGACCGCCTCGCGGTCGGGGTTTCGTGTTGCAGGATGGGCGGCGGTCCGGTACGAGCGCGAGGGGGCGGTGCGGGATGGGGACGGCGCGGTGGCGCAGGGTACGGGGGCTGACGGCGGCGGGAGCCCTGCTGTGTGCGGTACTCGCCCTGCCGGGCGGGGTCGCGGAGGCCGACGGCACCCCGGCCGGGGCACCGGGCGGCTACGCCTTCGCCGACGGGGCCCGGACCGTGCGGGGGACCGCGAGCACCACGGACGCCGAACGACTGGAGCCCGGCGAGACCTACCGCAGCTCCCTGGCGAAGAACGCCAAGCTCTACTACCGCATCGAACTCACCGCCCCGGTGACCGCGTACGTCCCCGTCACCGCCGTACCCCCGCCCGACGCCACGGTCTCCGCCGGCGACGGCATCCGCGTGTCCGTGCAGGACGCCGACGGCGGCGCCTGCTCCAACGCCTCCGCGGGCTTCGGCGCCGCCCAGAGCCCGCACCCCGTCACCGCCCTGGGGATGCGCGAGGCCGGGAAGGCGTTGTGCCAGGGGACGGGCACGTACTACGTGGTCGTCGAGCGCCTCGAAGCGACCGGTTCCGGCGCCGCGTCCTCGCCACAGGCCTGGGGCCTCGAGCTCGCCCCGGTCACCGAGCCGCCCCGGAGCAGGGCCGCCGGTACCACCGCGCCGGAGGCCTGGGACTCCTCCTCCCCCGAGCCGCTCGGCGGAGAGCCAGGCCACCGCACCGGCGGCGCCGGCTTCGCCACCGAGCGGACCCTGGGACAGGGCGTCTGGCAGACCCGCGTCCGGCCCGGCCAGACCCTCTTCTACCGGGTCCCGGTCGACTGGGGCCAGCAGCTGTACGCCACCGCCGAACTGGCCAACTCCACCGGCGCTCGCGGCTATGTGACGGGCGCCCTCGACCTGTCGCTGTACAACCCCGTCCGCGGCGAGGTGACCGACACGGCCCGCGGCTACAGCGGCGACCAGACGACGGCCACCCTCGCCCCGCTGCCGCCCGTCGAGTACACCAACCGGTACGCCGTGAGCCGGCAGGTGAGCGCCATGCGCTTCGCCGGCGGCTACTACCTCGCCGTCCACCTCGGCCGGAAGGTGGCCGACACCTTCGGCGACGGGCCGTTCGGGCTGACGCTGCGCGTCCGTATCAAGGGCACCCCGCACACCGGCCCCGGGTACACCGGGCAGTCCGTCCCCGGCGGCCTCTTCGAGGTCACCGACGGCGACCGGGAGGCGGCGGTGACGGGCGCCGCCCCCGGCGGCGACACCGCGATGAGGGCCCTCGCCGTCGGCGGGATCGGCACGGGCAGCGCCCTGCTCCTGGCGCTCGGCCTGTGGACGCTGACGGCCCGGCGCAGGACCGCGGCTCAGACCCGGGCCAGCGCCCAGAACCCGACCGCGTAGCAGGCCAGCGCCAGCAGCAGCACCGGGATCACCACCTTGCGCGGGGGACCGGTGCGGCGCGGGGGCGCGGCATGCGCCGCGTGCGTGGCCCTGGGGGCCTGCGCGGTGTACGGGGCGGTGGGGGTGTGGGGGTGCGGCGGGGCGTAGGGGGCGGACGCGACGGCGTACGGGGAGGCGTACACGGGGCTGTGGCCATGGCTCTGCGTCGTGGGCGTCGGGGGGTGCTGCGGGGGCGGCAGGCGGAAGCTCCCGGTCTCCGACGGGGAGCGCTCGGAGTCGGCCCGCGCCGGAGCGGCTCCGGTGGCCGGCCCCGGGCCCGTCCCCGTGCTCGTACCCGAACCGCTGTCCGGCACGGACGAGCCGTCGTACGGGCCGTCGTACGAGCTCTCGTACGAGCCGTCGTACGAGGCGTTGTACGAGCCCTCATCCGTCCTCGCCCCCGCCCCCGCCTCAGCCCCGGAGCCGGGCGTCAGCGGTCCCTCGGGCCCGAACCCCGGGGGCAGCGGGCCGAGTTGGTCGAAGATCTCGACCAGTTCCTCGTCCGGGCCGGGCTCCGGCAGGAGTTCGACGGCCGCGGCGAGTGCCTTGCGCGCCCCCGTGGCGGTGCGGAAGCGGGCCTGCGGGTCCGGTTGCAGCAGGGCGGCCACGACCTGCCACAGCGGCTCGGGGACACCCTTGGGCGCACCGGGCGTCCCGTGTTCGGCGAAGTACTGGACGAGCGCCTTGGCGTCCGGCTTGGCGCCCTGGAGCAGGTACAGCGCGACCAGGCCCACCGCGAACAGGTCGGCGGGGAAGTCCGGTTCGGCGCCCAGCATCTGTTCCGGCGCCAGGTAACCGGGCGTCCCCACCACGAGGTTGGTCTCCGTCAGGCGCGGCTCGCCCAGCCGCATCGCGATACCGAAGTCGGACAGGCGCAGCCGGGGGCGACCGGTACCGGTGGCCTCCAGCAGGATGTTGGCGGGCTTGATGTCCCGGTGGACGACCCCTTCGGCGTGCACCGCCGCGAGCCCGGCCAGGAGTTGGTCGAGGAGCGTGCAGACGAACGTGGGCGGCAGGGGGCCGTAGTCCCCTATCAGGTGGACCAGTGAGCCGCCGGCGACCAGGTCCATGGTGAACAGGACCTTGTCGTCGTCGGCGGCCCAGCTGGCCGGTGCGAGTACGTGGGGATGGTCGATCCGCAGGGCCTGTTCCCGTACGAAGCGCAGGAGGGAGTGGGCGTCGCGCTGCTGCAGCACCTTGGCGGCCACGTAACGGCGTCGGCGGTGGTCCCAGGCGCGCCACACCGCGCCCACCCCGCCCCGGCCGATCGGATCGACCAGTTCGTACCGCCCGGCGAAGACCTCACCCATGACTGTCCGTCGCTCCTCCCCCTGCGGACCTGCGGATACCCCCGTACCCCTTTTGTTGCTTCCCCCGTGATGAGAGTTACGACCCCTCCCCGGGCCGCGGGCTCAGCTCTGGTGGGACTGGTAGTGCGCGACCGCGTCGGAGGTGCGGCCGGCGCCGTACACGCGCAGGAACTCCGCCAGTTCCGGGTGGGTCGGGGCGAGGGTTTCGGCGGCCTCGATGATGTCGCCGGCGGCGGCCACCGAGCGCAGCAGCGACTGGATCTCGCGGACCACCCGCTTGACCGTGGGCGCCCCCGAACTGTTCGTCGTATGCGTGGTGTTGCTGAGCACCGAGCCCCCCTGCGACTTCTTGATCTCGTCCATCCGCTCGGTCGCCTCGGCCGCGCTGACGCTGCCGTCCGCGACCTGCCCCGCCAGGTCCTGCAGCAGCTGTACCCGCTGGACGACCGCGGGATTGCCGATCTTCGCGCGCTGACCGCTCATCAGCTGCGACAGCATCGGCGCGGACAGTCCCAGGACCGCCGCGAGACGAGCCTGGTTGAGCCCAAGATCGTCGATGAGCTTACGGAAGAGCGCCCCCAACGGCTCCCCGTACCAGTTCCGCTGCAGCTCCCGCGCTCTTGCGGTGGCTTCCTGCTGTGCGGCGTCCATTGCGTCTCCCCATCGCTTCCCCTAAAACGTGGGTTCGCTGTAGCGAACCACGAGGGGCATCTTACGGAGCGTGGTCGCCCGCGGGGACCCCAACTTTTTTGCGAGATCCCGGGGGTGACCCGGTACTCTGGTCTGCGGCGCCCTCCGGTGTGTGTGACTCTTCCGGCGGATACGTGCGCCCCGGGGCCTTAGCTCAGTTGGTAGAGCGCTGTCTTTGCATGGCAGATGTCAGGGGTTCGACTCCCCTAGGCTCCACGGCAAAGCCCCTCTGGCCTGCGTAAACGCAGATCAGAGGGGCTTTTTCGTGTGCTCTTCTCGTGTGCCGCCCGCCGGTTCAGCCGTGCCGGAGGGTCACCGGCTCACTGACGGTCGTCCCGGTCCGCCGCCTCCTCCTCGGCCTCCTTGGCCTGGACCTCGGGGTCGAGCGGGGACGGGGCCGTGCCGTCGACCGAGGCCAGACGGCCGGACTCGGGGACCTCCGTCGCGGCGGGCGGTTCCACCAGCCAGTCGGGATTGGCCTGCTTGTCCCACCACTTCCAGGCGGCGAAGGCGCCGCCCGCCGCCAGGCTCAGCACGGCCAGTGCCTTGGCGAGACGGCCGGCCCTGGCCCGGCGCCGGTGCTTGCGGGCCAGCTTCTGGATCTCCTTGGGCGAGACCTGGCCGCGCAGTGCGGCCAGTGCGGCGGCACCCCGCGCCGCGGCCTCGTCACGTACCGGCCCGGCGGCGGCCACCGCCTGCTCGATCCTCGGCCGGGAGTAGTCGGCGGCCTGCCGGGCGGCCTTGCGGGTACGGACGGCGGCCTCGTGGGCGGCCTGGTCGACCTTCGGCGGCACATGGGCCAGCGCCTGAGTACGGGCCTGGTCCAGACGAGGCGCGAGACGGGCGTCGTACTGGACGCGGGCCTGTTCGGCGGCCAGCGACACCTTGGGCGCGAGCCGTACGCGTGCCTCCTGCGCGTAGTGCGCGGCACGCTCCTTGGCCGTGTCGGCGTAGGGCGCCACCACTTCCGCGGCGTGCAGCACGCTGTCCTTCGCCGAGCCAGTCGCGGCGCGCACGCTGTCGATGCGGGTCACGGGTTCCTCCTCCTCGGTGGCGTACGGTATTTCGACTTTCCACCCTTTTACGGATCATGCCTGTCAACGGGACATGGGGCATGCGAGGACGGGCATACGGGTGCCGACCGGTCCCGTCAGCCTCGCCATGCACTTCGATAGCGGGTGAATACGGGGCAACGGGAGCTTGTCGTCGACAATGCCGACAATGCCACGGATCGCCGCCACGCGCGCCCGTCCCGGGGGATTCGCGCCACTAGTGGCCGACGGGCGACGGGCGGCCCGGAGCGTGCGAGGATCGAGGGATCACAGGAAGACAACGGAAGGCAGATCGTGGCCGAGCAGCTCTACGCCACCCTGAAGACCAACCACGGCGACATCGAGGTCCGGCTCTTCCCGAACCACGCGCCGAAGACGGTCCGGAACTTCGTCGAGCTCGCTCAGGGCGAGCGTGAGTGGAAGCACCCGGCCACCGGCGTGACGAGCACGGACAAGCTCTACGACGGCACGGTCTTCCACCGGGTGATCAGCGGCTTCATGATCCAGGGCGGCGACCCGCTCGGCAGCGGCATCGGCGGCCCGGGATACGAGTTCGAGGACGAGTTCCACCCCGACCTGTCCTTCAACAAGCCCTACCTGCTCGCCATGGCCAACGCCGGCCCCGGCACCAACGGCTCGCAGTTCTTCATCACCGTCTCCCCGACGACCTGGCTCAACCGCAAGCACACCATCTTCGGCGAGGTCACCGACCCGGCCGGCCAGAAGGTCGTGGACGCCATCGCCGCCGTGCCGACCACCAAGCCCAACGACCGGCCGGTCAACGACGTGGTCATCGAGTCGGTCGTCATCGAGCACCGCAAGAGCTGAACCCGGCGGTTTCCCGGTATCTCCCGGAGGGAACCAATCGCCCCGCTCGCCCGTAAGGATGAGCGGGGTGGCGTAGTGCCCCACGAGACGACCGAGGTGAGCCCGCATGGACCAGGAGGCCGCAGGCAGCGCGCAGGACGCCGGAAGCGTGCCCGTGTGCTATCGGCACCCGGACCGCGAGACCGGTGTCCGCTGCACCCGCTGCGAACGCCCCATCTGCCCCGAGTGCATGGTCAGCGCCTCGGTGGGCTTCCAGTGCCCCGAGTGCGTACGGGGCACCTCCGGCAGCGGACCCGCACCGGCCGCCACCCGGCCGCGTACGGTCACGGGAGGCACGGTCGCCGAGGACCAACGGCTGGTCACCAAGCTGCTGATCGGCATCAACCTGGCCGTCTTCCTGGTGCAGCTGGCCCTCGGCAACCGTTTCGACGTCCGCTTCGAACTCATCGGGCAGGCCTACGTGCCCTCGCTCGGGGTCGAGGGCATCGCCGAGGGCCAGTACTACCGGCTGGTCACCGCGATGTTCCTGCACGGCGGCTATGTCCACATCCTGTTCAACATGCTCAGCCTGTGGTGGATCGGCGCCCCCCTGGAAGCCGCCCTCGGCCGCGCCCGCTACCTCGCGCTCTACTTCGCCTCCGGTCTGGCCGGCAGCGCGCTCAGCTATCTGATCGCCGCCCCCAACGCGCCCTCGCTCGGCGCCTCCGGCGCGATCTTCGGCCTCTTCGGCGCGACCGCCGTACTGATGCGCGAGCGCAACTACGACATGCGGCCGATCATCGCCCTCCTGGTGATCAACCTCATCTTCACCTTCAACCCGGGGATGAACATCGCCTGGCAGGCGCACATCGGCGGCCTCGTCGCCGGTGGCGCCGTCGGCTACGCGATGGTCCACGCCCCGCGTCGGCGGCGCGTCCTGATCCAGTACGGCAGCTGTGCCCTGGTACTGGCCGTGGTCGTGGTCATGACGCTGGTCAGGACCGCTCAGCTCACCTGATACCGAACCGTTGTCCACAGAGGGTGCCCGATCTTGTGCACACTGTGCGCCAACAGCTGCGCCCCCCGTCGCTCAGGTGTGTTTTACCTGGTCAGACAGGGGGCGAACGTACTTGCGGGAACCGGTAGGCCAGTCACACCGGCGTCAACGCTCGATGAGTTATCCACAGATCGTCTTTCTTTTCCCCACGTGTGGAAAACCTCTGTGGATAACTCAGTGGATAGCCCTGGGCAGAGCTGCCGGGCAGAGCTGCTCGCCCTGCCCTACTTCCACTGGGTGGAGACGCCGAAGCCCGCGGCGATGAAGCCGAAGCCCACCACGATGTTCCAGTTGTCGAGCTTGTCGATCGGCAGCGAACCGTCGGTCACGTAGAAGACGACGATCCAGGCCAGGCCGATGAGGAACATGGCCAGCATCACCGGCGCGACCCAGGCGCGATTGTTCAGCTTGATGGCCGCGGCCTGCTTCGACGGCGGCGGCGTGTAGTCGGCCTTCTTGCGGATACGTGACTTCGGCACGAGGGTCTCTCCTGTCGATGCGCTGCGTGGCCGCGCAGGTAACTGGGTCGGGCTCCGGGCAGCGTACAAGGGGACACTGAGCGCTCCCCCGGGCGTCCGTTAGCGTAGTGCTTCCGCGGCGCCGAAGGAGATAAGGGTACGTTGAGCAATTCTGCCGACTCCCCCGGGACGGGAGCAATGGGCTCCGGCCCGGACCGCGGACCGCGTTTCAGGCCGGTGCGGGTCCTCACGGCGGCCGTCTTCGCCCTCGCCGGGCTGATCTTCTTCACCAGTTTCGACACGGCCAAGGGCACGGACATCCGTACGGACTCCTCGCTGCTGAAGCTGTCCGACCTCATCCAGGAGCGCAGCCGCAAGAACAAGGAGCTCGACGAGTCCAACGCGTCCCTGCGCGACGACGTCGAGGGGCTGGCCGAGCGCGACGACGGCAGCACCGAGGCCCAGGACCGGAAGATCTCCGGGCTGGAGAAGAACGCGGGGACGCAGAAGCTCAAGGGCAAGGCGATCACCGTCACGCTCAACGACGCCCCGCCCAACGCCACCGCCAAGCTCCCCGGCTACCCCGACCCGCAGCCCGACTACCTGGTCATCCACCAGCAGGACCTGCAAGCCGTGGTGAACGCCCTGTGGCAGGGCGGCGCCAAGGGCATCAAGGTCATGGACCAGCGGCTGATCTCCACCAGCGCCGTGCGCTGCGTGGGCAACACCCTGATCCTCCAGGGCCGCGTCTACTCGCCGCCGTACAAGATCACGGCGGTCGGGGACCCGGCGAAGATGCAGCAGGCACTCGCGGACTCCCAGGCGATCCAGACCTACATGGTGTACGTCAACGTCTACGGCCTCGGCTGGAAAGTCACCGAGGACGGGACGGTGACTCTGCCGGGCTACTCCGGCACAGTGGACCTGCAGTACGCGAAGCCCGTGAAGTAGGTGCCCTCACCAGGAGCCGCCGGTGCGCGTGATCGTCAGGACCGTCAGCGAGCTCTGCATCACCGTCGGCACCCTGATCGTGCTGTTCGTCGTCTATGTGCTGTTCTGGACCGGGGTCAAGGCCGACAGTGAGATGAACCACCAGATCGACCAGCTGCACCAGCAGTGGTCGAAGGGGGCCGCGCACACCACGTCGGCCGCCTCCCGGGCTTCCGCGAAGCCAGCGCCGTACAGGTACGGCAAGCCCTTCGCGATCATGTACATCCCGCGGCTCGGTTTCACGTGGAACAAGCCCGTGCTGGAGGGCACCGGCACCGACGTGCTGAAGAAGGGACTCGCCCACTACGCCCGCACCGCCCGGCTGGGCCAGGAGGGCAACTTCGCCGTCGCCGGTCACCGGCGCACGTACGGCGACCCCTTCAAGGACTTCCCCGAGCTGCGGCCGGGTGACGCGGTGGTGCTGACGGACGGGACCACCTGGTTCACGTATCGGATCGACAAAGGGCCTTACAAAACGGTTCCGGGTGACGTTGAAGTGATCGACGCTGTGCCACGTAAGTCGGGGTACACACGTCCGGGCCGTTATCTGACGCTGACCACGTGCGATCCCGAATGGGGGCACAGTCACCGCCTGATCGTCTGGGCGCACCTGGACTCCACACAGCCCGTGGAGGCAGGCGAACCGAAGGCTCTGCGCCGTTAGTCTGGTGACGTACGGCGTGAGTCTGGTGCCGTGGTGGAACGGAAGGGACGGCATGTACGGCTGGATCTGGCGGCATCTGCCGGGAAACGTGTGGGTGAAGGCGCTGATCTCACTCCTGCTGGTGCTGGCCGTGGTCTACGTCCTCTTCCAGTACATCTTCCCCTGGGCCGAACCACTGCTGCCCTTCAACGATGTGACGGTGGACAACCAGTGAGCGCGCGGATTCTCGTCGTCGACAACTACGACAGCTTCGTCTTCAACCTGGTCCAGTACCTGTACCAGCTGGGCGCCGAGTGCGAGGTGCTGCGCAACGACGAGGTCTCGACGGCGCACGCCCAGGACGGTTTCGACGGGGTGCTGCTCTCGCCCGGTCCGGGCACTCCGGAGGAGGCTGGCGTGTGCGTGGACATGGTCCGGCACTGCGCGTCGACCGGGGTCCCCGTCTTCGGCGTCTGCCTGGGCATGCAGTCGATGCAGGTGGCGTACGGCGGTGTGGTGGACCGCGCGCCGGAGCTGCTGCACGGCAAGACCTCGCTGGTGGAGCACGAGGGCAAGGGGGTCTTCGCGGGCCTGCCCTCCCCCTTCACGGCGACCCGCTACCACTCGCTGGCGGCCGAGCCGGCGACGGTGCCGGCCGAGCTCGAGGTGACCGCCCGCACGCACGACGGCATCATCATGGGCCTGCGCCACCGTGAACTCCCCGTGGAGGGCGTGCAGTTCCACCCGGAGTCGGTGCTGACCGAGCACGGGCACCGGATGCTGGCCAACTGGCTGGTGGAGTGCGGCGACCAGGGTGCCGTGGCGAGGTCGGCGGGGCTCGCCCCGGTGGTGGGCAGGGCCACGGCGTGACCGCGCTGCGCCCCGAGCGCGAGGACTCGTACGGCGGCGCGTCGTACGAGTCCTACGGCGTGCCGCCGTACGATCCGCCCATCGACGAGGAGACGGTGGCGCTGCGGATACCGGAGCCGCCGATACCGGCCTCTGAGGCCTCTTCAGGCTCCTCCGCCACATCTTCCACACCCGGCGGCCGGGCGGCCCGCAGAAAGGCCGCCAAGCGCCGTCACGGCCGTCATGGCGGCTCCCGGGACACCGCGCAGGAGCCGCCGCGGGAGTCGTCGGAGGGTCCGGGACCCAGGGCGCCGCTGTCCCGTGTCGAGGCCCGCCGTCAGGAACGGGCGCGCAAGCCGGGCCCGGGGGTCGTCGTGAGCCGGGCGATCGGCGAGGTGTTCATCACCACCGGCGTGCTGATGCTGCTGTTCGTCACCTACCAGCTGTGGTGGACGAACGTCCGGGCGCACGCGCAGGCCGGCAAGGAGACCGACACCCTGCAGCAGGACTGGGCCAGCGGCAAGCGCGCCCCGGGGACCTTCCAGCCGGGGCAGGGCTTCGCCATCCTGCACATCCCCGAGCTGGACGTGGTGGCGCCGATCGCGGAGGGCGTCAGCAACAAGAAGGTGCTCGACAAGGGGATGATCGGCCACTACGGCGAGGGCGCGCTGAAGACCGCGATGCCCAGTGCGAAGACGGGCAACTTCGGCCTGGCCGCACACCGCAACACGCACGGCGAGCCCTTCCGGTACATCAACCGGCTCAAGCCGGGTGACGCGGTCGTCGTGGAGACGCAGGACACGTACTACGTCTACAAGATGACCTCCATCCTGCCGGTGACGGCGCCCTCGAACACGAGCGTGCTGGACCCCATACCGAAGGGGTCCGGATTCACCAAGCCGGGCCGCTACATCACCCTCACCACGTGCACTCCGGAGTTCACCAGCAAGTACCGGCTGATCGTCTGGGGCAAGATGGTCGAGGAACGCCCGCGCAGCAAGGGCAAGCCGGATGCGCTCGTCGAGTAAGGGCAGATGAACAGTGGCAGCGACCGCCGACGACACCGAAGAGCACACGGGTGCGCCCGAGGCGGCGCCCCCACCGCGGCGCCGGGGCGCCGGCCGGATCGCCATGGCGGTCAGCGTCTTCGGTGAACTCCTGATCACGGCGGGCCTAGTGCTCGGCCTCTTCGTCGTGTACTCCCTGTGGTGGACGAACGTCATCGCCGACCGTACGGCGCACAAACAGGCGGACAAGGTCCGCGACAGCTGGGCGCACGGCGCCGGCGGCCCCGGCGCGCTGGACACCAAGGACGGCATCGGCTTCCTGCACGTCCCCGCGATGAAGAACGGCGAGGTCCTGGTCGAGAAGGGCACGTCCACGAAGGTCCTGAACGACGGTGTGGCCGGCTACTACACCGACCCCGTCAAGGCCGCCCTCCCGACCTCCGGCAAGAAGGGCAACTTCACCCTCGCCGCGCACCGCGACGGCCACGGCGCGAAGTTCCACAACATCGACAAGGTGAAGAAGGGCGACGCGATCGTCTTCGAGACGAAGGACAAGTGGTACGTCTACAAGGCCTACGCCGTCCTGCCGGAGACCTCGAAGTTCAACGTGAAGGTCCTGACCCAGGTCCCCAAGGAGTCCGGCAAGAAGAAGCCGGGCCACTACATCACCCTGACGACCTGCACCCCGGTCTTCACCTCCCGCTACCGCTATGTGGTGTGGGGCGAGCTGGTCCGCGTGGACAAGGTGGACAGCGAGCGGACACCGCCGAAGGAACTGCGGTGACTGCTACTCCAGGATCTTGAGCGTTTCCCCCGCGCTCCATTCTTCCAACAGCCCCCGCTGCACGGCGGTGATTCCGCCGTCGGCGGCGATGCTCAGCGCGTCAGCGGTGAAGGGGCACGTCGCCACGAAAAGCGCCACGTCCGAGGTGTGGAGAACCTTGGCGGCGCCGACGAATTTCTGGACCTCGGGGCTGGTGACGGAGAGGTAGGGCGCGAACCTCTTGCATTGGGCGACGAGACGCCTTCCGTCGCGTGTGAGCGCGGTGATGTCGACGCCTCGGTCTCCGTGGCCTCCTTGTACGGTGACGCGGGTGCAACCGTCGCGGCGCAGCAGTCCGGCGATGTGCTGCTCGAATTCCCGGCCGTTCATGGCGTCCATCGATGCCATGACGCCGGCGAGGGGGCGGTCCTCCCGTGGGCTTTCCAGCCTCTGCAGTCGGGCGTTGTGCTGCCGCAGCCGCCGCTCGATGTGCTGGACACCCGTTCGCAGAGCGATCAGCTCCCTGCGGTGTTCGCCGGAGGTCTCGATCAGGGCGTTGAACATCGGTACGACCGTCTTGTCGAGGATGTGGGTGATGCGCTGGTCGATGCGGTCGTCGAGGCTGGTGGTGTCTGTGCGGACCGGGTTGTCCACAGGCTGTGTGCGGGCCAGGTGCTCCATGTCCAGGAGATACACACGCACCTGACGTGCGACTTCGCTGTCGCGGAGGAGCATGGCCACGTTGAGGACGGCTCGACGGGAGAAGAGGGCCAGGGACCGTGTGCGTGACTGGATGCCACTGAGGTTCTTGAAGGACCTCAGTTCTTCGCCCGACAGCAGTCGGTAGCCGTTTGCTTCCAGTTCCGCTCGGTGGTCCTTGACGAGTGACTTGATGGCTTCGAGGCCGACACCGAAGTACGCCGCCACCATCGCCGTCGTCACATGCATCCCGTCCGGCAGCAGCGACAGGGCCTTCACCCTGTCGAGCACGTCGGTTCGGTCCAGCACGCCGTCGCGCAGGGTCCTCGATTCCAAGAGCGCCGATTCGTTGATCACGTGCTGCCCTTCTGTTCTTGTCATGGCCATAGAGGCCGAGACAGTCCTCCCCGATTCATTCGTACAACGCGTCCTGACATATGAAGACACGAACGATGTGCGCACGAGTGAGCGGGTGGGGATGCCCGCACGACAGATCCCCGGCACCCTTGGTGGAAGGGTGCCGGGGATCTGTCGTCACGGACGGTTGGTCAGCCGCCGACGCCACCGAAGATGTTGGTGCCGCCGTTGTTGTTGCCGCCGTTGTTGTTGCCGTTGCCGAAGCCGACGGTCGTCAGGGTGATCGTCGTGCTGCCGGGGTCGTCGACCCCGGTGTTCGGCTGGGGGTCCTGGCCGGTGACGATCGCGGTGTCGCTCTGGTCACTGCCGTTGGCGAACTGGATGTTGGTGAACCCGGCCTTCTGCAGGGACTCCCTGGCCTGCTTCAGGGTCTGGCCGACGACGCTCGGGACCTGGGTCTGCTGCTTGGCCTTGCCGATGTTGATCGTCACCGTGGAGTTCTTGTCCAGCTGGCTGTTGGCCTGCGGGGAGGTCGAGATGACCTTGCCGACCTGGGAGGCGTCGTCGGTCTCCACCTCGGTGCAGGTGCCGACCAGGTCGTTGGCCGTCATCTGGGCCTTGGCCTCGTCGCAGGATTTGCCGAGGACGTCGGGGACGGTGGCCTTCTCGGCGGCCTTGGCGACGGTCAGGGTGATCACCGAGCCCTTAGCGACCTCCTTGTCGCCGGTCGGGTCCTGGCTGATGACGACGCCCGGAGTCCGGTCGGACACCTCGGTCTTCTGCTCGACCTTGAAGCCCTTTTCCTCGAGCTGGGACTCCGCCTTGTCGTAGGTCAGGCCCGTGACGTCCGGGACGGACACCTTGGGCGCACCCGTCGAGACGGTCAGGGTGACGGTGTCACCCTTCTTCATGTCCGTACCCTCGGCCGGGTCCTGGTCGCAGACCGTTTTCTTCGGCTTGTCGCAGGCCTTCTTGGTGATCTTGACGGACAGATCGACGTTCTCGGCCATCTGCTCGGCCTCGGCCTGTGTGTGGTTGACGAAGTTCGGCGCGGCGAAGGGTTCGTCCGCCTTGTCGTCCCCGGGGAACGCCCACTTCCCGATCAGGATCGCGCCCACCAGCACCAAAAGCCCGGCCACGATGAGCAGGATCGTGGAGGTGTTGGACTTCTTCGGCTGGCGGCGCCGGTCGGGGCGGTCGTCGTAGCCGTAGCCGCCGTCGTCCGGGTTCATGGGCGGCAGCATCGTCGTCGCGCCGGCGCCCGCGTCCGAGCGGAGCGCGGTCGTCGGGGCGTCGTCCGGGTAGCCGCCGTAGCCGACCGAGCCCATGGCCGCCGTCGCCGCGACCGGCTGGCCGTCGAGGCACGCCTCGATGTCGGCGCGCATCTCGTCGGCGGACTGGTAGCGGTAGTCGGGGTCCTTGACCAGTGCCTTGAGGACGATGGCGTCCATCTCGGGCGTGATCTCGGGGTCGAAGACGCTCGGCGGCTGCGGCTCCTCGCGGACGTGCTGGTACGCGACCGCGACGGGGGAGTCGCCGACGAAGGGGGGCCGTACGGTCAGCAGCTCGTAGAGCAGGCACCCGGTCGAGTACAGGTCCGAGCGGGCGTCGACCTGCTCGCCCTTCGCCTGCTCCGGCGACAGGTACTGCGCGGTGCCGATGACCGCCGCCGTCTGCGTCATCGTCATGCCGGAGTCGCCCATGGCGCGGGCGATGCCGAAGTCCATCACCTTGACCTGGCCGTTGCGGGTCAGCATGACGTTGGCCGGCTTGATGTCGCGGTGGACGATGCCGTTGCGGTGGGCGTACTCCAGGCCCTGGAGGATGCCGATGGTCATCTCCATCGAGCGCTCCGGGAGGAGCTTGCGGCCGCTGTGAAGAAGCTCACGGAGCGTGGAGCCGTCGACGTACTCCATCACGATGTACGGGATCGAGACCCCGTCGATGTAGTCCTCGCCCGTGTCGTAGACCGCGACGATCGCGGGATGGTTGAGCGAGGCGGCCGACTGGGCCTCCCGGCGGAACCGGGCCTGGAATGAAGGGTCGCGTGCGAGGTCCGCGCGCAGCGTCTTCACCGCCACGGTGCGGCCGAGGCGGGTGTCATGCGCGAGGTAGACCTCCGCCATGCCACCACGGCCGAGCACCTGGCCCAGCTCGTACCGGCCGCCGAGGCGACGCGGCTCTTCCATAGTTCCCTACCAGCCCTCTCCGTCGGTCCCGGCCGTCACAGGTGTGTGCGGCCGGAGGCTGCCGTCCGGGCCTACCGTACCCGGATCGCTTTGTGTGACCTGGCCAAGCCCGTCACCCGATACAGGACCGGTATCGCAACGTGCACCGATGTGAAGGGGACGTGATCGGGGTCACTTCTTGGAGTTGATGACCGCCTCCATCACGCTCTTGGCGATGGGCGCCGCGAGACCGCCACCGGAGATGTCGTCGCGGTTGGCGTTGTCGTCCTCGACCACCACGGCGACGGCGACCGGCGAGCTGTTGTCGCTGAGCTTGGCGTACGAGATGAACCAGGCGTACGGGTTCTTGCTGTTGGCGACACCGTGCTGGGCGGTACCGGTCTTGCCGCCCACGGTCACGCCGTTGATCTGGGCGTTCTTACCGGTGCCGTCCTTGACGACCGTCTCCATCATCTCCTGGAGGATCTGGGCGTTCTCCGCGGACAGCGGCCGGCTCATCTCCTCCGGGTCGGTCTTGGTGACCGGGTCGAGGTTGGAGGACTGCAGCTCGTCGACCATGTACGGCTTCATCAGCTTGCCGTCGTTGGCGACGGCCGAGGCGACCATGGCCATCTGGAGCGGGGTGGCGGCGGTGTTGTACTGGCCGATGGAGGACAGCGCGGTCTGCGACTGGTTCATGTCGTCGGAGAACACCGAGGCGCTGGAGCGGATGGGCGTGAACTGCTCGGCGTCGAAGCCGAACTTCTTCGCCTCGGCCAGCATCTTGTCGTTGCCGAGGTCCGAGCCGATCTTGCCGAAGACGGTGTTGCAGGAGTAGCGCAGCGCGATCCGCATGGTCGCGTTCTTGCAGGGGATGCTGCCCTCGTTCTTCAGCTCGGTCCGGGTGCCCGGCATGACCCACGGCAGCGGCGAGTCGGTCGGCTGGTCGGCCGAGGTGTACTTGCCGTTCTCCAGCGCGGCCGCGGCGGTGACCACCTTGAAGGTGGAGCCGGGCGGGTACACCTCGCGCAGCGCGCGGTTGAGCATCGGGTCGTCGGGGTTGTACTTCTTCTGCAGCTTCTTCCAGGCCTTGGCGTCCGTGGAGGTGGAGTTGCCGGCGAAGGACGAGGGGTCGTACGACGGGTAGGACGCCAGCGCCAGGATCTTGCCGGTGGACGGCTCCAGGGCCACCACGGCGCCCTTGCCGCGCTTCGCCAGGCCGTCGTACGCGGCCTTCTGCGCGGCGGCGTTGAGGGTGGTGACGACGTTGCCGCCCTGCTGCGGCTTCCCCGTGATCATGTCGAGGGTCTTGCGGAAGAAGAGCCGGTCGTCGTTGCCGGTGAGGATGCCGTCCTCGAGGGACTCCAGCTGGTTGGCGCCGAAGGCCTGCGAGGCGTAGCCGGTGACCGGTGCCCACATGGGGCCGTTCTTGTAGGTGCGCTTGTACTTCAGGTCGTTGTTCTTCGTCTCCACGGACCCGGTGATCGGGTCGCCGTCGACGATTATGTCGCCGCGCGGGGTGGCGTAGCGGGCGATGGTGACCCGGCGGTTCTTGGGGTCTTCCTTCAGGGTGTCGGCCTTGACGTACTGGAGCCAGTTGTCCCGCAGGAGCAGGGTCAGGACAAGGAGGCCGCAGAAGATCGCGATTCGGCGCAGGGGCTTGTTCATGACGGGCGGACCACCTGGGTCATCTCGGCGTCGGGGTTGCTGGCGGGAGTGGGCGCCGGCCGGCGCGCGGTGTCGCTGATGCGGATGAGGATGCCGATCAGCGCCCAGTTGGCCAGCACGGAGGAACCGCCGTACGCCAAGAACGGCATGGTCATGCCGGTCAGCGGGATGAGCCCCATGACACCGCCGGCCACGACGAAGACCTGGAGGGCGAAGGCGCCGGAGAGGCCGATGGCGAGCAGCTTGCCGAAGGGGTCGCGGGCGGCGAGGGCGGTGCGGACGCCGCGTTCCACGATCAGGCCGTAGATCAGCAGGATCGCCATGATGCCGGCCAGGCCCAGTTCCTCACCGAAGGTGGCGAGGATGAAGTCGGAGTTGGCGGCGAACCGGATGAGGTCGGAGTGGCCCTGGCCGAGGCCGCTGCCGAGGGTGCCGCCGGAGCCGAACGCCCACAGGGCCTGCATCGACTGCTCGGAGTGGCCGATCAAGCCCTTCTGGCTGAGCGTGTACTCCTTCATCGGGTCGAGCCAGGCCTGGACACGCTGCTGGACGTGCGTTTCGAAGCTGGCCACGCCGACGGCGCCGGCCGCGGACATCAGCAGACCGAAGACGATCCAGCTGGTCCGCTCGGTGGCGACGTACAGCATGATGACGAACATTCCGAAGAACAGCAGCGAGGTGCCGAGGTCGGTCTCGAAGACCAGGATGAGGATCGAGATCGCCCAGACGACCAGGATCGGGCCGAGGTCGCGGCCGCGCGGCAGGTACAGCCCCATGAAGCGGCGGCTGGCGAGGGCCAGGGCGTCACGCTTCACCATCAGGTATCCGGCGAAGAAGACGGCGAGGGCGATCTTCGCGAACTCGCCGGGCTGGAGGGAGCCCAGGCCGGGGACCCTGATCCAGATCTTGGCGCCGTAGATGTTGGCCCCGAGGCCGGGCACCAGCGGCAGCACGAGCAGGACCAGGGCGCCGAACATGGAGATGTAGGTGTAGCGCTGCAGGACGCGGTGGTCCTTCAGGAAGATCAGTACGACGACGAAGAGGGCGATGCCCATCGCCGTGTACAGCAGCTGGCGGGGCGCCGCGGTGACGAAGTTGGGCAGCGACTGGAGCAGTTTCGACTGGTCCAGCCGCCAGATGACGACGAGCCCGAGGCCGTTGAGCAGCGTGGCCAGCGGCAGCAGCAGCGGGTCGGCGTACGGAGCGAACTTCCGTACGCCGAGATGGGCGACGCCGGCCAGTAGACCGAGGCCCAGGCCGTAGCTGAGCAAACCGGCCGGTACCTGGTCGTTGATGGCCAGGCCCACGTTGGCGTAGGCGAACACCGGGATGGCGACGGCGAACACCAGCAGCGCGAGCTCGGTGTTGCGCCGGCTCGGCGCGCCGATCGCGCCGATCGTGGACGTGTGGTGCGTCGACGGGTTGGTTGTACTGCTCATCGTGTGACGGGGCCTCTCACGGCTTGCCTACTGCTTACTGCACTGCGAGACGACCTTCTGCTCATCCTCCGAGAGAGTGGGGCCGGCGCTGGGAGTCGCGGTCGCTGTGGGGGACGGGGACTTCGGGGGTGAAGTCGCCGAGTCCGACGGGTTCGGGGTCGGCGAGGCCTTGGACGTGAGGGAGGTGCTCGTGGTTCCCGTGGCGTTCTTCGCCCCGCCCTGGCCCTTGGAGTCGTTCTTGCTGCCGGCGGTCTGGCGCTCGGACTCCTTCTTGCAGGCGGAGGCCTGCACGGCCAGTTCGTCGATCTTCGTCTGGGCGTCCTTCAGGCCGCCCTCCGCGATCGTGTTCTTGACCTGCTTCTGCTGGTAGGGCGGCAGGTACTTGAGTTCGATCTCGGGGTGGTCCTTCTCCACGTTCGACAGCGACACCCAGGCCAGGTCCTGGCTGATGCCCCGGTACAGCGCCACGTGCTCGCCCTTGGTGCCGACGTAGTACTGGGTCTGGGTCCAGCGGTAGCCGCCGTACAGACCGCCGCCGATGACGGCGAGGGCGAGGGTGCCGTAGAGGGAGCGCTTCAGCCACTTGCGGCCCGAGCGCGGTTTGTCGAAGTCGTCGTCGCTGTAGTCGCCGAAGCTGCCGCCGGGGACGTAGCCGGTGGTGTCGCCGCTGCCGGGCGGGCCGAACTCGCCGCCGCCCTGGCCGTGGCCCTGGCGGCCGAGCCCGGAGGCGCGGCCGGCCGGGGTCTGCATGATGCCGTTGTCGTGCAGGTGGTGCTGGTTCTCGGCGACGGCGCCGACCACGACGGGGGTGTCGGACAGCTGCCCGGCGAGGGTGTCGCCGGTGTCGAGGTCGAGGACGTCGGCGACGATCACGGTGATGTTGTCGGGGCCGCCGCCGCGCAGCGCGAGCTGGATGAGTTCCTGCACGGTCTCCTGCGGGCCCTGGTAGCTGGCGAGGGTCTCCTCCATCGTCTGGTGGGAGACGACGCCGGAGAGGCCGTCGGAGCAGATCAGGTAGCGGTCGCCGGCCCGGACCTCGCGGATCGACAGGTCGGGTTCGACGTGGTCGCCGCTGCCGAGGGCGCGCATGAGCAGCGACCGCTGCGGGTGGGTGGTCGCCTCTTCCTCGGTGATCCGGCCCTCGTCGACGAGCCGCTGGACCCAGGTGTGGTCCTGGGTGATCTGGGTGAGGACGCCGTCGCGCAGCAGGTAGGCGCGGGAGTCGCCGACGTGGACGAGGCCGAGCCGCTGTCCGGTCCACAGCAGGGCGGTGAGGGTGGTGCCCATGCCCTCCAGCTGCGGGTCCTCCTCGACCATGGAGCGCAGCTGGTCGTTGGCGCGCTGCACGGCGTGGCCGAGGGAGGTGAGGATGTCGGAGCCGGGCACGTCGTCGTCGAGCGTGACCAGCGTGGAGATGACCTCGGAGGAGGCGACCTCGCCGGCCGCCTGGCCGCCCATGCCGTCGGCGATGGCGAGCAGGCGCGGACCGGCGTAACCGGAGTCCTCGTTGCCCTCCCGGATCATGCCCTTGTGCGATCCGGCGGCGAAGCGCAGTGACAGACTCATGCGCACCTCGCCAGTCGGCTCCGGGTACAGCCGGTCGTGTCGAGCCACACTGCCCACCCTCCGGTCGGGAGCGCGCCGGGGTCCGGGGTGCGGTCCGCCGTTGCGTGCTCGCTCCGCTCGCTCATTGTCGTACTACTTCCGCAGCTCGATGACGGTCTTGCCGATGCGGATCGGCGCGCCCGGTGCGATCGGTGTGGGTGTCGTCAGCCGGGACCGGTCCAGGTACGTGCCGTTGGTGGAGCCGAGGTCCTCGACGATCCACTGGCCGTCGCGGTCCGGGTAGATCCTGGCATGGCGGCTGGAGGCGTAGTCGTCGTCCAGCACGATCGTGGAGTCGTGGGCGCGGCCCAGGGTGATGGTCTGGCCCTGGAGCGCGACGGTGGTGCCGGTCAGGGTGCCTTCGGTCACGACCAGCTTGGTGGGGGCGTTGCGGCGCTGCCGGCCGCCGCCCTGCTGGCCGCGCTGGGGCGGGGGCGCGGCCTGCTGCTGCCGGGCGGCCGCCTGCTGCGGGCGCGCGGCCTCCCTACGCGATCCGCGCTGGGTGACGCGCGTACCGAACAGGTCGCTGCGGATGACCTGCACGGCCACGATCACGAACAGCCACAGTACGGCCAGGAAACCCAGCCGCATGACCGTGAGGGTCAGCTCTGACATTGCCCCCGCTTCACCCTTCGGCTTGCCGGTAAATGATGGTGGTACTGCCCACGACGATCCGCGAGCCGTCGCGGAGCGTAGCGCGGGTGGTGTGCTGCCCGTCCACCACGATGCCGTTGGTGGACCCGAGATCCTGGATCGTCGAGGGCGTTCCGGTCCGGATCTCACAGTGCCGGCGCGAGACGCCGGGGTCGTCGATCCGCACGTCGGCTTCGGTGCTGCGGCCCAGCACCAGCGTCGGGCGGGAGATCTGATGGCGGGTGCCGTTGATCTCGATCCAGTAGCGGGTGCGCCCGCCGCTCATCGGGGCGGCCGCGGGCCGCTGGGTGGCGGGCTGCGGGTAGCCGTATCCGCCCGGGCGGGCGCCGGGAGGCGGCGCGGCCGGCATGGGCGGGGCTCCGGCGGGCGAGGCGGGCGGCGGGTAGCCGTATCCGCCGGGGGCGGGCCGCCCGCTGGGCGGCGCCGAGGAGGGCGCCGAGGGCGCCTGCTGGTTGCCGGTGGAGGCGAGTGTGCGGCTGCGCACCCGGTACAGGCCGGTGTCGAGGTCGTCGGCCTTCTCCAGGTTGACCTTGATCGGGCCCATGAAGGTGTAGCGCTGCTGCTTGGCGTAGTCGCGCACCATGCCGGCGAGCTCGTCGCCGAGCTGGCCGGAGTAGGGGCTGAGGCGCTCGTAGTCCGGCGCGCTCAGCTCCACGATGAAGTCGTTGGGTACGACGGTCCGGTCGCGGTTCCAGATGGTGGCGTTGTTGTCGCACTCCCGCTGGAGCGCTCCGGCGATCTCCACGGGCTGGACCTCGGACTTGAACACCTTGGCGAAGGTGCCGTTGACCAGACCTTCGAGACGCTGCTCGAACTTCTTCAGGACTCCCATGGGGCACCTCCTCCTTCGCTGTCGTCCTGCCTTGCCGCTGTCTTGCCGTGCTGCCTTGCCTGGTACTGCTTACTGATCGTATCCACGCGCCCGGCAAACAGCCGGTTCCCCCAGCGGCTCCCCTTCGAACTCCTCTTGTCAAGGATCGTAGAGGGGCTTGAAGACCAGTGTCCCGCACCTGACTGTGGACCCGGTCCGCCTCCTGGAGAGATGACCGGGACCGGTACGAGGTTGATACGTGAACAAGTACTCCTTGATACGTGCGGGCCGCCGGGGCCCGGGCCCCGGATAAGCGAGGTGAATCCACCCTGGCGGCCGTGCTAATGTTCTGGGTGTCGGAAGGGGCCAGCCCAGCAGGGCCGGAACCGGAAGACACACCCAATGCGCGGGTGGCGGAATAGGCAGACGCGCTGGATTCAGGTTCCAGTGCCCGCAAGGGCGTGGGGGTTCAACTCCCCCCTCGCGCACAGAGGCAACGGGCCCATCGTGATCGATGGGCCCGTTGGCGTTTTCTGGGGAACACCACCTGGTGTGACGAGTCTCTCAGGTCGCCGGGCGGCGCAGTGCGCGTGTGGCCGGTACGACGGAGGCCGTCACCGCGAGCAGCGCGCAGGCGCCCACGGTGGTGCCGAGGGCGGTCCAGGGCAGGCGGACGGCGGCCGGTGCCGACAGCAGGTGCAGGGCGGTGCCGAGGCCGAGCAGGTTGACGGCCGTGACCAGCAGACCGAGCAGACCGCCGACCGCGACCACCGTCAGCGCTTCCGCCGCCACCAGCCGCAGCGCCTGGGCCCGGGTCGCCCCGGTCAGGCGCAGGACGGCCAGGTCACGCAGCCGGTCCGAGGTCGCCATCACGGCGGTGTTGGCCACCGAGACGCCGGTGTAGAGCAGGGCGATGCCCAGGACCAGCAGAAGCCCGAGGCGGGTGGTGCGGTCGGTGCCCGGGTACGTCGCCCGCAGCCACTGCTCCCTGGTCAGCACCCGCCCGCCCGACCCGTGTACGGCCGCGCGCAGCTCCGCGGCCACGGCGCGCGCGTCGGCGCCCCGCGCGAGGGCGACGTCGACCCGGTCGACCGCCGCGCCGGGCGCGTTGCGCGGGGTGACGTAGACGCCGTTGTCGCCGGTGCCGGTGGTCATGACGGCGGCGATCCGCAGGGTCCTCGGCGTGCCGTCGCCGAGCCGGATCCGTACGTACTGCCCGACGGTGTGCCGTTGCCACTCCCGGTTGACGATGATCGAGCCGTCGTCGAGCCCGGCGAGGCGTCCGGCGGCCAGCGGGAGCCGGGTGGTGGCCGCCAGCGGCGCCGGTTCGGCGGCTCGGGCCTCGGACCTGATCAGGGCCGTGCCGTCCTCGACGACGTACACCGCGCTCGAGGCGGTCGGCGACACCAGGGCGCCGGGCACCGCGCGCAGCCGGCGCAGGGTCGCCGCGTCGAAGCCCGTGTCGTCGGCCGGGGTGACCACGAACTCGGCGGTGGTCCGGGCGCGGGTCTCGGCGGCCCTGGCCTCGTTCAGCGTCGCGGTGGCGCCCAGCAGTGAGCCCGCGAGGGCGACGGTGACCAGCACGGGCGCGGCGACGGCGGCGGTGCGCCGCACACCGGCCGCCGCGCTCTCGCGCACCAGCAGGCCGGTGACGCCGGGCAGCCGGACCAGGGCGCGGACCAGGGGCCGCACCACGGCCGGCGCGAGCAGCGCGACCGCGGTGATCAGGAGCATGGGGCGGCTCACGTACGACTTGCGGTGCAGCAGGTCGCCCGGGTCCCCGGCCAGGGTCATCCCCAGCGTGACGGCGGCCGTCAGCAATAGCGCCGCGGCGCTCAGCCATCGGCCCGGGGTCATCGCCCGGCCGTCCACGGACGCCTCGCGCAGCGCCTGGAGCGGCCCGGTGCGCCCGGCCCGCAGGGACGCGGCCAGCGCCCCGCACACCGCGACCAGCAGACCCGTCCAGAAGGCCAGGTGGTACGGCCAGACGCTGTCGCCGATGGTGAACCAGCGGGGGGCGAGGCCCTCGTCGACGACCCGTCCGGCGAGCCGCGGTGCCCCGTACGCGCCCGCCGCGCAGCCGGTCGCCGAGGCGAGCACGCCGACCGCCAGGGCCTCGGCGAGCACCGTCCGGCGGATCTGCCCGGGGGTCGCCCCGGCGGCACGCAGCAGCCCGAACTCCCGCCGCCGCTGGGCGACGGAGAAGGCGAAGGTGGACGCCACGACGAACACCGACACGAAGGCGGTGACCCCGCCTGCCGTGCCGAACAGGGCGTTCAGCGCGGTGAGGGCCTCACGGTCCCGGTCGAGGCCGGGGTCGGCGAGGCGGCGGGCGTCGCCGGTGAGGACCTGGACGCCGGTCGCCTCTGTGTTTCGTACCACCGCCCGTACGGCTGCCGGGTCGGCGTCGACGGTCAGCTGGGTGCTGGTCGGGGAGAGCCGGGCGGCTCGGTCGTCGGTGTAGAAGACGGCGTGCTCGAAGTCGTGGCGCGCGGTGACGGTGCCGACGATCCGGACGGTGCCGTGGTCGGTGTGGACGCGCTCGCCCGGCCGCGCCCAGGCGCCGCTGATGACGACCTCGTCCGCGGTACGGGGCGGGCGGCCCGCGTCGAGGGCGTACGGAGCGAACGCGGTGATGGACCAGGGGTGGCCGACCAGGTCGCCGGGTCCGCCGGCCGCTCGCAGGGGGAACGAGCGGTCCTCGACGACGGTTCCCAGCTCGCGGAGTCCGGCGACGACCGGCGCGGGGACCGGGCGCGGCCGGTCGAGCTTCCGGGTCCGCTCGCCGGCCGGGGTGGCCACGCGGAGGGTGTCGGCTCCCCTGACCACGACCGGCGCGGCGGCGAACCGTTCGGGGGCGCGGTGCGGCGCGTCCAGGGACGCGGCGAGGGCCAGGCCCGTCACGGTGAGCAGGGCGACGCCGAGGAAGAGCGCGACGAAGCTGCCGGTGAAGGCGGTCCAGCGGGCGCGCAGGGCGTTCAGGGCGAGGATCAGCACGCGACGCCCTCCAGTCCGGTCATGTGCGCGGCGATCCGGCCCGCGTCCGCCCCGGCCAGCTCCCCGGTGAGGCGGCCGTCGACCAGGAAGACCACGCGGTCCGCGCGGGAGGCGGCCACCGGGTCGTGAGTGACCATGATCACGGTCTGGCCCTCCCGGTCGGCCATGCCGCGCAGCAGCTCCAGCACCTCGCGGCCGGTGCGGGTGTCGAGGGCGCCGGTCGGTTCGTCACCGAAGAGCACCTCGGGGCGGGTGATCAGCGCACGGGCCAGGGCCACCCTCTGCTGCTGGCCGCCGGACAGCTCCGCCGGCCGGTGCCGGGCGCGGTCGGCGAGGCCCACCTGGCCGAGGACCTCACGCACCCGCGCGCGGGAGGGGCGGCGGCCGGCCAGGCGCAGGGGGAGGGCCACGTTCTGCTCGGCGGTCAGGGACGGCAGCAGGTTGAACGCCTGGAAGACGAACCCGATACGGTCGCGCCGCAGCAGGGTCAGCCGTCTCTCGCTCAGACCCGTCAGCTCGGTCCCGCCCACCGTCACCGACCCGGAGGTGGGCCGGTCCAGGCCCGCCGCGCACTGCAGCAGCGTGGACTTGCCCGAGCCGGAGGGGCCCATGACGGCCGTGAAGCTGCCGCGCGGGAAGCCGAGGGAGACCCGGTCGAGCGCGGTCACCGCCCCCTCGCCCGTCCCGTAACGCCTGCTGACTGCGCGCATCCTGATCGCGTCGGTGCTCATCGCTCCCCCTGCTGGTCATGGCCGCTCGGTCACTGAGCGGTGGTCCAACGAAACCGTCGGCGGACCCCTCGGCGCAGTGCGGCAGGACCGAGACCCGGGGTAGGGCCAGGCATACCCCGGCCCCCCTCCCTGGCCGGATGGTCCGGGCCCGCAGCGGCCCCTACGGTGATCCGCATGCAGCCCCCTCGGAACGTGTGGCAGGCCATGTCCCGCCCCGGCTTCCCGCTGTCGGCGTGGCCGTGGCGCTCGGCCGGATATCTGCTCTCCGGCGCGCTGACCGGCGCCGTCACCCTCGTGGTGCTCACGGTCACGGTGGTGTCCGGCGGTGTCCTGGCCGTCGTCCTCGTGGGGCTGCCGCTGCTGCTCGCCGCCGCGCTCGCCGGGATCCCGGTGGCGGCGGTGGAACGGCGCCGGCTGCGGCTGGTCGGCCTCGCCCCCGCCGCGGATCCGCACCGGCCGCCCGCCGCGACCGGGTTGCGGGCCTGGCTCGCGACCCGGCTGCGGGAGCGGGCCACCTGGCGGGAGCTCGGCTACGCCCTGCTGTTCGCGGGACTGCTGTGGCCGGTCGACGCGCTCGCGGTCACCCTCGCCCTGGGCGCCCCGCTCTCCCTGGTCGCCACCCCGCTGCTGATGGCCACAGTGGGTGAGGGCCGCGAGGCGAAGGTGCTCAAGGAGTGGACGGTGACCGGCCGTCCGGAGGCGTTCGCGGTGGCCCTGCTCGGGCTCGTCCTGCTGGCCGCCGGCGCCTACCTGCTGGGCGCGACGGCGGGCGCCCGGGCCGCGCTGGCCCGGCTGCTGCTGGCGCCGGAGCAGGGCGAGACGGTGACCGAACTCACCCGCTCACGCGCGCGGTTGGTGGACGCCTTCGAGGCCGAACGGCGGCGCATCGAGCGCGATCTGCACGACGGCGCCCAACAGCGCCTGGTGGCCCTGACGATGACCCTCGGCCTGGCCCGTCTGGACGCCCCGCCCGGGCCGCTCGCCGACCAACTCGCCAAGGCCCACGAGGAGGCGGGCACCGCACTGGCCGAACTCCGCGACCTGATCCACGGCATCCACCCCAAGGTCCTCGCGGACTACGGCCTCGAAGCCGCCGTCGCCGACGCGGCGGACCGGTGCGCGATCTCCGTGGACGTCGACCTGGAGCTGCCCGGACGGCTGCCCCAATCGGTCGAGGCCGCCGCCTACTTCGTGGTCTGCGAGGCCCTCGCCAACGTCGACCGGCACAGCGGGGCCACCCACGCGCGCGTGAGCGGCGGCCACCGCGCCGGACGGCTGGTCCTGCGGGTGCGCGACGACGGCCGGGGCGGCGCCGAGGCCGGGCAGGGCAGCGGGCTCACCGGACTCGCGGACCGGGTGTCGGTCCTGGATGGCACACTCTCCCTGTCCAGCCCCGTGGGCGGGCCGACCCTGCTGCATGTGGAGATCCCTTGCGAACCCTGCCTGCCCCGCCCCCGGGATCAGGCCGAGCGCTGCGCGTAGTGCTGGCCGAGGACAGTGTGCTGCTGCGGGAGGGACTGACCGGGCTGCTCGCCCGCTTCGGCCACGAGGTCGCCGCGGCCGTCGGCGACGCGGAGGCGCTTCTCGCCGCCGAGGCGGAGCACACCCCGGACATCGTCGTCACGGACGTCCGCATGCCGCCCGGCTTCCAGGACGAGGGGCTGCGGGCGGCGGTGCGGCTGCGCGAGCGGCGGCCCGCGCTGCCCGTCCTGGTGCTCAGCCAGTACGTGCAGCGGGCGTACGCCTCCGAACTGCTCGACTCCGGCGACGGAACCGGTGTCGGCTACCTGCTCAAGGACCGCGTCGGACACGTCGAGGAGTTCGTGGCCGCGCTGGAGGACGTCGCGTCCGGCGGCACGGTCGTCGACCCCGAGGTCGTACGACAGCTGCTGCGCCGGCGCCGCGATCCGCTGCGCCGCCTCACCCCGCGCGAGCGGGAGGTGCTCGCCCTGATCGCCGAGGGCAGGTCCAACAGCTCGATCGCCCGGCACCTGGTGGTCTCCGAGGCGGCCGTCGGCAAGCACATCGGCGGCATCCTCACCAAGCTGGACCTACCGCCCGCCGAGGAGACGCACCGGAGGGTGCTGGCGGTGCTGGCGTACCTGCGGGGATGACCTCGGAGCTCACGCGGGCGCGCCCCGCGGTTTTCCACAGCCGGGGAGTTGTCCACAGGGTCTGACGCGTTTCGGCCACTGGCTGTACGGTCGGCACGCATTGATGTTCGTACGAGTGGGTGCGGGGGAGGCGGTCGCGATGACCGGGATCGTGGCTGGAGCGGCGGGGACGGAGACCGGCGGGGCGCGTCGGCTGCCCCGGGTGCGCGGGTTCGCCGACTGGCCGGCGCAGGGTTCGCCCAAGGCGGAGGGCAAGGCGCTGCGGGAGGGGGTACCGCGCAGCGCGCACAGCTCCCTCGACCTCGACGGCTCCCGCCCGGACGCGGTGAGCGCCGTCGAGGAGTCCAACCGGGGCCGCATTCCGGCGCTCACGCCGATCCGGGTGGGCCGGATGGCGGCGACGCCGTTCGCCTTCCTGCGCGGCTCGGCGGGCCTCATGGCGTACGACCTCGCCCGCACGCCCATGACCCGCATAGGCACCCAGATCTGCGGTGACGCGCACGCGGCCAATTTCGGTCTGTACGGCGACGCGCGCGGCGGCCTGGTGATCGACCTCAACGACTTCGACGAGACGGTGCACGGCCCCTGGGAGTGGGACCTCAAGCGGCTCGCCACCTCGCTGGTGCTGGCAGGACGGGAGGCGGGCGCCGACGAGGACCTCTGCCGCCAGGCGGCGCACGGCGCGGTGGGCGCCTACCGGCGCACCATGCGGCTGCTCGCCAAGCTCCCGGTGCTGGACGCCTGGAACGCCATCGCGGACGAGGAACTGGTCTCGCACACCGACGCGCACGACCTGCTCGGCACGCTGGAGCGGGTCTCGGAGAAGGCGCGGGCGAACACCAGCGGGCGGTTCGCGGCCAAGTCGACCGAAGCCGTCGAGGGCGGCGGACGCCGTTTCGTCGCCGCCCCGCCGGTGCTGCGCCGGGTCCCCGACGCGGAGGCCGCGGCGGTGGCCGCGTCCCTGGAGGACTATGTCTCCACCCTCTCCGAGGACCGCCTCCCGCTGCTTTCCCGGCACGCGGTGCACGACGTGGCGTTCCGGGTCGTCGGCACGGGCAGCGTGGGCACCCGGTCGTACGTCGTGCTGCTCCTGGACCACCGCGGTGAGCCGCTGGTCCTGCAAGTGAAGGAGGCCCGCCCCTCGGCCCTGGTCCCGCACCTGGCGACCGCCGGGTTCGAGCCGTCCGCCGTCGACCACGAGGGCCGCCGGGTGGTCCTGGGCCAGAAGCGCATGCAGGTCGTCAGCGACATCCTGCTGGGCTGGACGACGGTCGACGGACGTCCCTTCCAGGTACGGCAGTTCCGCAACCGCAAGGGCAGCGTCGACCCCGCCGCGCTCGCCGCCGACCAGGTCGACGACTACGGCCGTATGACCGGCGCCCTGCTGGCCCGCGCCCACTCCCACAGCACCGATCCGCGCAGAATCGCCGGCTACTGCGGCAAGAACGAGGAACTGGACGAGGCGATGGCCGAGTTCGCCGTCGCCTACGCCGACCGCACGGAGGCGGACCACGCGGACCTGGTGGCGGCGGTGCGGTCGGGGCGGATCGCGGCGGAGCTGGGCGTGTGAGGTACGTACACCTGAGCGGCGGCGAGGGCGGGGGCGTGGTGTCCATCGACCCCGGCCCCTATCTGGAGCGGCTGCCCGGCCTCGCGGAGAGCCTGCCGCCGGGGGCACGGGCGTTCGCCACCGACCCCGGGCACTACGCCTTCGACGGCGGACGCTGCGTGCGGGGCCTCCAGCCGTCGCGGGTGCGCCGCACGGCCGACGGCACCCTGGAGATCCGCTTCCGGCACGACTGCTACCGGCACAACCGCCTCGCGCACAACCGCCTCCCGCTCAACCGCGCGGGGTGTGACGAGGACCTGGTCATCCGCTACGCGGGCGTCTCGCGCTTCCAGTCGGACGTCCTGGACTCCTGCGACCCCGCCTCCCTCGGCGAGGTGGTCATCGACGAGATCCTCCCGCACCCCGACGGCTGCACCCACGAGCTGTCCTGCCGCCCCGGCACCCTCGTGGTCGCCTGCCGGGACCTGGAGGCCCGATGGGTGGCGGCGGACTGCCCGCGGGCCGCGAACCCCTCCGGGGCGAGCTGAGCGCCGAGTCGCCGTGGCCGTTCCCGGCGTGGCCTACGCTGGTCGGGTGACGACCCCGGAAGCTGAGCAGTCCCAGCCGCCCCGGCCCGAGGAGCGGCTGGAGCGGGCCGTGCGGGCCGCCGAGCAGGCCCTGATCGAGTACGAGATCGCGGTGGAGACCTTCCGCGTCGAGGTCGAGAACTTCTCCCGGCTGCACGAACAGCGGCTCGGCCCCGTGTACGCCCGCCTCGAGGAGCTGGACGTACGGATCGCCGAGGCCAGAGCCGCCCGCACCGGCGATCCCGAGGACATCCGCCGGGCCGAGGAGGCCCGGGCCCGGGGGCTGCCCCTCCCCGGCGTCGAGGAACTGCTGCACGGCTGGATGGACGGCCAGGGCCTGTTCCCGGAGGCCGCCGCGATGCTCACCGGGCAGGAGGTACGGCCCCCGCAGCGGGTCCGGCCCAGCGAGGAGGCCCGCAAGCTGTACCGCGAGCTCGCCCGCAAGGCCCACCCGGACCTGGCGCAGGAGGAGGCCGAGCGGGCGCGGCGCGAGGAGTTCATCACCCGCGTCAACGCCGCCTACGCCCGTGGCGACGAGACGCTGCTGCGGGAGCTGGCCGAGGAGTGGGCCGCGGGCCCGGTCCTCGCCGAGCGGCTTCCGAGCCGCGCCGAGGAGCTCTACGCCCGCCTGGAGTGGCTCGCCCAGCGCAAGGAACTGCTCACCCTGGTCGCCCGCGAACTGGAGGACAGCGCGATCGCCTCGATGCTGCGCCTGGCCCCCGACGACCCCGACGCCCTTCTGGACGAGATCGCCGAGAGGCTGGCCAGGGACGTGGTGGAGCGCGAGGCGGAGCTGGCGGCGCTGCTGGAGCAGGGGTAGCCCGGCTGGTCTCCCGGATCCCTTCGGGTAGCGTCGGACGCATGAGTTTCGGAGCTGGTGTGCCCACGGTCGAGGTCACGGACCTCAAGGACGGCGACTTCCTGCTGGACGTCCGCGAGGACGACGAATGGCAGGCGGGCCATGCCGAAGGGGCGCTGCACATTCCCCTCAGCGACTTCGTGGCGCGCTACGGCGAGCTGACCGAGGCGGCCCCACAGGACGGCCGGGTCCACGTGATCTGCCGCTCCGGCGGCCGTTCGGCCCAGGTCACGATGTACCTGGTCCAGCAGGGCATCGAAGCGGTCAACGTGGACGGCGGCATGCAGAGCTGGTCGGCCGCGGGCCGTCCCGTGGTCACCGACGCGGGACAGCCGGGGCACGTCCTCTAGGGCCTGTCCGGCCTGGTGGGGCCGGGCCGGTCAGCCCAGGGGATGGGCGGCCAGCAGGTCCCCCAGCGCCTCCTCGTACGCCGCCGCCGGGCCGAGCGACAGTTCCAGCTGCTTGGCCCAGGCGTGGTACCGGTGCAGGGGGTAGTCGGTGTCGGCGCCGAACCCGCCGTGCAGGTGCTGGGCGGTCTGCACGACCCGCCGTACCCCGTCCGCGGCCCAGATCTTCGCCACGGCGACATCCCCGGCGGCGGGCAGCGCGCCCGGCGCCCCCGAGGCGATCCGCCATGCCGCCTGCCACAGCGTGGCCTCCATGGCCCGCAGGTCGATGTACCGGTCGGCGGCCTGCACGGCGACGGCCTGGAAGGTCGCGACCGGGTGGCCGAACTGCTCCCGCTTGGCGGTGTAGTCGCTGGTCATCCTGAGCACACGCTCGCCCAGCCCGAGCGCGAGAGCGCACGTCCCGGTGGTCAGCAGCGCGCGCAGCCACTCCCAGGCGCCGTCGGTGTCGATGACGTCCCCGGCCGCGATCCGCGCGGACTCCATGCGCAGCTCGCCCAGCCGTTCCCCGGTGGTGGAGATCTGCTCGGCGAGCACGACGCCGTCGTGGACCCGGGGCACCAGGGCGAGGACGCTCCGGTCGGCTTCGGTGTGCGCCGGTACGACGATGAGATCGGCGCCGTATGCCCACGGCACCCCCGTCTGCACCCCGTCCAGTACCCAGCTCTCGCCGTCCCGCCGTGCGGTCACGGCGAGTTCGGCCGGGTCGTGGCCGGTGCGGCCGTGCGCGGCGACGGTGAGCACCAGCTCGCCCCGCCCGGCACGTGCCAGCAGGCCGTCCCGCAACTCCTTGCCGCCGTAGGCCTGTACGACCGCCAGGGCCGCGCTGCTCTCCAGCAGCGGCACCCGCGCCAGGACCTTCGCGGACTCCCGCAGCACCAGGCACAGGGCGATGGCGTCCAGGCCCGCGCCGCCGTACTCCTCGTCGAGCAGCAGGCTCAGCAGGTCCGCTTCGGCGAGCCTGGACCACAGCGGCCGGTCGAAGTCGTCGGCCACGGCGCCCGTGGTGAGCGCGGGGCTCGGCACCGAGTCCGGCGCCACCCCGGCGAACACCCCTTCGGCCGCCTCGGCCGCCGCCAGCTGCTCCTCGGTGAAGGTGAAGTCCACGATCCCGTCCTCCCGGCGGATCCGCCCGTCCGGCGGTGCTGATCTGACGGTCCGTCAAGATAGAACAGGTTCTAGAAGAAGGGAACGGGGTGGCACCACCGGGGTGCCGGCACATGCCCTCAGCGGTCGAAGTCCAGCTCCACCCTCTCCGTCACCGGATGGGACTGGCAGGCCAGCACATACCCGGCCTCCGTCTCCTCCGCCTCCAGCGCGAAGTTGCGGTCCATCCGCACCTCGCCCGACACCAGGAAGGCCCGGCAGGTCCCGCACACCCCGCCCTTGCAGGCGTAGGGCGCGTCGGGCCGGTTGCGCAGCACCGTCTCCAGCAAAGACTCGCCGTCCTGGACCGGCCAGGTCCCGCCGCGTCCGTCGAGCCGTGCGGTCACGGTGCTGTGCGCGGGGGACACGACGACCGTCGCCGGCGTCGCACCGGCGTCCACGTGGAAGATCTCCTCATGGATCCGGCCCCGGTCCACCCCGAGTTCCCGCAGCGCCCGCTCCGCGCCCTGCACCAGGCCGTAGGGCCCGCACAGGAACCATCCCGCCACGTCGCCCACCGGCAGCAGCGCGGGCAGCAGTCCCGTCAGCCGCTCCCGGTCCAGCCGCCCGGACGGAAGTCCCGCCTGCTGCTCCTCCCGGGACAGCACGGTCACCAGCTGCAGCCGCTGCGGATAGCGGTCCTTCAGGTCGGCGACCTCCTCCAGGAACATCGTCGAGGCGGCCGTACGGTCACTGCGTATCAGGCAGAACCGGGCGCCGGGCTCGCGCGCCAGCAGCGTGGAGACGATCGACAGCACCGGGGTGATCCCACTGCCGCCGACGATCGCGGCGTACATCCCGGGCGCGGGCTCCAGGGTGAAGCGCCCGGCCGGGGTCATCACCTCCAGCTCGTCCCCGACGCCGATCTCCTTCAGCGCGTACGTCGAGAACGCCCCGCCGTCGACCAGCCGCACCCCGACCCGCAGCGTGTGCGGTCCCTCGCCGCCGGGCTCGGGCGCCGGGGAGCAGATCGAGTACGTCCGCCGTATCTCCACCCCGTCGGCCCGGCGCCGCAGCGCGAGGTGCTGGCCCGGCGCGTGCCGGTACTCCTCGCGCAGCTCCGGTGGGACGGCGAGGGTGAGGGCCACGGAGTCGTCGGTGAGCCGGTCGACCGCGGCCACCGGGAGCGGGTGGAAGCGGGCCATCACAACTCCTTGAAGTGGTCGAACGGTTCCCGGCAGGCGAGGCAGCGCCGCAGCGCCTTGCAGGCGGTGGAGGAGAACCGGCTCAGCAGCTCGGTGTCGGCGGATCCGCAGTGCGGGCAGCCGACGGGCTCGGCTCCGCCGGTCTCGTCGGCGAGGGTGCGGGTCCGCCCCAGCTCCAGGGCCACCGGGCCGCCGTCCCGTCGCACCCGCGGCGGCGCGATCCCGAACTCCCGCAGCTTGCGCCGCCCTTCGTCGGTGATGTCGTCGGTCGACCAGGCGGGCGCGAGCACCGTGCGGACGGTGACCTCCCGCATGCCGTGCCCGCGCAGCACCCGCTCTATGTCCAGGGACATCGCCTCGATCGCCGGGCACCCGGTGTACGTCGGGGTCAGCTCCACCTCGACGGCGTCCGTGCCCCGGACGTGCACGGCGCGCAGTACGCCCAGTTCGCGCAGGGTGAGCACGGGCAGTTCGGGGTCGGGCACCGAACCGGCGAGTTCGAGGAGTTCCGCCTCCACCGCGGTGGTCGTCACCATGACGCCCCCGGATGGCTGCGGTGCAGGTGCTGCATCTCGGCGAGCATCCGCCCGAACGGCTCGGTGTGCAGGCCCTGGCGGCCGGCGCCCGCCGACCACGCCCCGGTCCGCGATCCCTCGGGGACCGTCAGGGTGGCCCGGCGCAGCACGTCCCCGACGGACTCCAGCCAGGCCGTCTCCAGGGCCGCCCACTCGGTGTCCAGGCCCTCCACCGGCTGGAACATCTCCCCGGTGAACCGCCACAGCGCCGCGCAGGCCCGCTCCATCCGCTCGTGGCTGGCCTCCGTGCCGTCGCCGAGCCGCAGGGTCCACTGCTCGGCGTGGTCGCGGTGGTAGGCGACCTCCTTGACGGCCTTGGCCGCGAGCGGGGCGAACGAGCCCTGACCGGCGGCCAGTTCGGCGTAGAGCAGGTGCTGGTAGGTGGAGAAGTACAGCTGGCGGGCGATGGTGTGCGCGAAGTCGCCGTTGGGCTGTTCCACGAGCTGGAGGTTGGTGAAGGCGCGCTCCTCGCGCAGATACGCCAGTTCGTCCTCGTCGCCGGCCATCGACAGCAGGACCCGGGCCTGTCCGAGCAGGTCCAGCGCGATGTTGGCGAGGGCGACCTCCTCCTCCAGGACGGGCGCGTGGCCCGCCCACTCGCCCAGGCGGTGGGAGAGCACCAGGGCGTCGTCGCCGAGGGCGAGGGCGGCTGCCGTGGGCACGGTGGTGGCGGTCACAGGTGCTTCACCCCCTCCGGGATGTCGTAGAAGGTCGGGTGGCGGTAGGGCTTGTCGGCGGCCGGTTCGAAGAAGGGGTCCTTCTCGTCGGGCGAGGACGCCGTGATCGCGGAGGCGGGGACGACCCAGATCGAGACGCCCTCGCCGCGCCGGGTGTACAGGTCGCGGGCGTTGCGCAGGGCCAGCTCCGCGTCCGGGGCGTGCAGGCTGCCGGCGTGGGTGTGGGAGAGTCCGCGGCGGGAGCGCACGAAGACCTCCCACAGAGGCCAGTCGGTAGGGGTCATGCTCGGCTCGCTCCTGTCTCACCGGTGTGCTTGGCCGCGTACGCCGCGGCCGCCTCCCGTACCCACGCGCCCTCGTCGTGTGCCCGTCGGCGCTGGGTGATCCGCTGTTCGTTGCACGGGCCGTTGCCCTTGAGGACCTCTGCGAACTCCGTCCAGTCGATGGCGCCGAAGTCGTGGTGCCCGAGCTCCTCGTTCCACTTCAGGTCCGGGTCGGGGAGGGTCAGGCCCAGGGACTCGGCCTGCGGGACGCAGATGTCGACGAAGCGCTGGCGCAGCTCGTCGTTGGAGTGGCGCTTGATCTTCCAGGCCATCGACTGCGCGGAGTGCCGCGAGGCGTCGTCGGGCGGGCCGAACATCATCAGGGACGGCCACCACCAGCGGTCCACCGCGTCCTGCGCCATCGCGTGCTGCTCCGGGGTGCCGCGGCTGAGGGCGAGCAGCAGCTCGTACCCCTGGCGCTGGTGGAAGGACTCCTCCTTGCAGATGCGGACCATCGCGCGCGCGTACGGGCCGTACGAGCAGCGGCACAGGGGCACCTGGTTGGTGATGGCGGCGCCGTCCACCAGCCAGCCGATCGCGCCTACGTCGGCCCAGGTCAGCGTGGGGTAGTTGAAGATCGAGGAGTACTTCTGGCGGCCGGTGTGCAGCTTGTCGAGGAGTTCGTCGCGGCCGGTGCCCAGGGTTTCGGCGGCGCTGTAGAGGTACAGGCCGTGGCCCGCCTCGTCCTGGACCTTGGCCATGAGGATGGCCTTGCGGCGCAGCGAGGGCGCGCGCGTGATCCAGTTGGCCTCCGGCTGCATGCCGATGATCTCGGAGTGGGCGTGCTGGGCTATCTGCCTGACCAGGGTGGCGCGGTAGGCGTCGGGCATCCAGTCGCGAGGTTCGATGCGCTCGTCCGCGGCCACGGCGGCGTCGAAGGCGCGCTCGTACGCCGCCGTGGCGGCGGTGTCCTGGGCGCCGTCCGCCCCGGTTCGGGCCGTTCGGTGCGCGGCTGCTGTGGCCATGCGGTCCCCCTGACCTTCGGGTTCTGCGGGAACACTGTCCCGACCGATCGTTCGGTCCGTGCGATTCAATGGTGGGGCGAGCCGCCGCGAGGTGTCAACCGCTGTGGACAACCGTGGCCACAGCCTGTGGATAACCTTGGTCGTCGCCTCCTCCACCGTCGTTCCGCTCGCATTGGTCTTCCCTCCGGGCTGCGCCGAACGGGTGGGGCTGAGTACCGTTCCGTGCGAGCGCCGAGGAGACAGGGACGCTCGTCGGCCATACGGCGGTGATCGGGAAACGGGGCGGGATGGACGCGCACGACGAGGACTCGCAGGTCCCGCGAGGGCCGGACGCCACGGTCGGCCCCGCCGAGGGCCGCGCCGCGGCGCCCGACCGTACGGACGCCCCCCGCACCGGTGTGGCCGCGCTCTCCCCCCGTTACCAGGTCGGCGCCGCCCTGGCGCTCGCGGTGGTCGCGGTGGCCGCCTGTGTGCATCTGGGCATGGTGTTCCTGCACGTCGCGCCGGCGAACACGGTGACCAAGCAGCACGGCAAGGCGATCGACGAATGGATCTACCCGGAGTTCGAGCAGAACTGGAAGCTGTTCGCGCCCAACCCGCTGCAGCAGAACATCGCGGTGCAGGCCCGGGCCGAGGTGCTGACCTCGGACGGCACCCTCACGACCACCGGCTGGAGCGATCTGTCCGCCGAGGACGGCAAGGCCATCGACGGCAGCCTGCTGCCCAGCCACACCGAGCAGAACGAGCTGCGCCGGGCCTGGGACTTCTTCGTCGGCACGCACGGCGCCGACAACCGCCCGGTGGGCCTGCGCGGCACCCTCTCCGAGCAGTACATGCGCCGGATCGTGGTGATGCGCCTGTACGCCGAGGACGGCACCGGCCGGGAGGGCGCCGTCCGGCGCGTACAGGTCCGCTCCCGTACGACCAGCGTGCCGCCGCCCGCGTGGAGCGACGAGCAGGTCTCCGACAAGCCGGTGTACCGGCTGCTGCCCTGGTGGACCGTGACGCCGGACGAGGCCGCGGGAGGGGTGCGGTGAACCGCCTCGTGCTGTCGGTCTCCCGCGGTATCGCCCGGGTCACCGAGTCGGCCCTCGGCCCCTACCAGTCCGCCGTGATACGCATCGGCTTCGCCGGGACGTGGCTGCTGTTCCTGCTGCGCGAGTTCACCCACCGCGAGCAGCTCTACGGCCCCGACGGCCCGTGGAGCTGGTCCCTCGCCCGGCAGCTGACCTCGGACAACGGCGCCTTCACGGCCCTGATATGGACGGACGGGCAGGTCTGGTTCGAGGCGTTCTACGCGCTCGCCCTCCTCGCGAGCGTGCTGCTCCTGCTGGGCTGGCGCACCCGCACGGCGTCCGTGCTGTTCATGGTCGGCGTGCTCTCCCTGCAGAACCGCAGCATCTTCGTGGGCGACGGCGGCGACAACGTCCTGCATCTGATGTCGGTCTACCTGGTCTTCACCCGCTGCGGCCGGGTGTGGTCCCTGGACGCCCGGCGGGAGCGGCGCGCGGCGGCGGCACGCGCGCGTGGCGAGCGGGTCGCCGACCGGGTCGGCCCGCTCCTGTGGGGCGTGCTCGGTCTCGTGCTGGCCGGGGTGACCCTGGCGGGCCGCCTGGACAGCGCCCTGCTCGTGCCCGCGCTGCTGTGGACGGTGTGGCTGGCGCAGGGCCTGTGGTGGGCGGCGGGGCGCCGCAAGCGGTCGGACGAACCCCGGATCCTGCTGGACGTGGTCGCCAACATCGTGCACAACGGCGCCCTGTTCGTGATCATGGCCGAGGCGTGTCTGATCTACGCCACGGCCGGCTGGTACAAGATCCAGGGCTCGCGCTGGCAGGACGGCACCGCGGTCTACTACCCGCTGCACCTGGACTACTTCTCGCCCTGGCCCGCCCTCGCGGACCTGCTGTCGGCCAACGGCACCCTGGTGATGCTCGCGACGTACGGGACGGTCGTCGTGCAGGTCGCCTTCCCGTTCACCCTCTTCAACCGGCGGGTCAAGAACGTACTGCTGGCCGCGATGATGACCGAACACGCCGTGATCGCGGTCGTCCTCGGGCTGCCCTTCTTCTCGCTCGCGATGATCGCCACCGACGCGGTGTTCCTGCCGACGTCCTTCCTGCTGCTGCTCGGCGGCTGGGCGGCACGCGCGCGTGGGCGGCTGACGCGGCGCGGCGGCCACGACCTGCCCCCGCCGCACTCCGCGCAGGACAGTGAGAGCGCCCGCGTAGGCTTCGGGGCATGACCGACCCCGTGACCCGCTGGCGCGAGCGCGCCGGCACCTGCGTGCTGCTGGACGGCTTCCACGCCCTCAAGCACGCGGTGCGCTTCGGGGCCGAGATCCCGGTGGCGGTCGCCGCCGACCGGCCTGCGGCGCTCGCCCTCGCCGGTGAACTGGCCCCGGACGTCCAAGGCGCGCTGGAGGCGCTCCTGGCCGAGGTGCCGGAGGCGACGTACGCGTCCCTGGTGCCGCGACCGCACCCCACCGCCGTGGCCGCCCTGGCCGTACGGCCGTCGCGCACGGCCAACCTGGAAAAGCTGGCGCACCCCGCGCGCAGCGCGCCCGTCGTGGTCCTCGACAATCCGCGCAACCTGGGCAACGCGGGGGCGGTGATCCGGCTGGCCGCCGGCTTCGGGGCCACCGGTGTGGTCACCACGGGCACGCTCGACCCCTGGCACCCCACGGTGGTGCGCGGCGGGGCCGGGCTGCACTTCGCCACCGCCGTGGAGCGGCTGACCGTGGCCGAGCTGCCGCCGGGCCCGCTGTTCGCCCTCGACCCGGAGGGCGAGGACATCCGGGGCATGAAGCTGCCGGACGACGCGGTACTCGCCTTCGGCTCCGAGCGCAGCGGCCTGTCGGCCGAGCTGCGCGCCCGCACCGACCACCTGGTCTCCCTGCCGATGCGCCCCCAGGTCTCCAGCTACAACCTCGCGACCAGTGTGGCCATGACGCTGTACCACTGGAGCGCGACCGGGGGCGCACTCGCTTAGGGGCCTGTCCGGCCTACGCCTTCCGGCGGACCTCCACCACCCGGAAGCGGTTCGCCACGAACGCGCCGTCGCACAGGGCCGCGTTGGCCGCCGGGTTGCCGCCGGATCCGTGGAAGTCGGAGAAGGCGGCGGTCTGGTTGACGTACACCCCGCCGGTGAGGTTGAGCGACAACTGGGCGGCCTCCTCCAGGCAGACCTCCTGGATCGCCTGCTCGACCCGCTCGTCGGTGGTGTACGCGCCGACCGTCATCGCGCCCTTCTCACGGACCGTGCGCCGCAGCAGATCCACCGCGTCGGCGGCCGAGTCGACGGCGACGGCGAAGGAGACGGGGCCGAAGCACTCGCTCATGTAGGCGGCCTCGTCGTCGGCCCCCTCCCAGTACTTCCGCGCACCGTCCAGCTTGACGATCACCGGCGTACGCACGACCGCCCCCGGGAAGTCCGGGTTGGCGACCTCGCGGGAGGCGAGGGCGACCTCGCCCAGCCCGGCCGCGGCCTCCAGGCGGGCCTTGACGTCCGGGTTGACGATCGCGCCGAGCAGGGCGTTGGCGCGCGCGTCGTCCCCGAGGAGGCCGTCGACGGAGCGGGCGAGGTCGGCTACCACCTCGTCGTAGGACTTGGGGCCCTCGTCGGTGCGGATGCCGTCGCGCGGGACGAGTACGTTCTGCGGGGTGGTGCACATCTGGCCGCTGTACAGGGACAGCGAGAAGGCCAGGTTGGAGAGCATGCCCTTGTAGTCGCCGGTCGACTCCACGATCACCGTGTTGACGCCGGCCTTCTCCGTGTAGACCTGTGCCTGGCGGGCGTTGGCCTCCAGCCAGTCGCCGAACGCGGTGGAGCCCGTGTAGTCGATGATCCTGATCTCGGGCCGGGTGGCGAGCGTTTTGGCGATGCCCTCGCCGGGGCGCTCGGCGGCCAGGGCGACCAGGTTCGGGTCGAAGCCCGCCTCGGCGAGCACCTGGCGGGCCACCTGCACGGTGAGCGCGAGGGGCAGCACCGCGCGCGGGTGGGGCTTGACCAGGACCGCGTTGCCGGTGGCCAGGGAGGCGAACAGACCCGGGTAGCCGTTCCAGGTCGGGAAGGTGTTGCAGCCGATCAGCAGTGCGATGCCGCGCGGGACCGGCGTGAAGTGCTTGGTGAGCGCGAGCGGGTCGCGCTTGCCCTGGGGCTTGGTCCACTCCGCCGTGTCGGGGGTGCGGACCTGCTCCACGTACGCGTACGCCACCGCTTCCAGGCCGCGGTCCTGGGCGTGCGGGCCGCCCGCCTGGAAAGCCATCATGAACGCCTGGCCGGAGGTGTGCATGACCGCGTGCGCGAACTCGTGCGTCCGGTCGCTGATCCGCTTGAGGATCTCCAGGCAGACCACGGCCCGGGTCTCCGCGCCCGCCTCACGCCACGCGCGCTGCCCGGCCCGCATGGCCGGCAGCAGGGTGTCGACGTCCGCGTGCGGGTAGGTCACACCCAGGTCGATGCCGTACGGGGAGACCTCGCCGCCCACCCAGTCGTCCGTGCCGGGCTGGCCGAGGTCGAGGCGGGTGCCCAGAAGGGCGTCGAAGGCGGCCTTGCCCGCGGCGGCGTCCAGACTGCCGTTCTCCCCGTAGGCCTTCGGATGCTCGGGGTGGGGGGACCAGTACGCGCGTGTGCGGATGGCCTCCAGCGCCTGGTCGAGGGTGGGCCGGTGCTTGGCGATCAGTTCGTGCGCGGTGAGTTCGGCGGCCATGCGGGACCAACTCCTCGTCTCAGGAGCTCTTCGTCGAGCTCATGACCTGGGCGGAAACAGCGAAACCATGGGCAGGAACAGCCGGACAGGGTTAGAGTAACCGAACGATCGGTCGGGACAAGGGGGTCCGCCGCATCTGTGGAAAACCCCGTGCGGGAGGATCGCGCACATGACAGCACTCGACCTCAGCAGCCCCGTGGCCGTCGTCGGCACCGGCACCATGGGCCAGGGCATCGCCCAGGTCGCGCTGGTCGCGGGCCATCCGGTGCGGCTCTACGACGCCGTCCCCGGGCGCGCCCGGGAGGCGGCCGACGCGATCGGCGCCCGCCTCGACCGGCTCGTGGCGAAGGACCGGCTCACCGGCACCGAACGGGACGCCGCCCGCGCCCGGCTCCAGCCCGCCGGGAGCCTCGCCGAGCTCGCCGACTGCGCGCTGGTCGTCGAAGCCGTCCTGGAGCGGCTGGACGTCAAGCAGGAGCTCTTGCGCGAGCTGGAGGACGTCGTCGCCGACGACTGCCTGCTCGCCACCAACACCTCCTCCCTCTCGGTGACGGCCATCGGCGGCGCCCTGCGCAACCCCGGCCGCTTCGTGGGCCTGCACTTCTTCAACCCCGCCCCGCTGCTGCCGCTGGTGGAGGTGGTCTCCGGGTTCGCCACCGACGTCACCTCGGCCACGCGCGCGTACGAGACCGCCCGCTCCTGGGGCAAGACCCCGGTCGCCTGCGCCGACACCCCGGGCTTCATCGTCAACCGCATCGCCCGGCCCTTCTACGCCGAGGCCTTCGCCGTGTACGAGGCCCAGGGCGCCGACCCGGCCACCATCGACGCGGTGCTGCGCGAGTCCGGCGGCTTCCGGATGGGCGCCTTCGAGCTGACCGACCTCATCGGGCAGGACGTCAACGAGTCCGTCACGCACTCCGTGTGGCAGTCGTTCTTCCAGGACGTGCGGTTCACGCCGTCGCTCGCCCAGCGCCGCCTGGTCGAGTCCGGCCGCCTGGGCCGCAAGACCGGCCACGGCTGGTACGACCACGCCGACGACGCCGACCGCCCCGAACCGCACACCGCCGAGAAGGCGCAGGCGCCCGCCCACGTCGTCGCGGAGGGCGACCTGGGTCCGGCGGCCGAACTGCTCGCGCTGATCCGCGAGGCAGGCATCCAGGTCCGCGAGGAGGAAGAGGACCACGGCACCCGCCTGGTGCTGCCCAGCGGCGGCCAGCTGGTGCTCGCCGACGGCCAGACCTCCGTGGAGTTCCGCGACGTCGTCTACTTCGACCTCGCCCTCGACTACCGCCGGGCCACCCGCGTCGCCCTGTCCGCCTCCCAGGACACCTCGCCGCAGACCCTCGCCGAGGCCACCGGCCTCTTCCAGGCGCTCGGCAAGGACGTCAGCGTCATCGGCGACGTCCCCGGCATGATCGTCGCCCGCACGGTCGCCCGGATCGTCGACCTCGCGCACGACGCCGTCGCCAAGGGCGTGGCCACCGAGGAGGACATCGACACCGCGATGCGCCTGGGCGTCAACTACCCCCTCGGCCCCTTCGAGTGGAGCCGCAGGCTCGGCCGCGGCTGGGCCTACGACCTCCTGGACGACCTGCACCTGCGCGACCCCTCGGGACGCTACGCCCCGTCCCTCGCGCTCTACCGGCACGCGCACGCCACCGACAAGCGGGAGGGCGCCCGATGACCACCGCCAAGCGCGACACGTACACCCCCGAGACACTGCTCTCGGTCGCCGTGCGGGTCTTCAACGAGCGCGGCTACGACGGCACCTCCATGGAGCACCTGTCCAAGGCGGCCGGCATCTCCAAGTCCTCGATCTACCACCATGTGACGGGCAAGGAGGAGCTGCTGCGCCGCGCCGTCAGCCGGGCGCTGGACGGCCTCTTCGGGATCCTCGACGAGGAGCACGCGCGCGTGGGGCGGGCCGCGGACCGCCTGGAGTACGTCGTCCGGCGCATGGTCGAGGTCCTCATAGCCGAGCTGCCGTACGTGACGCTGCTGCTGCGGGTGCGCGGCAACACCGCCACCGAGCGCTGGGCCCTGGAGCGGCGGCGCGACTTCGACCACCGGGTGGCGGAGCTGCTGAAGGCGGCGGCGGCCGACGGTGACGTGCGCGGCGACGTGGAGGTACGGCTGGCCACGCGGCTGGTCTTCGGAATGATCAACTCGATCGTGGAGTGGTACCGGCCCGACGGGCGCGGCATGAGCGAGCGCGAGGTGGCGGACGCGGTCGTGCAGCTGGTCTTCGGGGGCCTGCGCAGGGAAGGCTGAGTCAGCCCTCCGGCTCCAGGTCCTCCTCCTCGAACACCAGCAGCGTGCGTGTGCTGAGCACCTCCGGGATCGCCTGGAGCCGGGTCAGCACCAGCTCACGCAGCGCTTTGTTGTCGGGCGTGTGCACCAGCAGCAGGACGTCGAAGTCGCCGCCCACCAGGGCGATGTGCGAGGCGCCCGGCAGCTGTCTGAGCTGCTCGCGCACCGTGCGCCAGGTGTTCTGCACGATCTTCAGCGTGATGTACGCCGACGTGCCCTGGCCCGCCCGCTCATGGTCGACGCGGGCGCCGAAGCCCCGGATGACACCGTCCTCGATGAGCCGGTTGATGCGCGCGTAGGCGTTCGCGCGCGAGACGTGGACGCGGTCGGCGACGGACCGTATCGAGGCGCGGCCGTCCGCCTGGAGGATCCGCAGGATGTCCTCGTCGATGGCGTCCAGCGGTCGCGGGGGCGGTGGAAGGGCGCCGATCGTCGCGCCCTCGACCATTTGTTCAGGTGTCATGTCCCCCCGCCTTCCCGCCGTGGACGTCCTGCGTTCATTGCAGGCTGTGGAGAACCGTTTGTCCACAGCCTCGGGGGCGCTGTAGCCAAAATGTGCCGTCGACCGAACAATCGGTAGGTGAGGCGGGTCACAGCCGGCGCGCCTCCCGTAGCCGCTCCCACGAGGAGGTGCCGTCATGACGGTCATGGAGCAGCGAGGCGCGTACCGGCCATCGCCGCCGCCCGCTTGGCAGCCCCGTACCGACCCCGCGCCGCTGCTGCCCGACCCCGAGCCGTACCGCGTGCTCGGCACCGAGACGGCCGCCAAGGCCGACCCGGAGCTGCTGCGCAGGCTCTACGCCCAGCTGGTGCTCGGCCGCCGGTACAACACGCAGGCCACCGCCCTGACCAAGCAGGGCCGCCTCGCCGTCTACCCCTCCAGCACCGGCCAGGAGGCCTGCGAGGTCGCCGCCGCCCTGGCCCTGCGGGAACAGGACTGGCTCTTCCCCAGCTACCGCGACACGCTCGCCGCCGTGGCGCGCGGCGTCGACCCCGTCGAGGCGCTCACCCTGCTGCGCGGCGACTGGCACAGCGGCTACGACCCCCACGCGCACCGGGTGGCCCCCCTGTCCACCCCGCTGGCCACCCAGCTCCCGCACGCCGTCGGCCTCGCCCACGCCGCCCGCCTCAAGGGCGACGACGTGGTCGCGCTCGCCCTGGTCGGTGACGGCGGCACCAGCGAGGGCGACTTCCACGAGGCGCTGAACTTCGCCGCCGTCTGGCGGGCCCCGGTCGTCTTCCTGGTCCAGAACAACGGCTACGCCATCTCCGTCCCGCTCGACAAGCAGACCGCCGCGCCCTCCCTGGCCCACAAGGCCGTCGGGTACGGCATGCCGGGCCGCCTGGTCGACGGCAACGACGCCGCCGCCGTTCACGAGGTCCTCGGCGACGCCATACGGCTCGCGCGCGCGGGAGGCGGCCCGACCCTGGTGGAGGCGGTCACGTACCGCGTCGACGCCCACACCAACGCCGACGACGCCACCCGCTACCGCGGCGACGACGAGGTCGAGGCCTGGCGCGCGCACGACCCGGTACAGCTGCTGGAACGGGAGCTGACCGAGCGCGGTCTGCTCGACGAGGACGGCATCCGGGCCGCGCGCGAGGACGCCGAGGCGATGGCCGCCGACCTGCGCGAACGCATGAACCGGGACCCGGAACTCGACCCCATGGACCTCTTCGGCCACGTGTACGCGCAGCCCACGCCGCAGTTGCGGGAACAGCGCGCGCTGCTGCGGGCGGAGCTCGAGGCCGAGCAGGAAGGCGGTCACCGATGACCACCGTCGCCGTCAAGCCCGCCACCATGGCGCAGGCCCTCACGCGCGCGCTGCGCGACGCGATGGCCGCCGACCCCGCCGTGCACGTCATGGGCGAGGACGTCGGCACCCTCGGCGGCGTCTTCCGGGTCACCGACGGGCTCGCCAAGGAGTTCGGCGAGGACCGCTGCACGGACACCCCGCTGGCCGAGGCGGGCATCCTCGGCACGGCCGTCGGCATGGCCATGTACGGGCTGCGGCCGGTCGTGGAGATGCAGTTCGACGCCTTCGCCTACCCCGCCTTCGAGCAGCTGATCAGCCACGTCTCCCGGATGCGCAACCGCACCCGCGGCAGGATGCCCCTGCCGATCACCATCCGGGTGCCGTACGGCGGCGGCATCGGCGGCGTCGAGCACCACAGCGACTCCTCCGAGGCGTACTACATGGCGACTCCGGGGCTCCATGTCGTCACGCCCGCCACCGTCGCCGACGCCTACGGGCTGCTGCGCGCGGCCATCGCCTCCGACGACCCGGTCGTCTTCCTCGAACCGAAGCGGCTGTACTGGTCGAAGGACTCCTGGAACCCCCAGGACCCGCAGGCCGTCGACCCGATAGGCCGCGCCGTGGTGCGGCGCCCGGGCCGCAGCGCCACGCTCATCACCTACGGGCCGTCCGTCCCCGTCTGCCTCGAAGCCGCCGAGGCGGCCCGGGCCGAGGGCTGGGACCTCGAAGTCGTCGACCTGCGCTCCCTGGTGCCGTTCGACGACGAGACGGTCACCGCGTCGGTGCGGCGGACCGGGCGCGCGGTCGTCGTACACGAGTCGGGCGGCTTCGGCGGCCCCGGCGGGGAGATCGCGGCCCGGGTCACCGAGCGCTGCTTCCACCACCTGGAGGCGCCGGTGCTGCGGGTGGCCGGGTTCGACATCCCCTACCCGCCGCCGATGCTGGAGCGGCACCATCTGCCGGGCGTGGACCGGATCCTGGACGCCGTGGCGCGTCTGCAGTGGGAGGCCGAGGGCTGATGGCACAGGTGCTGGAGTTCAAGCTCCCCGACCTCGGGGAGGGACTGACCGAGGCGGAGATCGTCCGCTGGCTGGTCCAGGTCGGCGACGTCGTCGCCGTCGACCAGCCGGTGGTCGAGGTCGAGACGGCCAAGGCGATGGTCGAGGTCCCCTGCCCGTACGGCGGCGTGGTCACCGCCCGCTTCGGCGAGGAGGGCACGGAGCTTCCCGTGGGGGCGCCGCTGCTGACGGTGGCGGTGGGACCCCGGACGCCCGGAGAGGGGACCGCGACCGAGGCATCGGGCAACGTGCTGGTCGGATACGGCACGTCGGAAGCACCGGCGCGACGGCGAAGGGTACGGCCGACGCCGGTCACCGCAAACGGAACGGCCGTCGGCGACAGGGCGGGCGAGGAGCCCGCACCCGTCGGCGCCACCCCCGCGCGCGTGGGGACGACGCAGGGCGAGGGCCCCGTCCCCGTCATCTCCCCCCTGGTCCGCCGCCTGGCCCGCGACAACGGCCTGGACCTGCGCCGGCTGGCGGGTTCCGGACCCGACGGGCTGATCCTGCGGGCCGACGTCGAGAACGCGCTGCGGGCCACCGCGGCACAGGGCCGCACGGCGGAGGCGACGGCCACCCCCGCCCCCGCCGCCGCGGCTCCGGCCACCGAGACGGCAGGCGCCCGCGTTCCCCTCAAGGGCATCCGCGGTGCCGTCGCCGACAAGCTCTCCCGCAGCCGCCGCGAGATCCCCGACGCGACCTGCTGGGTCGACGCCGACGCGACGGAGCTGATGCGCGCGCGGGCCGCCGTGAACGCGTCGGGAGGTTCGAAGATCTCCCTCCTCGCGCTCCTCGCCCGGATCTGCACCGCCGCCCTCGCCCGGTTCCCCGAGCTCAACTCCACCGTGGACACCGAGGCCCGGGAGATCGTCCGGCTGGACCACGTCCACCTGGGCTTCGCCGCGCAGACCGAGCGCGGACTGGTGGTGCCCGTCGTCCGGGACGCGCACGCGCGCAACGCCGAGTCGCTCACCGCGGAGTTCGCCCGGCTGACCGAGGCGGCCCGGACCGGGACGCTGACGCCCGGGGAACTCACCGGCGGCACCTTCACGTTGAACAACTACGGGGTGTTCGGCGTCGACGGCTCCACGCCGATCATCAACCACCCCGAGGCGGCCATGCTCGGCGTCGGCCGCATCGTCCCCAAGCCCTGGGTGCACGAGGGCGAACTGGCGGTGCGGCAGGTCGTCCAGCTCTCGCTCACCTTCGACCACCGGGTGTGCGACGGCGGCACGGCGGGCGGCTTCCTGCGGTACGTGGCGGACTGCGTGGAACAGCCGGCGGTACTGCTGCGGACGCTGTGACACGGTTGCCCGGGCCCTGGTTGTCCGGGCCGCGGTTCCCCGCGATCAGGGCGGCACGCATACTCGGAGGGTGACCGCCCACCAGCAAGCCGCCCCCGCCCCGGGGACGCCGTACGACGCCGTCGTGCTCGCCGGTGGTGCCGCGCGGCGTCTCGGCGGGGCGGACAAGCCCGGGGTGCGCGTCGGCGGACGCCCGCTGCTCGACCGGGTGCTCGCGGCCTGCGCCGGCGCGGGCACGACCGTCGTCGTGGCCGACCCCCGCCCCACCACCCGGCCGGTGCGGTGGGCACGCGAGGAGCCACCCGGCGCCGGGCCGGTCGCCGCACTCGACGCCGGGCTGCGGCACTCCACGGCGGAGCACCTCGTGGTGCTCTCCGCCGACCTGCCGTTCCTCGAAGCGGCCACGGTGCGGCGGCTGCTGGACGCCCTGTGCGGCACCGCCGCCGAGGGCGCTCTGCTCACCGACGCGGACGGACGCGACCAGCCGCTGGTGGCCGCGTACCGCACGGCGGCGCTGCGCCGCGAGCTGACGGCGCTCACCCACGCGCACGGCGGCCTCACCGGGCTGCCCCTGCGCCGGCTGACCGGCGCGCTGAACCTCACCCGCGTCCCGGACCCGGTCGCCTCCTTCGACTGCGACACCTGGGACGACATCGCCGCCGCCAGGGCACGGATCAGGGAGCATGGGCACGTGTTGGATGAATGGATCACCGCAGTCAAGGACGAACTGGGCATCGACCTCGACGTCGACACCGGCGTCCTGCTCGACCTCGCCCGCGACGCCGCCCACGGCGTGGCCCGGCCCGCCGCACCACTGACCACCTTCCTCGTCGGCTATGCCGCGGCGCAGGGCGAGGGAGGCCCCGAGGCGGTCGCCGAGGCCGCCCGCAAGGCCGTGGCACTGGCCCTGCGCTGGGAGCAGGAGAACACCCCCGCCCGACCCGCCCCCGACCCGGACGCCGGATGACCGCCCGCGCCGCCCGGACCGGCGAGCGGGCCGAGGACACCGACGACCTCGACGTCGAGGAGGCGCTCGCCCTCGTGAGGGAACCCCGGGAAGACAACGGCGACACCACGGGCGGCGACACCACGGGCGGCGACACCACGGGCGGCCACACCTCGGGCGGCCCCGCCTCCGGCGACCGCCACCACAAGGCCACCGCCTGGCCCGAGGCCCGCGAGACCGCCGCCCGCGCCGCCCGCACGGGCGCCCGTCGCGTCCCGGTCTCCGTCCCCCTCCCGGAGGCTCTCGGCCTGGTCCTCGCCGCCCCCGTCACCGCCCTCACCGACCTCCCCTCCTTCGACACCTCCGCGATGGACGGCTGGGCCGTCGCCGGCCCCGGACCCTGGGACGTCCGCGAGGAGGGTGTCCTGGCCGGGCACGGACTGCCCGAGCGGCTGACGGACGGAGAAGCGGTACGGATCGCCACCGGCGCCCGCATCCCGCCGGACACCACCGCCGTCCTGCGCAGCGAGCACGGCCGCACCGACACCAAGGGCCGGCTGCACCCCACCCGCGACATGGGCCACGGCCAGGACATCCGCCCCCGCGGCCAGGAGTGCCGCACCGGCGACCAACTGCTGCCCGTCGGCACCCTGGTCACCCCGGCCGTCCTCGGCCTCGCGGCAGCCGCCGGATACGACACGGTCACCGCCGTCCCCCGCCCCCGCGTCGAAGTCCTGGTCCTCGGCGACGAGTTGCTCACCGAGGGCCTCCCGCGCGACGGGCTGATCCGCGACGCGCTCGGGCCCATGCTCCCGCCCTGGCTGCGGGCCCTGGGCGCCGAGGTCATCGCGGTGCGCCGGCTCGGCGACGACGCCAGGGCCCTGCGCAAGGCCCTCACCTCCTCCGACGCCGATCTCATCGTCACCACCGGCGGCACCGCCTCCGGCCCCGTCGACCACGTCCACCCCACCCTGCGCCGCATCGGCGCCGAACTCCTCGTCGACGGCGTCCAGGTCCGCCCCGGCCACCCGATGCTGCTGGCCCGCACCAAGGACGGCCAGCACCTCGTCGGCCTGCCCGGCAACCCCCTCGCCGCCGTCTCCGGCCTGCTCACGCTCGCCGAGCCGCTGCTGCGCACCCTGGCCGCCCGCCCGGCCCCCGAGCCGTACACGCTGCCGCTGCGGGAGACGGTGCACGGGCATCCGCACGACACCCGGCTGATCCCCGTCGTGCTGCGCGGCGACCACGCCGTGCCGCTGCACTACAACGGCCCGGCGATGCTGAGGGGCGTCGCCGTCGCCGACGCGCTCGCCGTCGTACCGCCAGGCGGCGCCCGGCAGGGCCAGGAGACGGAGCTTCTCGACCTGCCGTGGGCCGCCGCCGGAATCGGGGTGTGTTTCACGTGAAACTTTCGGGCCATGACGCGATAGCCCGCCAGGCGGACGAACGCCTGGTGACCCATCGGGTGAAACTCCCGAGGAAAGTGGTGGAACACCCGCTCCGCCAGGTCGCCCAACGGCTGTCCCTGGCCCTGCTGGTGCTGGTCGCGACCGCGCTGATCGTCTACGTCGACCACGACGGCTACCACGACAACGCCGACGACAAGGTCAGTCTCCTCGACTCCTTCTACTACGCCACCGTCACCCTCTCCACCACCGGATACGGCGACATCACCCCCGTCGGCGACGGCGCCCGGCTCACCAACATCTTCGTCATCACGCCCCTGCGTGTGCTCTTCCTGATCATCCTGGTCGGCACGACCCTCGAGGTCCTCACCGAGCGCACCCGGGAGGAATGGCGCCTGAACCGCTGGAGGTCCACCTTGCGCGACCACACCGTCGTCATCGGCTTCGGCACCAAGGGGCGGTCGGCGATCCAGACCGTCTGCGCCACGGGGCTGCGCAAGGAACAGGTCGTCGTGGTCGACCCCAGTAGCAAGGCGGTCGACGCGGCGACCGCCGAGGGCTACGTCGGCGTGGTCGGGGACGCGACCCGCAGCGATGTGCTGAAGCGCGCCGAGCTGCACCGGGCACGGCAGATCATCATCGCGACGCAGCGCGACGACACGGCGGTGCTGGTCACGCTGACGGCCCGGCAGCTCAACCGTGGTGCCAAGATCGTGGCCGCGGTGCGCGAGGAGGAGAACGCGCCGCTGCTGAAGCAGTCCGGTGCCGACGCCGTCATCACCAGCGCCAGTGCGGCCGGCCGGCTGCTCGGGCTGTCCGTGCTCAGCCCCGCCGCCGGCATGGTCATGGAGGACCTCATCCAGCAGGGCAGCGGCCTCGACATCGTCGAACGCCCCGTCGTCAAGGCCGAGGTGGGCAGGAACCCGCGCGAGACGGACGACCTCGTGGTGAGCGTCGTACGCGGCCACCGGGTGCTCGGCTACGACGACCCCGCCGTCGGCGCACTGCAGTTGACGGACCGTCTGATCGTGATCGTCCGGGCGACCCCGGGCGCGCAGATCACGCCCGACACCCGGCGACTGCCGACGGACTGAGCGGGACGAGCGAGACGAGCGGGTGCCGGAACGGGCGCCCGGGGCGAGGAGTAGCGTCGCGGTCATGCATGCGATCACGATTCCCGAACCCGGTGGACCCGAGGCGCTGGTGTGGGACGAGGTCCCCGATCCCGTGCCCGGCGAGGGAGAGGTCCTGGTCGACGTGGTGGCCAGCGCCGTCAACCGCGCCGACATCCTGCAACGACAGGGCCACTACGACCCGCCTCCCGGCGCCTCCCCCTACCCGGGCCTGGAGTGCTCCGGGCGGATCGCCGCGCTGGGGCCAGGCGTCTCCGGCTGGTCGGTCGGCGACGAGGTGTGCGCGCTGCTCGCGGGCGGCGGTTACGCCGAGAAGGTCGTCGTCCCCGCCGGGCAACTGCTGCCCGTGCCCCAGGGCGTCGACCTGAAGCGGGCGGCGGCACTGCCCGAGGTGGCCTGCACGGTCTGGTCGAACGTCTTCATGATCGCCCACCTGCGCCCCGGCGAGACACTGCTCGTCCACGGCGGTTCCAGCGGCATCGGCACGATGGCGGTCCAGCTCGCCAAGGCGGTCGGCGCGAAGGTCGCCGTCACGGCGGGCACCAAGGAGAAGCTGGACTTCTGCGCCGAGCTCGGCGCCGACATCCTGGTCAACTACCGGGAGCAGGACTTCGTCGCCGAGGTCAAGCAGGCCACGGGCGGTGCGGGCGCCGACGTCATCCTCGACAACATGGGCGCCAAGTACCTGGACCGCAACGTCAAGGCCCTCGCCGTCAACGGCCGGCTCGCCGTCATCGGCCTCCAGGGCGGTGCCAAGGGCGAGCTGAACCTCGGCGCGCTGCTCACCAAGCGGGCCGCGATCAGCGCGACCTCGCTGCGCGCCCGCCCGCTCGGGGAGAAGGCGGCCATCGTGGCGGCCGTACGCGAGCATGTCTGGCCGCTGCTCGCCGCCGGTCATGTCCGCCCGGTCGTCGACCGCGAACTGCCGATGCCCGAGGCGCCCGAGGCCCACCGGCTGGTGGAGGCGAGCGGCCACATCGGCAAGGTGCTCCTCGTGGTGCCCGGACGCGGCCAGGACAGGCCCTAACCGCGCCGTACCCGCAGTCCCACGAACGCGAGGCCCAGCCCCAGCCCGATGAGGACCAGGCCGCTGCCCAGCGGCAGGATCCGTACGAAGGGTTCGGCGGCGTCCTCGCCGCCGTGGGCGACGGTGCGGGCCGGGGGCGCGGAGGGGACCAGACCGGTCCGGCCGGGCGGGTCGGAGGCGGCGGGGGTCTCCCCGCCGTCGTCCCCCGGCTCCTGCGCTTCCCCCGGCTCCTGTACCTCACCGGGTTCCTGCGCCTCCCCCGCCACCGCCTCCCGTGGATCGGTGTCCGCCGGGTCCATGTCCTCCGGAGCGGGGGTGGTGTCGTCGGTGGAGGAAGCGGGGTCGTCCTCGCCCTCGACCTGTGCGGCGAGCCCGTCCGGCCGCCCCGGCCGCCGGCGCCCCTCGCCCGCCCGGCTCCCGGCCCGGGACGGACTGGTGGAGGCCGAGGGAGCGGGGGAGCCGGAGGAGCGCACGGGGGAGCCCGAGGGCGCGGGCTGGGCGCCGTAGGACGCGCCCGCGCCGTACGGCAGTACGACCGCGGCGAGGAGCAGCGGCAGTGGTGCCACGCGGAGTGTGAAGCGCAGCCATGGAGTCACGTCGGTGACCTCCCGGAGCCCTGTCGGCAAGACCGTCGCGAATAAGCCTCACATTTGCCCGCCATCCCGGCATTCTGGATTCCGCCGACGGGTCTAAACGGTGGATCACACCCCATGGGGGGCACCACGGTGGTGAGGTATACGGGTGCGAGAGAATGGCGGCATGGAGATGCCGAGGAACGATAGGTCGTCGGAGAACCCCCAGATCCTGGTCGTGGGCCAGGACGGTATGGCGCTCGGTGGTGGCGTCGGGGACGGCGACTCCCGCGAGATCCCGGTGACGGAGCAGGTGGAGCAGCCCGCCAAGGTCATGCGGATCGGCAGCATGATCAAGCAGCTGCTGGAGGAGGTCCGCGTGGCCCCTCTCGACGAGGCCAGCCGGGTCCGGCTCAAGGAGATCCACGCCAGTTCCGTGAAGGAACTGGAGGACGGTCTGGCACCGGAGCTCGTGGAGGAGCTGGAGCGGCTGTCGCTGCCGTTCACCGACGACGCGACCCCGACCGACGCGGAACTGCGGATCGCGCAGGCCCAGTTGGTCGGCTGGCTGGAGGGTCTCTTCCACGGGATCCAGACGACCCTGTTCGCCCAGCAGATGGCCGCGCGGGCCCAGCTGGAGCAGATGCGCCGCGCGCTTCCGCCGGGCGTGGGTGGCCACGAGGGCGGTGACGACCCGCGTACCGGAGGCCGCTCGGGCGGACCGTACCTGTAGACGTCCGCAGCAAGCACGAAGGGCCCGGCATCCCGCCGGGCCCTTTTCCTGTGGCGGGTATCAGTTGCCCGGCGGGTTCCCCGTCGACACGTTGAGCTGGATGTCGACGTCCTTGGGGTCGACGTCCGAGCCGGCGGCGGGGAACTGGGTGATGACCGCGCCGTCGCCGTAGGTGTTCTCGTCGACGTCCTTGCGGGTCAGGTGCCATCCGGCGGCCTGGGCGCAGGCCTGCACCGACTTGTAGTACTTGAAGCGGAAGTCCGGGATCTGGATCTTGTCCGGGTCGTCGTACGACTCCTGCGGCTCCGTGCACTCGCTGGTCTCGACCGTCTTGGTCGTGTCCGGTGCGCGGTAGCCGTCGGCGTGGGCCGGTGAGGCCGAGGTGCTCGACCCTCCGCCCTTGACGTCGTCGTCGCTGCCGCCGTTCACGACGACCAGCGCGACGATCAGCCCGACCACCGCGACCAGGGACACCGCGATCGAGCCGATGATCACCGGCCGGTTGCCCTTGCCGCCGCGCGAGCCGGAGGGCTGGACCGCGGTCTGGGGCGTGAGGTTGTACGGCGGCGGGGTGCCGGGTGCCTGCTGCGCGTACCCGGGCGGGGGCGGTGTCTGGTACCCGGCCTGCTGCGGATAGCCGTACGCCGGGGTGGGGCCGGTGGGCACCGGGGTGCCGTACGGGTGCTGCGGCGTGGTCGGCCCGGTCGGCTGATAAGGCGTCTGCACGGGCCCGGCGGGCGCCGGCGTCACCTGGTCGACCGGCGGGAACACCGCGGAGCCGACGCCCGAGCCGCTCTGCGTCGGGCCGGCGCCCGGCACGATGCTCGGCGCCGCCGCCTGGAGGGAGGCGGCGACCCGCAGGCACTCGTCGCGCATGGACTCGGCGGTCGGGAAGCGCTCGTTCGGGTTCTTCTTCAGCGCGCGGGCGACCAGCGCGTCCACCGCGGGCGGCAGCGAACGGTTGATCGAGGAGGGCGCCACCGGCTCCTCCTGCACATGCGCGTACGCGATCGCCAGAGGCGAGTCCGCGTCGAACGGCAGCCGCCCGGTGACCAGCTGGAACAGCATGATGCCGACCGAGTACAGGTCGGAGCGGGCGTCGACGCCCCGGCCGAGAGCCTGCTCCGGCGACAGGTACTGCGGGGTGCCGACGACCATGCCGGTCTGGGTCATCGAGGTGACGCCGGACTGCATGGCGCGGGCGATGCCGAAGTCCATGACCTTGACCACACCGCGCTTGGTCATCATCACGTTGCCCGGCTTGATGTCCCGGTGGACCAGGCCCATCTCGTGGCTGATCTCCAGCGCGGCCAGCACATCGGCGGTGATCTTCAGCGCCTTGTCGGCGGGCACCGCGCCGTACTGCCGGATGTCCTCGTCGAGGAGCGAGCCCAGCGGGCGGCCCTCGACGTACTCCATGACGATGTACGGCGTGGTCATCCCGTCCAGGGAGTCCTCGCCGGTGTCGAAGACCGAGACGATGTTGGTGTGCGTGAGCTTGGCCACTGCCTGGGCCTCGCGGCGGAAGCGCTCGCGGAAGGCTTGTTCCCGGCCCAGCTCGGTGTGCAGCGTCTTGATGGCGACCTGACGGTCCAGCACGGCGTCGTAGGCCAGGTGCACCGAGGCCATGCCGCCTTCGCCGAGCAAGTCGCGCAGCTGGTAGCGGCCACCGGCGAGGGACCGCCCCGTGTACCGGCCCTGTGCGCCGTCCTGGCTCATGTTCTGCGTCCCCCATAGGCGCGGCGCCGGTGACCGGAAGCCGGTGACCTCATGTCCGGTGATCCAATGTGCTATTCCCGGCCAAGTCTGCCCCAGGGCACTGACACGTCAAGCGCGGTGCCCGTTCCGTGACCGTACGCGAAAGAAGCGTCGCGCAAGCGTTACAGCGGGCGTACGCCCGGTACACAGAATTTGCACGACAGCGCGTGCTAGGGGTTTCATGGCCGGTCCGTCTCGGGTCGGTCCCACTTCCCATCCCGGACCGGAGGGTTGCGCGGAGGCTGTAGCGTGGCCGACGGAGACCGTAACAACACCGCGCGCACCGCGGGCAGAAACGACGGCGAGGACCGATGGCACAGACGCACAGCGCCCAGGGCCCGTCCGACCCCGAGGCGACTGGCGGCGGCATGTCAGACACGCCGGAGATGTGGGGCAACGGCGGGCTCGTCGGCGACGGCCGGTACCGGCTGACCCATCGGCTCGGACGGGGCGGCATGGCCGAGGTGTTCGCGGCCGAGGACGTCCGCCTGGGCCGGACGGTCGCCGTGAAGCTGCTGCGCGCGGACCTGGCCGAGGACCCGGTCTCCAAGGCCCGCTTCACCCGCGAGGCACAGTCGGTGGCCGGGCTCAACCACCATGCCATCGTCGCCGTGTACGACTCCGGCGAGGACTTCGTGGGCGGCCAGTCCGTGCCGTACATCGTGATGGAGCTGGTCGAGGGCCGCACCATCCGCGACCTGCTGCTGAACGCGGAGGCGCCGGGCCCCGAGCAGGCCCTGATCATCGTCTCCGGTGTCCTGGAGGCGCTCGCCTACTCGCACCAGCACGGCATCGTGCACCGCGACATCAAGCCCGCCAACGTCATCATCACCGACAACGGCGCGGTCAAGGTGATGGACTTCGGCATCGCCCGCGCCCTGCACGGGGCGTCCACGACGATGACGCAGACCGGCATGGTCATGGGCACCCCGCAGTACCTCTCCCCGGAGCAGGCGCTCGGCAAGGCCGTCGACCACCGCTCCGACCTGTACGCGACGGGCTGCCTGCTCTACGAACTCCTCGCGCTCAGGCCCCCCTTCACCGGTGAGACCCCGCTGTCGGTGGTCTACCAGCACGTCCAGGACATGCCGGTGCCGCCGTCGCAGACCTCGGACGGGACCTGCCCGCCGGAGCTCGACGGCCTCGTCATGCGCTCCCTCGCCAAGGAGCCGGACGACCGCTTCCAGACGGCGGAGGAGATGCGCGGGCTGGTCCAGTACGGCCTGCAGATGCTGTACGAGCAGGGCGGCCACACCGGCACCTGGAACACCGGCTTCGTGGCGGCGCACGACGGCCGGCACACCCCGGCGGGCGGCTTCGCCGGGACGACCGTCATGCCGCACCCCGTGGACGCCTCGGGCACCACGCAGATCCCGCAGCCGATCCTGCCCACCGGGTACGGCAGCGGTGACGACGGCGGCTTCGAGGGGCACGGCAACAAGGGCAGTGGCCGCGGCAAGCTGTGGGTCCTCGCCGTGCTCGCGGTGATCGCCATCGCGGCGGGCGTGGCGCTGGCGCTGCAGCACAAGGGCGACGGCAGCGGTGACCCGGGCACCACGAAGAAGCCGACCAGCACGCACTCCACCAAGGACGAGCAGCCCTCCGCGAGCCCGACCGAGTCCAACGAGCAGCCGACGGACACCGAGACGGACGACGGGTCCTACCCCGGCAACGACGACAACTGGTCGCCGTCGTCGCCCACCCCGTCGTACACCCAGTCCGACCCGGCCACCAGCGATCCCACCGACGAGCCGTCGGACCCGGGGACCTCGGAGGAGCCGACGGATCCGGGCACCGAGTCCCAGTCGCAGCCTTCGGACCCGGCGACGCCCACGGGCGGCGGCACGGACGGGGGCGCCACGGAGGGCGCCGGGGAAGGCCCTTGAAGGACACCCACACCGACTGATGCGCCTTCGGCCGTGTACTGAGACCGGCCGAGGCGGTCACGCCACGAACGCGTCGCACACCGTGTCGTACTCCCGCGTCCACCACACGGCGAGCGCCGAGGCCGCCGGGAACTGGGGGTCGGCGCGGGTGTCGCCGCGTTCGTAGTGCCAGCGCAGCATCCAGAAGTCGTTGAGCCGCTCCCACCACACGCGGTGCACGGCCGCCGCCAGTTCCGAGGGCGTGGCCCCGGCGGCGCGCCGGTACGCGCGCGCGAACGCCCGTACTTTCGGCAGGTCCAGGGCTCCCGCGGGCCGTACGAAGAAGATCGCGGCGGCGCGGACGGCCTCCTCCGCGCGGGGCTGCACCCCGAGCCGGTCCCAGTCGACGATCGCGGCGGGGGCGTCGCCCTTGTAGAGCAGGTTGAAGGGGTGGAAGTCGCCGTGCACCCAGCCCACCGGCCCGCCGCGCGGGGGGCGCCGGTCGGCGTGCTGCTCCAGGAGCGCGCGGCGTTCCAGCAGCCGGTGGCGGGCCAGTTCGTCGAAGGCGCCCAGCGGGCGGTGGCGGCGGACGTGGGCGAGCAGGTCGTCGATGAGCGCGAAGGTGTCGGCGGGGTCGGCGCTCTCCACCGGATGGGGACTCGTGGCGGGGCGGGTGCGCCCCTTGGGCGGCATCACGCGCTCCAGACAGGCGTGCACGGCGCCCAGCAGCGCCCCGAGCCGGGCGCACTGCCCGGGGGTGAGCTGGCCGCCGTGGCGGTGCCTGCCGTCGATCCAGGGGTGCAGGGCGTAGGCGTTGCCGCCGACGACGGCCACCGTGCGTCCGTCCCGGTGGGCGAGGGGCGGGGCGACCGGGACGCCGAGGTCGGCCAGGCGCTGGGTGGCCCGGTGCCTGCGTTCGATGGCGACGGGGTCGGCGGTGTCCGGATCGAAGTGGTGCTTGAGGAAGTAGCGGCCGCGGGTGGTGCACAGCCGGTAGCCGCGGTTGAGCAGGCCCTGGTCCACGGGCTCGCAGGCGACGGCGGAACCGGCGGCGTACAGGCGGAGCAAGGCGCCCAAAGGGGGCGCATGGGGTACAAGGGGTGGTACACATGAGCGCGGCACGCGCCAGATGGTAGGGCAACCCCGGACCCCGTGAGCTGGGCCTTGTCACAGGCAGTCGCGGGCGGTCGCTTTCGGTCACGTCGACCACTCCGATGCCCGACTCGAACTCTTCCCGTCAACTGGGTGCGCGGGATAACGTGCCGTTGCTCCGGCCTCCTGCAAGGCTGTGACCAGCGCCCTTCCGGTCCGCGTCGATTTACTTGGAAATCCAAGCAAAATCGCAGGTCAGGAGGGGTTTCACAGAAATGTGGCGTACTGGGTAACGTGAACGTTGCAGGGCGCTCGCCGGGGCACCTGTCACGCCTGTTCCCGGCCGAGTGGCACCCACCCCGTGCCCGGTGGTCGAAAACAGGTGAGCCGCACTGGCCCACCGGCAACCCCGGGGGCCGGACCGACGGAGGAGCACACGTGACCGTGGACAGCACTGCCGCGCCCAAGCCGCGACGCAGCGCCGGAAACAAGGCCGGCACCACCGGCACCAAGCGCACCACCCGCACCACCGCCCAGAAGGGCGCCGACCCGGCGCTCGTGCAGCTGCTGACCCCCGAGGGCAAGCGCGTCAAGAACGCCGAGTACGACAAGTACGTCGCCGGCATCACCCCCGACGAGCTGCGCGGCCTGTACCGCGACATGGTGCTCACCCGCCGCTTCGACGCCGAGGCCACCGCCCTGCAGCGCCAGGGCGAGCTGGGCCTGTGGGCCTCGCTGCTCGGCCAGGAGGCCGCCCAGATCGGCTCCGGCCGGGCCACCCGCGAGGACGACTACGTCTTCCCGACCTACCGCGAGCACGGCGTCGCCTGGTGCCGCGGCGTCGACCCGACCAACCTCCTCGGCATGTTCCGGGGCGTGAACAACGGCGGCTGGGACCCCACCGGCAACAACTTCCACCTGTACACGATCGTCATCGGCTCCCAGACGCTGCACGCCACCGGCTACGCGATGGGCATCGCCAAGGACGGCGCGGACTCGGCGGTCATCGCCTACTTCGGAGACGGCGCCTCCAGCCAGGGCGACGTCGCCGAATCGTTCACCTTCTCCGCGGTCTACAACGCCCCGGTCGTGTTCTTCTGCCAGAACAACCAGTGGGCGATCTCCGAGCCGACCGAGAAGCAGACCCGCGTCCCGCTCTACCAGCGCGCGCAAGGGTTCGGCTTCCCCGGCGTCCGCGTCGACGGCAACGACGTACTGGCCTGCCTCGCGGTCACCAAGTGGGCGCTGGAGCGCGCCCGCAGCGGCGAGGGCCCCACCCTGGTCGAGGCGTACACGTACCGCATGGGCGCCCACACCACCTCCGACGACCCGACCAAGTACCGGGCCGACGAGGAGCGCGAGGCCTGGGAGGCGAAGGACCCGATCCTGCGCCTTCGCCGGTACCTGGAGGCCTCAAACCACGCGGACGAGGGATTCTTCGCGGAACTGGAGACCGAGAGCGAGGCGTTGGGCAGACGAGTACGCGAAGCGGTCCGTGCCATGCCGGACCCGGACCACTTCGCCATCTTCGAGAACGTGTACGCGGACGGGCACGCGCTCGTCGACGAGGAGCGCGCCCAGTTCGCCGCCTACCAGGCGTCGTTCTCGGACGTAGAGGGGGTCTGATCATGGCGGAGACGGTGAAGAACCTGCCCTTGGCCAAGGCGATCAACGAGTCGCTGCGCCGCGCCCTGGAGGCGGACCCCAAGGTCGTCATCATGGGTGAGGACGTCGGCAAGCTCGGCGGCGTCTTCCGGGTGACGGACGGGCTGCAGAAGGACTTCGGCGAGAGCCGCGTCATCGACACCCCGCTCGCAGAGTCGGGCATCGTCGGCACAGCCATCGGCCTGGCCCTGCGCGGCTACCGCCCGGTGGTGGAGATCCAGTTCGACGGCTTCGTCTTCCCGGCGTACGACCAGATCGTCACCCAGCTCGCGAAGATGCACGCCCGCTCGCTGGGCAAGGTCAAGCTCCCGGTCGTCGTGCGCATCCCCTACGGCGGCGGCATCGGCGCGGTCGAGCACCACTCCGAGTCCCCGGAGGCGCTGTTCGCGCACGTCGCCGGTCTGAAGATCGTTTCCCCGTCCAACGCGTCGGACGCCTACTGGATGATGCAGCAGGCCATCCAGAGCGACGACCCGGTGATCTACTTCGAGCCGAAGCGCCGCTACTGGGACAAGGCCGAGGTCAGCACCGAGGCGATCCCCGGTCCGCTGCACAAGGCGCGCGTGGTCCGCGAGGGCACCGACCTGACCCTCGCCGCCTACGGCCCGATGGTCAAGCTCTGCCAGGAGGTCGCCGACGCGGCCGCCGAGGAGGGCAAGAACCTGGAGGTCCTGGACCTGCGCTCGGTCTCCCCGCTCGACTTCGACTCCATCCAGGCCTCGGTGGAGAAGACCCGCCGCCTGGTCGTGGTCCACGAGGCACCGGTGTTCTTCGGTTCGGGCGCGGAGATCGCCGCCCGGATCACCGAGCGCTGCTTCTACCACCTGGAGGCCCCGGTGCTGAGGGTCGGCGGCTACCACGCCCCGTACCCGCCGGCGCGTCTGGAGGAGGAGTACCTGCCGGGCCTGGACCGGGTGCTCGACGCCGTCGACCGCGCCCTGGCGTACTGAGGAGAGGGTCGTGACGACGATGACGGAAGCGTCCGTACGCGAGTTCAAGATGCCCGACGTGGGCGAGGGACTCACCGAGGCCGAGATCCTCAAGTGGTACGTCCAGCCGGGCGACACGGTCACCGACGGCCAGGTGGTGTGCGAGGTCGAGACCGCCAAGGCGGCCGTCGAACTGCCCATCCCGTACGACGGCGTGGTCCGCGAGCTGCGCTTCCCCGAGGGCACCACGGTGGACGTGGGCACGTCCATCATCGCGGTGGACGTGGCGGGCGGGGCGCCCGCCGAGGCGCCGGCCCCCGCTCCCGCCGCTGAGCCGCAGCAGCCGCAGCAGGCGGAGCGGCCCGAGCAAGGGACGAAGGAGGAGCCGAAGCGCCAGCCGGTACTGGTCGGGTACGGCGTCGCCGCGTCCTCGACCAAGCGGCGCCCCCGCAAGGGCCCGGAGGTCCAGGTCCGGCAGGCCTCGGCGGCCATCCAGCAGGAGCTGAACGGCCACGGGAACGCGACCGCGAAGGCCCGCCCGCTGGCGAAGCCCCCGGTGCGCAAGCTGGCCAAGGACCTGGGCGTCGACCTGGCCGCGGTCATCCCGTCCGGCCCGGACGGCGTCATCACCCGCGAAGACGTGCACGCGGCGGTGGCCCAGACGCAGGCCGCCCCTGCCCCGGCCCCCGCCGCCCCGCCGGTGCCGCAGGCGCCCGCCGCCGTGACGCCCCCGGCGCCGGTGGCGGCCTACGACGCCGCCCGCGAGACCCGTGTCCCGGTCAAGGGGGTCCGCAAGGCCACCGCCCAGGCCATGGTCGGCTCGGCGTTCACGGCGCCGCACGTCACCGAGTTCGTGACGGTCGACGTGACCCGCACCCTGAAGCTGGTCGAGGAGCTCAAGCAGGACAAGGAGATGCAGGGGCTGCGGGTGAACCCGCTGCTGCTGATCGCCAAGGCCCTGCTGGTCGCCATCAAGCGCCATCCGGAGATCAACGCGTCCTGGGACGAGGCCAACCAGGAGATCGTGGTGAAGCACTACGTCAACCTGGGCATCGCGGCCGCCACCCCGCGCGGCCTGATCGTCCCGAACGTCAAGGACGCGCACGCCAAGACCCTGCCGCAGCTGGCCGAGGCGCTCGGCGAGCTGGTCTCCACCGCCCGCGAGGGCAAGACCTCCCCCGCGGCCATGCAGGGCGGCACGGTCACCATCACCAACGTCGGCGTCTTCGGCGTCGACACCGGCACGCCGATCCTCAACCCCGGTGAGTCCGCGATCCTCGCGGTCGGCGCGATCAAGCTCCAGCCGTGGGTCCACAAGGGCAAGGTGAAGCCCCGCCAGGTCACCACCCTGGCGCTGAGCTTCGACCACCGCCTGGTCGACGGGGAGCTGGGCTCCAAGGTCCTCGCGGACGTGGCGGCGATCCTGGAGCAGCCGAAGCGGCTGATCACCTGGGCGTAAGAGCCGGTGCCGTCGGCGGTCACAGCGGGTGCGCGTCCCGCTGGTGACCGCCGACGGCGTTTCCCGACTCTCCTCCCCGCGACCGCCGTTGATCACATGTGATCATCAACTGGCGTAAGTTGTGCCCATGGTGACGGGGGAGAAGAGCAGGGCCCGGCATGCCCGGACGAAGACGACAGCCGACCGGGGCGGGCTCGCCCGGTCCTCCATGCTCATGGCGGTGGGCACCGTCGTGTCCCGGGCGACCGGCCTGATCCGGCAGGTGCTGCAGGCGGCGGCGCTGGGCACCGGGCTGCTGGCCAGCACGTACAACACCGCGAACACCGTGCCGACCAGCCTCTACACCCTGCTGATCGGCGGCGCGCTCAACGCCGTACTGGTGCCGCAGCTGGTGCGCGCCCGCGCCACCCAGCCCGACGGCGGGCGGGCCTACGAGCAGCGGCTGGTCACCCTGGTCGTCTGCGTGCTGGCCGTCGGAACCGCGCTGGCGGTGTGGGCGGCTCCGCAGATCGTCGGCCTGTACATGCGGGACACCCCCGACCGGCACGAGGCGTTCCGGCTCACGGTCGTCTTCGCCCGGTTCCTGCTGCCGCAGATCTTCTTCTACGGTGTGTTCGGCATCCTCGGCCAGGTGCTCAACGCCCGCGAGAAGTTCGGCGCGATGATGTGGACGCCCGTCCTCAACAACGTCGTCCTGGTCGGCATGTTCGGCGCCTACCTGGGCCTGATGACCGTCCCCCGCACGGTCGCCGACGTCACCGACGCCCAGGTGCGCTGGCTCGGCATCGGCACCACCGCCGGGATAGCCCTCCAGGCCCTCGCGCTGATCCCCTTCGCCCGCGCCGCCGGATTCCGCTTCCGGCCCCGCTTCGACTGGCGCGGCACCGGCCTGGGCTCCGGGGTGCACGCGGCCAAGTGGACGCTGCTGTTCGTGCTGGCCAACCAGGTCGCGCTCACCGTGGTCACCAACTACGCCAACGCCGCCGACCAGAAGCTGCCGAAGGCCGGCGTGGGCTACACCGCGTACAGCTACGCGCAGACCATCTGGCTGCTGCCCCAGTCCATCGTCACCGTCTCCCTGGTCACCGCCCTGCTGCCGCGCATGAGCCGGGCCGTCGCCGAGGGACGCGTCGCCGATCTGCGCGCGGACCTGTCCCGGGCCCTGCGGATCAGCGGTGTCGTCATCGTCCCCGCCGGGTTCCTCTTCCTCGCCCTCGGCCCGTGGATCGCCACGCTGCTGTTCGCCCACGGCGCCGCCGACGCCGCCTCCGCCGAGCCGCTCGGGCACATGCTCCAGGCGTTCGGGCTCGGGCTGATCCCCTTCTCCGCCCAGTACCTGCTGCTGCGCGGCTTCTACGCCTTCGAGGACACCCGTACGCCGTTCCTGATGGCGGTGTGGATCGGGGCGGTGAACATCGCCCTCGCCACCGCCTGCCATCTGCTGCTGCCCGCCCGCTGGGCCGTGACCGGCATGGCCGGCGCCTACACCCTCTCCTACCTGGCCGGACTCGCCCTCACCGCACGCCTGCTGGCCCGGAAGACCGGCGGCCGGCTCGACGACGGAACCCTGCGGACCATCTACGCCAGACTGCTGGCCGCGGCCGGCTGCGCGGCGGCGGCGGGCTGGGCGACCGCCCGCGCCTGCGGCGCCCACCTGGGCGACGGCACCGTACCGACGGCGCTCGCCACCGTCGCGGGGACGCTCGTCCTGGCGGTCGTGTACGTCGTACTCGGACGGCTGCTGAAGATCGGCGAACTGCGGAAGCTGCCCGGACTGGGATGAGCCGCGCCCGCGCACACGAAGGGCCCGCCGCGTACCGCGACGGGCCCTCGCACCTCGGAGGGCGTCAGCCGAGCTTGGCGAAGCCGTAGTTGAGGAGCTTCTTCGCGTCCGACTCCCGCTCGGGGATGCCGGTGGAGGCCAGGACGGTGCCGATGACCGTCTTGCCGTTCCGGGTCGCGGCGAAGACCAGGCAGTACTTGGCCTCGGGGCCGGAGCCGGTCTTCACACCGATGGTGCCGCTGTAGCTGCTGAGGAGCCCGTTGGTGTTGGTCCACGGGCTCATCGTGCGGGTGCCGCCGGTCTTGGTGATCGTCTTGGCCGTGTACGACTTGGTCTTGACGACCGTGCGGAACGTGGAGCTCTTCATCGCGCTGCTGGCGAGCTTCGTCAGGTCGCGCGGCGTGGAGTAGTTGGCGCCGTGGCCGATGCCGTCGAACGAGTCGAAGTGCGTGTTCGTCAGGCCGAGGTTCTTGGCGGTGGTGTTCATCTTGCCGATGAAGTTCGCCACGCGCTTGGCCCGCGTCGAGCCCGTGCCGAACTTGTCCGCGAGCGCGTAGGCGGCGTCGCAGCCCGACGGCAGCATCAGCCCGTACAGAAGCTGACGGACGGTGATCTTGTCACCGACGATGAAGTGGGCCGAGGAGGCGTAGTTGTTGTCGACGATGTAGTCGCTGTACGCCTTCTGGAACGTGACCTTGGCGTCCAGGTTCAGGTTCGACTGCGCGAGCACGACCTTCGCGGTCATGATCTTCGTGGTCGAGCCGGTGGAGCGCTTGGTGTCCGCGGCCTTGGTGTACAAGGTCTTGGCGTTGGCGTTGTTCATGACGTAGCCGCCCTTGGCCACGATCGAGGGCGTCGTCACGGCCTGCGCGGGCGCCGCGGTGAGGGCTCCGGTCGCGAGCATCGCGCCGCTCGTCACGGCGACGGCGGCGGCTCGGCGGATACGGATGCCCTTAATGCCGGTAATCAAGTAAATACCTCGATTGTGTCGAATGCCCGTGATATGCGGCCGAGTTGAAGGGCAAGCGAGTAAGGCCGCAAGTGTGTGACACCTGAGTAGCACAGAAGGTTGTGCGGCATCCCCGGGGAATTCCGGATTCCCGCTGTGAGATCGGCTACGGGTGAAACGCGCCGGGTCCGCATGATGGACGGCTCCGGACCATGCGTACGCCTTGTATCTATGATGTGCGCATGCCTTCAGCGCCGTCCGCCGCCCCTCCCGCGCCCCTCAAGCAGCCCCCCGCCGCCGACCGCGTCTACACCCACGTCAAGCAAGGTGTCCTGGACCGCCGTTACGAGGGCGGGGCCCTGCTGACCGAGGGCGAGCTGGCCGAGGCCGTCGGGGTCTCGCGCACACCGGTGCGCGAGGCGCTGCTGCGCCTGGAGGCGGAGGGGCTGATCAAGCTCTACCCGAAGAAGGGCGCCCTGGTGCTGCCCGTCTCCGCGCAGGAGATCGCCGACGTGGTGGAGACCCGGCTGCTGGTGGAGGAGCACGCGGCACGCAAGGCCGTACCCGCCCCGCCCGGGCTGCTCGAACGGCTCGGGGAACTGCTGGAGAGGCAGAGGACGCAGGCCGCCGCCGGTGACCTGGCCGCGGCGGCGGTCACCGACCGCTGCTTCCACGCCGAGATCGTGCGCAGCGGCGGCAACGAGATCCTCTCCCGCCTCTACGACCAGCTCCGCGACCGCCAACTGCGGATGGGCGTCGCCGTCATGCACTCCCACCCCGACCGGATCGCCAAGACCCTCGCCGAGCACCAGGAGATCCTCGACGCGCTGCGCTCGGGGGACGCGGAGGCGGCGGTGGGCGTCGTGCACCGGCATGTGAGCTGGTTCTCGCACCTCGCCCGGGGTGAGGTCCGATGAGCGCGACGAGCGCCCACACCACCCTCCCAGGGGACCCGCCGGGCGGCCGGCGCGCCGTCGCGGTGTGGTCCATCGGCGTCGCGGTCTACTTCGTCGCCGTCATCTTCCGTACGTCCCTGGGCGTGGCCGGCCTCGACGCGGCCGACCGCTTCCAGGTGGGCGCCTCGGCGCTGTCCACCTTCTCGATCCTCCAGCTGCTGGTGTACGCGGGCATGCAGATACCCGTGGGCCTGCTGGTCGACCGGCTCGGCACGAAGAAGGTGCTGAGCATCGGCGCCGTGCTGTTCACGGTGGGCCAGCTGGGCTTCGCGTTCTCCCCGTCGTACGGCACGGCGCTCGCCTCCCGCGCGCTGCTCGGCTGCGGTGACGCGATGACCTTCATCAGCGTGCTGCGGCTGGGCACCCGCTGGTTCCCGGCCCGGCGCGGGCCGCTGGTCGCGCAGTTCGCGGGTCTGGCCGGGATGGCCGGCAACCTGGTCTCCACGCTGGTGCTGGCCCGGCTGCTGCACGGCGTCGGCTGGACCCCGGCGTTCGCGGGCAGCGCGCTCGCCGGCGCGGTCGTCCTGGTCCTCGTCCTGCTCTTTCTGAAGGACCACCCCGAGGGCCACGAGCCGGAGCCCTTCCCGCACCGCGGCGCGGCCTACGTACGGCGGCAGATCGCCGCCTCCTGGCGCGAACCCGGGACCCGGCTCGGCCTCTGGGTGCACTTCACCACCCAGTTCCCCGCGATGGTCTTCCTCCTCCTGTGGGGCCTGCCGTTCCTCGTCCAGGCACAGGGCCTCAGCCGTGCCACGGCCGGTGAACTGCTCACCCTGGTCGTCCTGTCGAACATGGTGATCGGCCTGGTCTACGGCCAGATCGTCGCCCGGCACCACGCGGCCCGGCTGCCGCTGGCGCTGGGCACGGTCGCGGGGACGGCGGCGCTGTGGGCGGCGACCCTGCTCTACCCCGCCGAGCGCGCGCCCATGTGGCTGCTGGTGGTGCTGTGCTCGGTCCTGGGCGCGTGCGGCCCGGCGTCGATGCTCGGCTTCGACTTCGCCCGCCCCGCCAACCCGCCGGAACGTCAGGGCACCGCCTCCGGCATCACCAACATGGGCGGCTTCGTCGCCTCCATGACGACCCTGTTCGCGGTCGGTGTCCTGCTGGACGCCACCGGCGACAACTACAAGATCGCCTTCTCCGCGGTGTTCGTGCTCCAGGCGCTGGGCGTGAGCCAGATCCTGCGCCTGCGTGTACGGGCGGCCCGTCGGGAGCGGGAACGGCTGGTCGCCAGCCGCGTGGAGACGGTGCACGTCCCCGCGTGACTCAACGGACCACCGGTACGAGGGTGAGGTACACCAGGCCCAGGACGCCCCGGTAGGCCAGCCACTGGGCCCGGTGCCGGTCGAGGCGCTCGCGGGTCTCGGCCGCCAGCGGGTGCTCCGGGTGCCCCGCGAGCCACACCTCGGTCTCCGCCTGGTACGCCGACTCGAACTCCTCCCACTCCGCAAGGCTCGCCGTCTCGATCCACTCCGGCCGGAATCCGGCCTCCACGGCCAGCTCGACGAGGTGCGCGAGGCCGTAGTGCTCCTCGCCGGAGGCGCCCGGCCACATCCGGGACAACTCCTCCGCGGTCGGGGTGCGCTCCCAGAACCCCTCCCCGAGCACCACCCGCCCGCCGTCGGCGACCAGCCGGCGCAGCTCGCGCAGCGCTTCGACGGTGTACCCGGGCGGCTCGGCCGCGCTCAGCGCGTGGCTGGCACCGAGGCACAGCACCAGGTCGACGGGCCCGCGCCCGCTCCCCGCGGCGGACTCCTCGACGAACTCCACCCGGCCGGCCAGCCCCCGCGCCTCGGCGTTGCGCCGCCCCCGCGCCAGATCCTCGCCGTTGACGTCCACCCCGGTCCCCCGGGCCTCCGGTACGGCCTCCAGGACCCGGAGCAGCAACTCGCCCCAGCCGCAGCCGATGTCCAGCACGCTCGCGGGCCGCGGGCCGGCGAGCCGCCGGACCATCGCCGCCGCACGGGCCTCGGAGAGGGGGCCGTGGAAGGTGAGCCGGGTGAGACGGGACGGAGGAGCGTCGGCGTCGGTGGGGACGGCGTCGGTGGTCGGGGCGGGCGCGGTGTCAAAGGTCATGACGACACGTTATTTTCCGGCGGCACCCCACCGACACCGAATATCCGAGCGCCTCCCCCAGGGGGCCGTTTCCGCGTTACCGCGTCACCGCGAAGTTCCGCAGGATCGCCTCCGCCAGATCCGGGTCCCCCTCCGCCTTCACCCGGTCGGCGACGCCGTCCGGCGAGACGCGGCCGCAGGCCAGCCGGACGTAGGTCTCCCAGTCGAGGGTGAGGATGGCGGCCGGGCCGAGGGCCGGGGTGGCCTCCAGCGTGCCGCGGCCCTGGATGTCGACGCGGATGGTGCGCAGGAACTCCACGGGGCCGTGCACGTCGAAGATGACCGCCGAACTGCGCGGAGCGTCGGCGTCCTTCGCCACGACCCGGGGCAGCGACTCCAGCAGCACGTCCCGGGCGACGTACGCGCCCGGCGAGTCGAGGTTGCCCGGCCGCCCCAGCGCCGCGCGCAGGTCCTGCTCGTGCACCCACACGTCGAAGGCGCGGGCGCGCATGGCCTCTTCGAGGGTGATCTCGGTGCCGAGCGGGCCGCGCACCTTGTGTCCGGGGTCGCGGGACTCGTTCCGCAGCTGGCGGTTGCGGCGGATGATCGTGTACTCCAGCTCGGAGGTCATCTCCGGCGCCGTGTGGTGCCGGCGGACGTCGACCTGCATCTCCATGTAGCGCTGGTGTTCGTTCGTGACGTGGAACAGGTCGCGGGGCAGCGTGTGGATGGGGCGCGGGTCGCCGAGCATCTCGCAGTCCAGGCCGATGACGTGGGAGACCACGTCACGGACCGACCAGCCCGGGCAGGGGGTGCGCCGGTTCCACTCGCCCTCGACAAGCGGCTGCACCAGCTCGGATATCGATTCGACGGAGTGGGTCCAAGCGTCGGCGTAGGGCTGGAGGGTGGGATGCAGACTCACGGAACGGGACCCCTCGGCGGTCGGTACACGGGCAGGTTGTGGCGGCGTTGCCAGCGGGACGTAGCTGTCGGCGGGTGTCTTGGAACGCTAAGTTACGCTGCTGTGAGGCACCCCGGCAGTGCTTTCGTGTGACGATCGTAGGCCCGGTATGGACGGCTCGAATGCCAGGACGGTGGTAGTGTGCGCGCCTCGTTGATCCAGATCGCCGTGAACGAGGGCGAATCGGTTGAAGACCGGCGGCGGCGGACGGCCGCGCTGGTCCGCGAACAGACCGGGGCCGACCTGGTGGTCCTGCCCGAACTGTGGACGACGGGCGCCTTCGCGTTCGAGGAGTTCGGACGGGAGGCCGAACCTCTCGAAGGCCCCACGTACGAGGCGATGGCGAAGGCGGCGAGCGACGCGGGCGTATGGCTGCACGCGGGCTCGATCCCCGAACGGGCCCCGGACGGGACCCTTTACAACACCTCTCTCATCTTCTCCCCCTCCGGTGATCTGGTCGCGGTCTACCGCAAGATCCATCGCTTCGGCTTCGACAAGGGCGAGGTCGTGCTGATGGGCGCCGGGCGCGACCTGGTGACGGTCCCTCTGCCCGGCACCACCCTCGGCGTGGCCACCTGCTACGACCTCCGTTTCCCCGAACTCTTCCGCGCTCTCGTCGACGCCGGCGCCGAGACCCTGGTGATCCCGGCGGGCTGGCCCGAGCGCCGCCGCGCGCACTGGACGCTGCTGGCTCAGGCGCGGGCGGTCGAGAACCAGGCGTTCGTGCTCGCATGTGGAACGGCCGGGACGCACGCCGGAGTTCCGCAGGCGGGTCACTCGATCGTGGTGGATCCGTGGGGCGAGGTACTGGCCGAGGCGGGCGCCGGCGAGGAGGTCCTCACGGTGGAGTTCGACCCCGCCAAGGTGGCCGCGACGAGGGAGCAGTTCCCGGCGCTGAAGGACCGCACCCTGGGCCTGGCCCCGCCGCGCCGCCCCTAGCCTGGGCGGCCCCTAGTCGCCCTCCCGCTCCTTCTCCGCCAGGTGGATCACGCACACCGCCACCGCGATCAGCAGCGCCGGGTCGGCGTCCTCCCGTACGACGTCGACACCGTACGTCTCCCGGACGTGCAGCCAGCGGCGCGAGATCACCGCCAGCAGTTCGCCGTCGTACTCGACGGCGAACTCGCGGTCGAGGATCTTGCCGCTGACGTCCAGTTCCGTGCCGTCCACCAGGGACACCCGGTAGTGGTTGCGCAGCAGGGACAGCCGCTTGCGCCGGATGGTCGCCAGGGGCTCCCCGGCACGCTCGATCGCCATCGTGTCCCGCAGGGCGAACATCTTCTGGCGGATGTCGATGAGTACCCGCCCCTGGGTGTCCTTCAGTTCGAAGGTGTCCCGCAGCCGCATCGCCTTGCCGTCGACGAGGAACGCCCTGGCGCCGTGCTCGTCCTCGATCCAGTAGTCGTCACCGATGCCGAGGAGCCGGTCGCGTACGAGGAATCTCATGCCGTTACGGCTTCCCCGGGCAGCGGCACGGGACGCGGGCGCTCGTCCGATGGGATGATCACCGCTACTTTGCGAAAGGGGCGGGACATGGCGGGACGCACGGCGCGACCAGGTGTGCTGCTCGGCGTGTCCGTGCTGCTCGCGGCCGTGTCCGGGTGCGCGGGTGCCCAGCCGTGCGCCGGGGTCGGCGTGGTCTCCGAGGTCGGGGTGTTCTTCGTGCACGAGGGGTACGGCGACCTGGCGGGCGCCTCCTTCGAACTGTGCGCGCGGGGCGAGTGCGCGAAGGGCGAACTGCGGCAGGAAGGCATCACCCACCTGGTAGTCCCGCTGCCGGACGACGTGGACCCGGACTCCGGTCCGGTCCGCTTCCGGGTCACCCGCGAGGGCGGCACCCGCCCCGTCATCGACGCCGCCACCGATGTGCGGCTCACCTTCCAGTCCGACGGCTGCGGCGGCGGCGCCTACAGCCAGGGGCTCGCCTTCACCAAGGAGGGCGGCCTGACCGCCAGGATCCCGAAGAGCGTGCCGAAGGCCTGGCTCGAGCGCGCGGAATAGCGGAGGCCGGTGCTGTGGTTGGCTTGCAGCATGGCAAAGCGTGCACGCGTCCGCGCCCCCGAGCTCACCGGCAAGGGCGGCTGGATCAACACCGGTGACAAGGAACTCGGCCTCGCTGAGCTGCGAGGACGCATCGTAATTGTTGATTTCTGGACATTTTGTTGCGTGAACTGTCTGCACGTCCTCGACGAGCTCCGCGAGCTGGAGGAGAAGCACCGGGACACCGTCGTCGTCATCGGGGTGCACTCGCCGAAGTTCGTGCACGAGGCCGAGCATCAGGCGGTCGTCGATGCCGTGGAGCGGTACGGGGTCGAGCATCCGGTGCTGGACGACCCGGAGCTCGCGACGTGGAAGCAGTACGCGGTGCGGGCCTGGCCGACGCTCGTGGTGATCGACCCGGAGGGGTACGTCGTCGCGCAGCACGCCGGTGAGGGGCACGCGCACGCCATCGAGCGGCTGGTGGCGGAGCTGGAGGCGGAGCACGAGGCGAAGGGCACGCTGCGGCGCGGGGACGGGCCGTACGTGGCACCGGAGCCGGAGCCGACGGACCTGCGCTTCCCGGGCAAGGCGCTGCTGCTGCCCGCCGGGACCTTCCTGGTGAGCGACACCACCCGGCACCAGCTGGTGGAGCTGGCGGAGGACGCCGAGACCGTCGTACGGCGTATCGGTTCCGGTGTGCGCGGGTTCGCCGACGGGAGCGCCGAGGAGGCGTCCTTCAGCGAGCCGCAGGGGCTCGCGCTGCTGGCGGACGGTTCGGTGGTGGTCGCGGACACCGTGAACCACGCCCTGCGCCGCCTGGACCTCGCCACCGGTGAGGTCACGACCCTCGCCGGTACCGGAAAGCAGTGGTGGCAGGGCTCCCCGGCCTCGGGGCCGGCCCGCGAGGTCGATCTCTCCTCCCCCTGGGACGTGGCGGTCTTCGGCGGCCGGGTGTGGATCGCGATGGCGGGCGTGCACCAGCTGTGGGTGTACGACCCGGAGGCGGGCACCGTCGCCGTCGCGGCCGGTACGACCAACGAGGGCCTCGTGGACGGGCCGGGCGACCAGGCCTGGTTCGCGCAGCCGTCCGGTCTCGCGGCCACCGCCGAGCGGCTGTGGCTGGCCGACTCAGAGACCTCCGCGCTGCGCTGGGTGGATCTCGACGGCGCCGTGCACACCGCCGTCGGCACCGGTCTGTTCGACTTCGGGCACCGCGACGGCGCCGCCGGACAGGCCCTGCTCCAGCACCCGCTGGGCGTGACCGCCCTCCCCGACGGCTCGGTAGCGGTCAGCGACACCTACAACCACGCCCTGCGCCGCTACGACCCGGCGACCGGCGAGGTGACCACCCTCGCCACCGATCTGCGCGAGCCCAGTGACGCCGTGCTGGTCGGCGAGGACATCGTGGTCGTGGAGTCGGCCCGGCACCGGCTGACCCGGCTGCGGCTGCCCGAGGAGGCGGTACGGGTGGAGTCCGTCGCCCACCGCACCCAGCGCGCCGCGACGGAGGTCGCCCCCGGCGAGCTCCGCCTCGACGTCATCTTCCAGGCGCCGACGGGCCAGAAGCTCGACACGCGGTACGGCCCGTCGACCCGCCTGCTGGTCTCCTCCACCCCGCCCGGGCTGCTGCTGAAGGGAGAGGGCGCGGACACGGATCTGACCCGCACCCTGGAGCTCGACCCCGCGGTGCCGGAAGGCGTCCTGCACATCTCAGCGATGGCGGCGTCGTGCGATGACGCGCCGGACAACGAATATCCCGCCTGCCACGTCCACCAGCAGGACTGGGGCGTCCCGGTCCGCCTCACCGAGGGCGGGGCGGACCGCCTGCCGCTGGTGCTGGCAGGGATGGACGAGCCGGCCGAGGGTCAGACGCCGTAACCGTCGCTGTAGCCGCCGGGGTTGTGATGGTGGTGCCGCTCCTCTTCGACGACCGTGGTCGTCGTGGGCGGCACCACGACCCGCCTGCGCCGCGCGATGCTGCTGAACGTCGCGACGCCGATCAGCCCGACGATCATCAGGATGAACCCGACCAGGTGGACGTTGACCCCGTCCATCTGCCAGTCGGTCGCGAACGTGAGGATGGCTCCCACGGCGATGAGGATGATGCACCCGCCGAGGCCCATGAGTGTCGCCTCCTGTCCGGACCGGCCGTTCCGGTCCGAGACTGCGGGTACCCCCGCTGTCAACCCCTATGCGGTGAAGGGACGTTCCGCCGGGGGTGCGCCGGCCGTGGACTACCCCTCCAGGAACGCCACCAGCGAGTTCGCCAGCAGATGCGGGTCGTCCGCGCCGCACAGTTCCCGTGCGCTGTGCATCGACAGGATCGCCACGCCGATGTCGACGGTGCGGATGCCGTGGCGGGCCGCGGTGATCGGGCCGATCGTGGTGCCGCAGGGCATGGAGTTGTTGGAGACGAAGGACTGGAAGGGCACGCCCGCCTTCTCGCAGGCGGCGGCCCACACGGCGCGGCCCGAACCGTCCGTCGCGTACCGGTTGTTGACGTTGACCTTGAGGATGGGGCCGCCGTTGACGCGCGGGTGGTGCGTCGGGTCGTGCCGCTCCGCGTAGTTGGGGTGGACGGCGTGGCCGGTGTCGGAGGAGAGACAGACGGTGCCGGCGAAGGCGCGTGCCCGGTCCTCGTAGGAGCCGCCGCGCGCGAACACCGAGCGCTCCAGCACGGTGCCGAGCAGCGGGCCGTCCGCGCCGGTGTCCGACTGGGAGCCGTTCTCCTCGTGGTCGAAGGCGGCCAGCACCGGGATGCTCGGCAGCGGCTCTCCGGAGGCGGCGACGGCGGCCAGGGCCGCCACGCCCGCGTGCACGGACAGCAGGTTGTCCATGCGCGGCCCCGCCATCAGCTCCCGGTCGCGGCCGAGGTAGGCGGGCCGCTCCACCGAGTGCGTCATCAGGTCCCAGCCGGCCACCTCGCCCGCCGGCAGCCCGCACTCCTCCTCCAGGAAGGCGATCAGGTCGCCGTCGCGCACGTCGTTGCCCAGGCCCCAGACCGGCTGCAGATGCCGCTGCTTGTCCAGCTTGAGCCCCTCGGCGGTCACCGACCGGTCGAGGTGGATGGCCAGTTGGGGCACCCGCAGCAGCGGCCGGTCGATGTTCACCAGGCGGGACGAGCCGTCCCGCAGCGTCAGCCGTCCGGCCAGCCCCAGGTCGCGGTCGAGCCAGGAGTTCAGCAGCGGCCCGCCGTAGATCTCCACGGCGACCTGGCGCCAGCCGTGCGCCCCGCTGTCCGGCTGCGGCTTGACGCGCAGGTTGGGCGAGTCGGTGTGCGCGCCGATGATCCGGAACGGCGTGTGGGTGGCGGCGCCCTCAGGGACGTACCAGGCCACGATCGCGCCGCCGCGCAGCACGTACTTGCCGCCGCTCCCCGTGGCGGAAGCCGCTGACGACTCCGCGTCCCAGGCCTCCGTCTCCGAGACCTGCCTGAAACCGGCCTTCTCCAGCCGCTCGGCGGCGTTCGCCACGGCGTGGTACGGCGACGGGCTCGCCGCGAGGAAGGACATCAGGTCGTCGGTGTGGCCGCGGTCGAAGCGGGCTGCTGCGCTCATGTCTTCACTTTAACGACGTACGAGGGCCCGCTCCCCCTTACCGGGAGCGGGCCCTCGTGCGACTCGTCAGAGGTGGTGCGACCGGATCAGAACGCGGCCTCGTCCAGCTCCATCAGGTCCAGGTCGACGCCCTCGGCCACCTTGCGGGCCAGGGTGACGCCCGGCAGGACGTTGGCCGCGAAGAACTTCGCCGCCGCGATCTTGCCGGTGTAGAAGGCCTGGTCCTTGGCCGACGCCGTCTCCAGCTTCTCGGCGGCGATCGCGGCACCCTTGAGCAGCAGGTAGCCGACGATGACGTCACCGGAGGCCAGCAGCAGGCGGGTGGTGTTCAGGCCCACCTTGTAGATGTTCTTGACGTCCTGCTCGGTGGCCGCGAGGTCGGTGAGCATGAGGCCGACGATGGCCTCCAGCTCGACGGCGGCCTTGGCGAGGTGCTCGCGGGCGCCCGCCAGCCCCTCGCCGCCGGTGCCGAGCGCCAGGAACTTCTTGATGTCCTCGGCGAGGGAGTTGAGCGCCGCGCCCTGGTTGCGGACGATCTTCCGGAAGAAGAAGTCCTGGCCCTGGATCGCGGTGGTGCCCTCGTACAGGGTGTCGATCTTGGCGTCGCGGATGTACTGCTCGATCGGGTACTCCTGCAGGAAGCCGGAGCCGCCGAAGGTCTGCAGCGACTGGGCGAGCTGCTCGTAGCCCTTCTCGGAGCCGTAGCCCTTGACGATCGGCAGGAGCAGGTCGTTGAGGGCGTGCTCGGTGGAGGCGTCCTCGCCGGCCGCCTCCTTGACGGCTATCGCGTCCTGGACCGAGGCGGTGTAGAGGACGAGGGCGCGCATGCCCTCGGCGTACGCCTTCTGGGTGATCAGGGAGCGGCGCACGTCCGGGTGGTGGGTGATGGTGACCTTGGGCGCGGTCTTGTCCATGAAGTTCGCCAGGTCGGGACCCTGGACGCGCTCCTTGGCGTACTCCAGCGCGTTGAGGTAGCCCGTCGACAGCGTCGAGATCGCCTTCGTGCCGACCATCATCCGCGCGAACTCGATGATGCGGAACATCTGGCGGATGCCGTCGTGCTTGTCGCCGATCAGCCAGCCCTTGGCCGGGTGGCGGTCGCCGAAGGTCATCTCGCAGGTGTTGGAGGCCTTCAGGCCCATCTTGTGCTCGACGTTGGTGGCGTAGACGCCGTTGCGCTCGCCCAGCTCGCCGGTCTCGAAGTCGAACAGGTACTTCGGGACGAGGAAGAGGGACAGGCCCTTGGTGCCGGGGCCGGCACCCTCGGGGCGCGCCAGCACGTAGTGGAGGATGTTCTCCTCCATGTCGTGCTCACCGGAGGTGATGAAGCGCTTGACGCCCTCGATGTGCCAGGAGCCGTCCTCCTGCTGGATCGCCTTGGTGCGGCCGGCGCCCACGTCGGAGCCCGCGTCGGGCTCGGTGAGCACCATGGTGGAGCCCCAGGTCCGCTCCACGGCGATCTGCGCGATCTTCTTCTGGACGTCGTTGCCCTCGTCGTAGAGGATCCCGGCGAACGCCGGGCCGGAGGAGTACATCCACACGGCCGGGTTCGAGCCGAGGATCAGCTCCGCGTACGACCAGATCAGGGACGGGGGAGCCGTCGTGCCGCCGATCCCCTCGGGCAGGCCCAGGCGCCAGTACTCCGAGTCCATGAAGGCTTTGTAGCTCTTCTTGAAGGAGGCCGGGACCGGCGCGGTGTTGGTCTCCGGGTCGAAGACCGGCGGGTTGCGGTCGGCGTCCGCGAAGGACTCGGCCAGCTCGTTCTCCGCGAGGCGGGTCAGCTCCTCGAGAACGCTCTTGGCGGTGTCCGTGTCCATCTCCTCGAACGGCCCGGTGCCGTAGAGCTTGTCCCGGCCGAGTACTTCGAAGAGGTTGAACTCGATGTCGCGGAGGTTCGACTTGTAGTGCCCCATGGTGACGGCTCCGTACTCCGTATAGGACTCGGCGAGGCACTGTCTCCTCGCATCTGGTTCACGTACCAACAAGTAGCTACGATGATGCTACCCGTCGGTAATAACAAGCAACCCCTGCCGGTCAAGTGTGAGAAGGGTCTACGTACCCGCGCTCGGAAACAGCTCGAGAACCCTTGACGGCCCTGATGCCGGGCGGGGTGTCTCGGTACGCTTGCGCTCATGTATGGATACGGCCAGCCCATGGACGGTGGCGCCGCTCAGCAGCAGTACGCCCCGCCGCAGCAGCCCGGCGGTGTCGGCGGATACGGCCAGCAGCCGCCGCTCTACCCGGAGCCGTCCCCGCCCTCGCTCGCGGACGCGGTGCGCGCCTTCACCACCGGGCAGCTGGCCGCCGAGGACTTCCAGCAGGTCTTCGCCACCTCCAAGGTGTACTGCCCGCGCGGCGACAACCCGGGCTTCCTCGCCCTGCACAACACCCAGCAGCCGGTGATCCCGATGTTCACCTCCCTCAAGGAGCTGCGCCGGTACGCGGGCAAGGAGTCCAAGTACTTCGTCATCACCGGCTCCGAGGTGATCGACCTGCTGCCGACCGGCTACGGCTTCGTCCTCGACATGGAGGGCGAGCACCGCATGGTCTTCGACGCGAAGGCGGTCGAGCAGATGGTGGAGTTCGCGATGCGCCGCATGTATGGGTGACGGTTCGCCGCCGGTCCTGCGCGGGCGGGGCCGGGCGAGTGCCCGTCTGCAGTCCGGCGCGGTGCTGCTGGACACGGCGGGAGTGCGCCGCCGGATACCCGTGTCGGCGATCGAACGGGTGGAGGCGGGCGGCCGCAAGGGGCGCGAGCTGACGCTCGTCCTGACCGGCGCCGAGCCGGGCCCCGTGACGTACGCCGTCAGATCCCGAAGTGCCCCGGCCGTACGCGAGTTCGCCGAGGCGGTGCGGCGGGCGCTGCCGGTGCGCGACGCGGACGAGCCGCGCCCGGACGGCGCGGCGCTGGTCTCCGTGGAGCCGGCGCAATCCCGCCGGCCGGACCGGGACCGCCGACTGTGGTGGGCCGCGGTGACCGTATACGCGCTGATGGCCCTCGCGCTGGCGGTTCGCGGCGCGGACGACCTGGCCTTCCATCTCTGGCTGCTGAGTCCCCTGGCGCTCGGCTGCGGGCTGATGGGCCTGCTGGGCGGCCGGCGGTGGGCGCGTGACGCGCTCGTGCTGCGCCGCCGGGGGACAGTGGTGCAGGGGCGTCTGCGGCGCTCGTACACAAGGGGCCGCGGCGAGGACGCGGTGACGTACCACGTGTACTCCTACGTCGACGCGCGCGGTGAGTCGCGCGAGCGCACGGGGCCGGAGGGCGGTGCGAGGCAGGTCGAGATCCTGTACGACCCCGAGGACCCGGAGGGGACGGTCAAGATCGGCCGCGGTACGAGGGGACAGCTGGTCGGGGGCGTGCTGTTCTTCCTGCTGCTCGGGATCCCGGGGCTGCTGGCCGGCCTGGCGTTCGTGGGGGTGGCGGTGGCGGCCCTGTTCCGGTGACCGGCCACCTGGGACGGCCCGGAGGGGAATTCCCTCCGGGCTTTCTCTGTTACTGGTGGCAGAAAGTTCAATGCTCAACTAAACTGGCCGCACAAGGAGGTACCGACATGCCTGCAGTGACCGTCGAGAACCCGCTGACGCTGCCCCGTGTGACCGCGCCCGCAGAGGCGGTGGCACGTCCCGTGCTGGCCGTCACGACCGCGCCGAGCGGTTTCGAGGGTGAGGGCTTCCCGGTGCGCCGGGCGTTCGCCGGGATCAACTACCGCCACCTCGACCCGTTCATCATGATGGACCAGATGGGCGAGGTGGACTACGCGCCGGGAGAGCCGAAGGGCACCCCCTGGCACCCGCACCGCGGCTTCGAGACCGTCACCTACATCATCGACGGGACCTTCGACCACCAGGACAGCCACGGCGGCGGCGGCACCATCACCAACGGCGACACCCAGTGGATGACCGCGGGCTCGGGCCTGCTGCACATCGAGGCCCCGCCGGAGTCCCTCGTCATGTCCGGCGGCCTCTTCCACGGGCTGCAGCTGTGGGTGAACCTCCCGGCCAAGGACAAGATGATGGCCCCGCGCTACCAGGACATCCGGGGCGGCAACGTCCAGCTGCTGACGTCCCCCGACGGCGGCGCCCTGCTCCGCGTCATCGCCGGTGAACTGGACGGCCACGCCGGTCCCGGTATCACGCACACGCCGATCACCATGATCCACGCGACGCTGGCGCCGGGCGCGGAGATCACCCTGCCCTGGCGGGAGGACTTCAACGGCCTGGCGTACGTCCTCGCGGGCCGGGGCTCGGTGGGCGCCGAGCGCCGTCCGGTCCACCTGGGCCAGACCGCGGTCTTCGGCAGCGGCTCCTCGCTGACCGTCCGCGCGGACGAGAAGCAGGACTCCCACACGCCGGACTTCGAGGTCGTCCTCCTCGGCGGGCAGCCCATCCGGGAGCCCATGGCGCACTACGGCCCGTTCGTCATGAACACCCGTGACGAACTCCAGCAGGCCTTCGAGGACTTCCAGAAGGGCCGACTGGGCACGATCCCGGCCGTGCACGGCATGACGGAGAGCGGCCCGCAGGGCTGACCGGCGGACCATCGCGACCGGGGGTGACACCCGAAGCCGGGTGTCACCCCCGTGGCGCGCCCCGGTGGGCGCCCTTCCCCGGAGCGTGGTGCCATGAGCGCATGCCTCCGCCGCCGGTCCCGCTCCCCGACCCGGTCCGCCGGCTCGCCGCCTGGTGTGCGGTGATCCTGCTGGTCTCGGGGGCCGTGTGGATCGGCATCCGGCTGTGCGTGGAGCTGCGTACGGCCGTGATCCCCGTGCTGCTCGCGCTGCTGGGCACCGCGCTGCTCGGGCCGCTGCACCGGCGGCTCGTCCGGGTCGGGGTGCACCGGTCGCTGGCGGCCGGGCTCACCTGCGTCGCGGTGGTGGCCGTGGTCGGCGGCGCCGTGTACATCGTCGTCGCCGCGCTGATCGACAACGGCGGCCAGATCGTCTCCTCCCTCAAACAGGCCGCGAAGAGCGTCGCCCGGCACTTCGGAGCGGCCGGGACCTCCCTGGACGACCTCGCCTCGCACTCCGGCGAACTGCTGCGCAAGTTCGGCGGGACGGCCGCCTCCAACGTCATCAGCGGGGTCAGCGTGGTCGCCGAGAGCCTCGCCATGGCCGTCCTGGCCCTGCTGCTCGTCTTCTTCTCCCTGCGCGACTCCAACCGGGCCGTCGAGACCCTGCGCTCCGTGGCCCCCGGCGGCACCGCCGACACCCTGGAGGCCATGGCCCGGCGCGCCTACGAGGCCGTCGAGGGGTTCATGCGCGGCACCACTCTGATCGCGCTCATCGACGCCACCTGCATCACCGTCGGACTGCTCGTCCTCAGCGTGCCCGGCGCGGTCGGCCTCGGCGCGCTCGTCTTCGTCGGCGCCTACATCCCCTATCTCGGCGCCTTCATCTCAGGCGCGGTGGCCGTGCTGGTCGCGCTCGCCGACCGCGGGTTCGTCATCGCCCTGTGGGCGCTGGGCGTCGTCCTCGCCGTGCAGGTGCTGGAGGGACATGTGCTCCAGCCGGTGATCCAGAGCCGCACCGTCCAGATGCATCCGGCGGCCGTGCTGCTGGCGATCACCGCCGGGGCGTCCGTCGCCGGGATCCTCGGCATGCTGCTGTCGGTTCCGCTGACCGCGGCAGTCTCCGGGGTCGTACACGAGCTCAGACACCGGCACGCGCGCCCCTGATCGACGGCCCCGTAATGACGGAGAGCCGATCTTGGGGTGCCCGGTACGCTTGGGGGGAGTTTCACGTGAAACGACTCCCCGATCCGCGAAGGCTGGATGAACGACGATGCATCGGTACAGGTCCCACACCTGCGGCGAGCTCCGCGCCTCTGACGTCGGCACCGACGTCCGGCTGAGTGGCTGGCTGCACAATCGGCGCGACCTGGGCGGCATCCTCTTCATCGATCTGCGCGACCACTACGGCATCACGCAGCTCGTCGCCCGCCCGGGCACGCCCGCGTACGAGGCCCTGGACAAGGTCTCCAAGGAGTCGACCGTCCGCGTCGACGGCAAGGTCGTCTCCCGCGGCGCCGACAACGTGAACCCGGACCTGCCCACCGGCGAGATCGAGGTCGAGGTCGGCGAGGTCGAGCTGCTGGGCGCCGCCGCCCCGCTCCCCTTCACGATCAACACCGAGGACGGGGTCAACGAGGAGCGGCGCCTGGAGTACCGCTTCCTGGACCTGCGCCGCGAGCGCATGCACCGCAACATCATGCTGCGTACGGCGGTCATCTCGGCGATCCGGCACAAGATGACGGCGCTGGGCTTCAACGAGATGGCGACGCCGATCCTGTCCGCCACCTCGCCCGAGGGCGCCCGCGACTTCGTGGTCCCCTCCCGGCTGAACCCGGGCAAGTTCTACGCGCTCCCGCAGGCGCCGCAGCAGTTCAAGCAGCTGCTGATGATCTCCGGCTTCGACCGCTACTTCCAGATCGCGCCCTGCTTCCGTGACGAGGACGCCCGCGCGGACCGCTCGCCGGGCGAGTTCTACCAGCTCGACGTCGAGATGAGCTTCGTGGAGCAGGAGGACGTCTTCCGGCCCATCGAGCAGCTGATGACCGAGCTGTTCGAGGAGTTCGGCAACGGCCGTCACGTGACGTCCCCGTTCCCGCGCATCCCGTTCCGCGAGGCGATGCTGAAGTACGGCTCCGACAAGCCGGACCTGCGCGCCCAGCTGGAGCTCGTCGACATCACCGACGTCTTCGAGGGCTCGGAGTTCAAGGCCTTCGCGGGCAAGCACGTGCGTGCGCTGCCGGTCCCGGCCGTCCAGGACCAGCCCCGCAAGTTCTTCGACCAGCTCGGCGACTTCGCCGTCTCGCTGGGCGCCAAGGGCCTGGCCTGGGTGCGCGTGGCCGAGGACGGTTCGCTGACCGGCCCGATCGCGAAGTTCCTCACCGAGGAGAACGTCGCCGAGCTGACCAAGCGCCTGTCGCTGGCCGCCGGTCACGCGGTCTTCTTCGGCGCGGGCGAGTTCGACGAGGTCTCCAAGATCATGGGCGCGGTCCGGGTCGAGGCCGCCAAGCGCGCCGGGCACTTCGAGGAGGGCGTCTTCCGGTTCTGCTGGATCGTCGACTTCCCGATGTACGAGAAGGACGAGGAGACCGGCGCGATCGACTTCTCGCACAACCCCTTCTCCATGCCGCAGGGCGGCCTGGAGGCCCTGGAGACCCAGGACCCGCTGGACATCCTGGGCTGGCAGTACGACATCGTCTGCAACGGTGTCGAGCTGTCCTCCGGCGCGATCCGGAACCACGAGCCGGAGATCATGCTCAAGGCCTTCGAGATCGCGGGCTACGACCGCGAGACCGTGGAGGAGAAGTTCGCCGGCATGCTGCGCGCCTTCCGCTTCGGCGCCCCGCCGCACGGCGGTATCGCCCCCGGCGTCGACCGCATCGTGATGCTGCTCGCCGACGAGCCGAACATCCGCGAGACCATCGCCTTCCCGCTCAACGGCAACGCCCAGGACCTGATGATGGGCGCGCCGACGGAGCTGGAGGAGGCGCGGCTGAAGGAGCTGCACTTGCAGGTGCGCAAGCCGCAGCCGAAGTAACACCGCGAGGCGGTAAGGCACAGGCGGGCAGGAAGGGCTCGAAACCGGCGTCGGTTTCGAGCCCTTCTCCATGCGCATGACGAATCGGTGCCGTTTTCTCAGCCCGCTGACAGGGTCCGTCCCTAGCTTCGCCGCCCATGACGGACAACCAAGCACCCGAAGACAAGCGGAACCTGGCCCGCCGTACCGTCCTGGTGGCCGGTGGCGCGGCGGTGACCGCGGTGGGCATCGCCGGCACTCTGACGGTGAACGCCTCGGCCGACGAGGCGACCGCGGCGACCACGGACGCCACGGCCGAGGACGCCTGCTACACGCTCACCTCGGAGCTGGTCGAGGGCCCGTACTACATCGACGCCGACAAGATCCGCCAGGACGTCACCGAGGACCAGGAGGGCATCCCCCTGACCCTCACCCTCAAGGTCATCGACTCCGAGACCTGCAAGCCCCTCAGGAACGCGGCCGTCGACATCTGGCACTGCAGCGCGGTCGGCGTCTACTCGGGCTACGAGTCGAGCGGCAGCGGCTCAGGCGGCGGCGGCCCCACCGGCGAGCCGCCCTCCGGCACCCCGACCGGCGAGCCCCCGACCGGCGGTCCCGGCGGAGGCGGCGGACACCAGGAGCCCACCGACGACGACCGCTACCTGCGCGGCACCTGGCGGACGGACAGGCACGGACACGTCACCTTCAAGACCATCTTCCCGGGCTGGTACCAGGGCCGCTGCGTCCACATCCACGTCAAGGTCCACGTGGACGGAGAGTGGACGGACGCCGGCTACGAGGGCGGCCACACCTGCCACACGGGCCAGCTGTTCTTCGACGAGAAGTCGGTGCTGCTGACCGAGACGGTGGAGCCGTACTCCACCAACACGGCGACCCGCACCACCCTCGACGAGGACACCATCTACCCGGACAACGGCCACGCGGGCGGCCTGCTCTACCTCAAGTACCACCGGAAGAACATCGCCCACGGCGTCCGCGCCCACCTCACCCTGGGCGTCGACCCGGCCGCGACCAACGACGGCCAGGGCGGCCCACGGCCCACGGCATCCGCGTCGCCGTCGGCGTCGTCGAGCTGACGGTCCCGCCTCGCCGAGCAGGTTCACCGCAGACGCACAGCGACCCCGACGGTGCCCCACAGCGACCTCCCTTGTCATGAGAGATGACAAGGGAGGAAGCACCGCCATGGGACTCATGCTCACGCTCTCGGCACTGCTGCGCCGTACCCGTCCCCCCTCCGACCTGGACGCGGAGGCGGAGGCCAACCACTGGCTCGTACGGCTGGGCGGAAGCCTCGCCCCGCCGGACGCGCGGACCTGGGCGGGCGCGGACGAGAGCGCGGGGCGCGCGCTGACGGAGGCGGTGGAGTGCCACCGCGCGGCCCGGATCCAGCTGGCCGCGGCGCGCACGGTGGCGGAGTACGAGGAGGCGACGCGGACGGCCCGCGAGGGGCTCCGGCATGTGCGTGCCGCCCGCACGGCGCTGGGGCTCACGGCGGACCCCGCTCAGTCCCCCGGCTCGTCCGGCGACGCCCCCTCCTCCAGCAGCCGCTCGGCGATGTCCGTCGACCACTCCAGCGCCCAGCCGCGCAGGTCCGCGATCTCCTCCTCGGCCAGGCCGTACGCCGTGAACACCGCGTCCGGGTAGTAGTCACCGCCCTCCAGGCGGCCCTGAAGGGTGAGCAGGTCGAATTCGTCCCTGGCGTGGCGTCGGGCCAGTTCCTCCAGGTCGGGGTGGGTGAAGCGGGCCGACGCCGCCCTCGCGTCGATCAGGTCGACGGCCAGGCCCCGGTCGTACAGGGCGCGGATCTTGGTGCCCACCGCGTCCTCCAGACAGAGCGTCGGGCCGTACGGCGTCAGGACGGGCGGACTCCAGAAGGTCTCCTTGTGCAGGGCGAGAGCCAAGGCGTGGGCCGGGCTGCCGGTCTGCGGGTCCGTCACGGACAGGTGGGCGGAGAGGGGATCCGTGTCCCGGAGGGTCACCTCGCGGCCCCGGGCGGTCAGCGCCTCGCCGAGGGCGCCCGCGATCCGGTCCATCGGCTCGGTGCTCTCCGTCGCCAGGTCGACGTTCGCGTGCGGTCGCTCCAGCAGGCCGTGGGCCTGGAGCGCGTACCCGCCGGCCAGGGCCAGCGGGGCGGGCACGTCCACGTCGAGGACATCGGCGAGGAGGCGGAGGTGGGGTTCGGTGAGGTTCGGGAGGTTCACCGGGGACACATTCCCGAACCGCGGGCCGTGATCTCCGTAGCCGAGGAAAGTTTCCGGTGAACCACGGCAACCTTCCCCCGCGCGGCGGCCACTGACGAGTCGTAAGCGCCTTCACCGGCGCTGCGCGAACAGCACGTGTCCCACAACCGCGTAAGGATTCCACCGTGGCCTCTGCCTCCCACCGCCGGTCGCTCCGCAAGCGGCGCACCCTCGTCGTCTCCGCCGCCGTCGTGGCCGCCGGTGTCGGCGCCGGTGTCCTCGTGATGAACGCGAACGCCGGGACGGCCGACCTGTACCACCAGACGCTCGCCGCCAAGGACGGCTGGGCGTCCTCCGGCACGGGCACGACCGGTGGGGCGAAGGCCGACTCGGCGCACACCTTCACCGTCTCCACCCGCGCGCAGCTCGTGAAGGCGCTGGGCTCCGCCTCCGACACCACGCCCCGGATCATCAAGGTCAAGGGCACCATCGACGCCAACACGGACGACTCCGGCAAGAAGCTGACCTGCGCCGACTACGCGTCGGGCACCGGCTACTCCCTCTCGGCCTATCTGAAGGCGTTCGACCCCGCCACCTACGGCCGCTCCAAGCTGCCCTCCGGCACCCAGGAGAAGGCCCGGGCCGCCGCCCAGACCAAGCAGGCCAAGAACGTCACCTTCAAGGTGCCGGCCAACACCACCCTCGTCGGCGTGCCGGGCACCAAGGCCGGGATCACCGGCGGCATGCTCCAGATCCAGAGCGTGGACAACGTCATCGTCCGCAACCTCACCTTCGCCGCCACCGAGGACTGCTTCCCGCAGTGGGACCCGACCGACGGCGACGACGGCAACTGGAACTCCAACTACGACTCCGTCACCCTGCGCGGGGCGACCCACGTCTGGGCGGACCACAACACCTTCACCGACGCGCCCCACTTCGACACCGCCAACGCCAAGTACTTCGGGCGTGAGTACCAGATCCACGACGGCGCCCTCGACATCACCAAGGGCTCGGACCTGGTGACCGTCGAGCGCAACCAGTTCACCAACCACGACAAGACCATGCTCATCGGCAGCAGCGACACCGACAGCACCGGCAAGCTGCACGTCTCCATCCACCACAACGTGTGGAAGGGCATCGTGCAGCGCGCGCCGCTGGCCCGGATCGGCCAGGTGCACATCTACAACAACCTCTACGACACCGCGACCGTCAACGGCTACGTGCTGCAGTACAGCATCAACTCCCGGGCCAAGGCCCAGGTCGTCGCCGAGGACAACTACTGGAAGATCCCGTCCGGCCAGAAGGTCTCCAAGCTCCTCAGCGGCGACGGCACCGGCTCCGTCACCGGCGGCGGCAACCTCGTCAACGGCACGTCCACCGACCTCGTCGCCGCCTACAACGCCGCGAACTCCAAGAAGCTGAAGACCACCGTCAACTGGACACCGTCGCTCACCGCCGGCCTGGAGACGTCCGCGAAGAACCTGCCGACGTCGCTGGCTACCACGACGGGTGCCGGGGTGCTGAACTAGCGGATCCGGGCCCCGTGGCATCCGCCCGGGGCCCGGTCACCGCTGCTCGGCCCGGATGCGGGCCATGTCCCGGAGGGAGAGGGAGCCTTGTTGTCTCAGGTCCTCCAGTCCGGCACGGAAGTCGCAGGTCGAGTAGTTCCGGCGAAGCGTCCGGATCGTCGATCATGATCGCCCCGGGGGTCAGGCTTCGGTCCGGTCCGCGGTGGGCCCCGCGTCCTCGGCGAAGAGGTCGTCGACGCTCTTCGCGTGGGGCGTCCGGTCCAGCCAGCGGTTGAGGAGGTCGAGGTCGGTGCAGTCGGCGATGCGGTCCCGGGCCTCCTTGGGGACGGAGATGCCGCGTACTTCGAGGAAGCGAAGGATGGCTTTGGCCTCGCCCCTGGCTGCCCCCTCAGCCTGGTCTTCCAGGTAGGTCTCCTCCAGCAGAGTGCCCCGGCCGGGGAAGAAGTTGTTGAAACTCATCAGCTTTCTCCATGTCTGTCGGGCCGGAGTGCCCCGCCGGGTGTTCTGTGGAGGGAATGGTTCACTCGTTCGGGTAAGGGGGAAACGTTCACGCCTCCCGATCGGCGCTTGCGAACACGCAGAGGCCCGGAAACGGAGTGTTTCCGGGCCTCTGCGCACAAGGGGTACGCCCTACGTGGTCGGCTTCTCCTCCAGACGGGGGAAGAGGACCGCGCCCTTGGTGACCGTGGAGGTGGGCGGGAGCTGGCCCCATTCGCCGGCGTTCTGGACCTTCTGGTTCGCCAGGGCGCCGAGGGAGGCTTCCGCGCCGAGGGAGTCCCAGAGCTTTTGGGAGGTCTCCGGCATGACCGGGTTGAGGAGGACGGCTACCGCGCGGAGGGCTTCCGCTGCCGTGTAGAGGATCGTGGCGAGGCGGGCCTGGCCCTCTTCCGAGGTGTCCTTGGCGACCTTCCACGGCTCCTGCTCGGTGAGGTAGCCGTTGACCTGCTTGACGAAGTCGAAGACGGCCAGGATGCCGCCCTGGAAGTCCAGCTCGTCGCCGATCTTCCGGTCGGCCTCCGCGACGGCCTTGGCGAGGCCCTCGTGGACCGCCTTCTCCGCCTCGCCGACGGCCGTGGCCTCGGGGAGAGCGCCGCCGAAGTACTTGCCGACCATCGCGGCGACCCGGGAGGCCAGGTTGCCGTAGTCGTTCGCCAGCTCGCTCGTGTACCGGGCGGAGAAGTCCTCCCAGGAGAAGGAGCCGTCCTGGCCGAAGGCGATCGCGCGCAGGAAGTACCAGCGGTAGGCGTCCACCCCGAAGTGGGTGGTCAGGTCCTGCGGCTTGATGCCGGTCAGGTTCGACTTCGACATCTTCTCGCCGCCGACCATCAGCCAGCCGTTGGCGGCGATCTTGCCGGGCAGCGGGAGGCCCTGCGCCATCAGCATGGCGGGCCAGATCACCGCGTGGAAGCGCAGGATGTCCTTGCCGACCAAGTGGACGTCGGCCGGGAAGGTGGCCTCGAACTTCTCCTGGTTCTCGTTGTAGCCGACCGCCGTGGCGTAGTTCAGCAGCGCGTCGACCCACACGTAGATCACGTGCTTGGCGTCCCAGGGGATCGGGATGCCCCAGTCGAAGGTCGAGCGGGAGATGGAGAGGTCCTGAAGGCCCTGGCGGACGAAGTTCACGACCTCGTTGCGCGCGGACTCGGGCTGGATGAAGCCGGGGTTCGCCTCGTAGTGGGCGAGGAGCTTCTCGCCGTACTCGCTCAGCTTGAAGAAGTAGTTCTCCTCGCTGAGGATCTCCACCGGCTTCTTGTGGATGGGGCAGAGCTTCTGACCTGCGAATTCGCCTTCGCCGTCGAGCAGCTCGCCCGGCAGCTTGTATTCCTCGCAGCCGACGCAGTACGGGCCCTCGTAGCCGCCCTTGTAGATCTCGCCCTTGTCGTACAGGTCCTGTACGAACTCCTGGACGCGGTCGGTGTGCCGCTTCTGCGTGGTGCGGATGAAGTCGTCGTTCGCGATCTCCAGGTGCTCCCACAGGGGCTTCCAGGCCTCGGTGACGAGCTTGTCGGCCCACGCCTGCGGGGTGACCCCGTTCGCGTCGGCCGTGCGCATGATCTTCTGACCGTGCTCGTCCGTGCCGGTGAGGTACCACACCTTCTCGCCGCGCTGACGGTGCCAGCGGGTGAGCACGTCGCCTGCGACGGTCGTATAGGCGTGGCCCAGGTGAGGAGCGTCGTTTACGTAATAGATGGGGGTGGAGACGTAGTACGCCTTTCCACCCTGCTTCTCGGATCCAGTGGCCGCCATAAGTCGAAATCCTACTGGGCCGCCGAAGATCGACTCACATGCGTTTCGGGGGGTGGACCGGCGGCGCGGGGCCGCTGGTCCACCCCCCGGGGGGAGAGTGGCGGGGCTTACGGGCGCCAGGTGGCCAGTACGCCCTCGTAGAGCTCGGTGTCGGTGAGCTCGCGGGGGGTCGGGCCCGCGTGGAAGAAGGACGTGTTGTCGGTCTTCAGTTTGCGGAGGTAGTCGAAGGCCTTGTTGTCGTGCTCGCCGAAGGCCACGAAGGAGAAGAAGACGGAGGGGTGCTTCTTCGCGGCGGCGGTGAGGGACTGGGTGGCGGGGGTCTTGGCGTCGGGGGCGCCGTCCGTCTGGAAGACCACCAGGGCGGGGGCGGTGGGGTCGGGGGACTTCTCGTGGAGGGCGAGTACGGCTTCGACGGCTGCGTGGTAGCTGGTGCGGCCCATGCGGCCGAGCCCTGCGTGCAGGTCGTCGATCTTGTTCTCGTGGTCGGGGAGGGTGAGTTCGCCGGTGCCGTCCACTTCTGTGGAGAAGAAGACGACGGGGACCGTGGCCTCGGGGTCGAGGTGGGCGGCGAGGGCGAGGGTCTGTTCGGCCAGGGCCTGGGTGGAGCCGTCCTTGTAGTACGGGCGCATGCTCGCGGAGCGGTCGAGGACGAGGTAGAGCTTCGCTCGGGTGCCGGTGAGGTCGGTTTTCTTGAGGGTGGTAGCGGCTGCCTTGTAGGCGGTGACCAGGCCGGGGGCGCGGGTCTTGAGTCGGGTGAGGGGGGTTGCGGGCTTGGCGGCCTCGGCTTCGCCTTCGGCCTTTTCGTTCCCACCCGCACCACCCGTGCGGCTTTCGTCGTCGGGTGCGGGTGGCCCCTGTGGGGCTTCCTCGCCGTCGGCGGCCGCGGGCTCGTCCGCCTCGGCGGCCACCGGCTCGGATGCCGGTTCACTGACCGGCTCCGGGTCCGTCTCCGACTCCGGTTCCGAGGACACCTCGGCCTGCGGCTCCGGCTCCGCCTCGGGCGCTGCTTCTGCGGCGGGCGCGGGCTCGGGGGTGGGCTCAGGCTCGGGGGCTGCCTCGACCTCCGCTACCGGCTCGGGCTCGGCCTTGGCCGCAGGCTCCGGCTCGGTGACCGGCTCGGGCTCGGGGGCGGGCTCCGCCTCGGCTACCGGCTCCGCTTCCGCCTTGGCGGCGGGCTCGGCCTCTGCCTCTGCTTCTGCGGCAGGTTCCTGCTCGGCGGCGGGCGCGGGCTCGGGGGTGGGCTCAGGCTCGGGGGCTGTCTCGACCTCGGCCACCGGCTCCGGCTCGGCCTTGGCTGCAGGCTCCGGCTCGGGCTCAGCCTCGATCTCGGCCACCGGCTCGGGCTCAGCCTCGATCTCGGCCACCGGCTCCGGCTCGGCCTTGGCTGCAGGCTCCGGCTCGGTCTCAGCCTCGATCTCGGCCACCGGCTCGGGTTCAGC